>NZ_VFOV01000001.1:0-287500 GCF_006716315.1 Nocardioides albertanoniae | reverse complement strand
GGTGACGCCCGGGGCGGCGACGACGTCGACGATCTCGAGCGAGATGTGCTCGGGGAGCTCGTTGAAGAAGCGGCGGCCGGCACCGAGGAGCACCGGGACCTGGTGGAGGACGAGCTCGTCGACGAGGCCGGCCTTCAGCGCCGCGGTCACGACACCGCCGCCCATGAGGCCGACGTCCTTGCCGCCGGCCTGCTGCTTGGCGACAGCGATCGCGTCCTCGATCGTGGTGGCGAAGGTCTGGCGGTCGTGGGTCGCCGGCGCAGGCCGATGGGAGAGGACGACGAGCGGCGCGGTGGGGTGCGGGGCACCGCCCGTGTCTCAGCCGGAGTCGTCGTAGGTGTTGCGGCCGGCGAGGCTGACGCCATCGCGCGAGGCCAGGGCGTCGAAGACACGGGCGCTCGGCTCGGCGAGCGTGAAGCCGTCGAAGACCCGGCTGGGGGTGTCGCCGCTGAAGTACCAGTCGAAGAGGACGCCACCGTCGCCCAGGCCGCGGCCGGGCCCAGGGCCGCGCCCGGTGATGAAGCCGTCGACCGAGACCGAGAGTGCTGCGAGGACCTTGCTCATGACCGCTCCCTGGTGATTGGAGTTTCCTGAAGAGACTCTGCGACCGTAACACCTTGAGTTTCTTCAGGGAACCCCAAATGGTAGATTCGGGCCATGCAACGTACGAACTTCGCCGAGATGGCCTGCTCGATCGCGCGCACGCTCGACGTGATCGGGGAGCCGTGGTCGCCGCTCGTGCTGCGGGACGTCTGGGTCGGGATGAACCGGTTCGACCAGATCCAGGCCGATCTCGGGATCTCTCGGAAGGTGCTCACCGAGCGGCTCGGGCACCTGGTCGAGCACGGGGTGCTCGAGAAGCAGGCCTACGACAACCGGCCGCGCTATGAGTACGTGCTCACCGAGAAGGGGCGCGAGCTGGTCGACGTGCTGATGGTGATGGTCGGCTGGGGCGACAAGTGGCTCGCCGGGGAGGCCGGGCCGCCGGTGCTCTACCGGCACCACGGCTGCGGGGAGATCGCGCAGGTCGATCTGCGGTGCTCGCACTGCGGCGAGCCGATGCATGCCGACGATGTCGAGGTGCTGCCCGGGCCGGGGTCAGCGGGGTAGAGCACCAGCCCCGAGCGACTCGAGGGCGTCGCCGTCGATGCGGTGGACCTCCCACTCGTCCTGCGGCACCGAGCCGAGCGAGCGGTAGAAGGCGATCGACGGCTCGTTCCACGTGAGGACCCACCACTCGAGGCGTCGCCAGTCGTTCTCGACGCAGATCTCCGCGAGGCGTACGAGAAGGGCTTTGCCGGCTCCGGCGCCGCGGTGGGCAGGGTCGACGAAGAGATCCTCGAGCCAGATGCCGTTGCGGCCAGTCCAGGTGGAGAAGGTGACGTACCAGACCGCGATGCCGATCACCGTGCCGCCCGCTCCATCCGTTCCAGCCTCCGCGATCAGGCAGCGAGTGGTCGCGGTGCCGGACTCCGGGAAGAGCGCGGCGGTGAAGTCGGCCTCGGTCGCCTCGACGGCGTCGGGCTCCTTCTCGTAGTCGGCCAGGGCGTGGACGAGACGAAGGATCTCGGGTACGTCGGCAGGAGCTGCATCGCGGATGGTCACGGTCACGTCGCCGATCCTAGGCCGGAGACAGGTTGCCCTCCCGGAGCATCGCTCGGGGAGGGCAACCTGTAGGGCAGCTCGGACGGTGTCAGAGCTTGGCAAGCTTGGTGAAGGGGCTGGCGATGCGCACTAGCTGGGGACCGAAGTCGACAGTGACTGCGGCCGTTTCTTTGTTGACGACCCGACCCAGACCGAATGAGTCGTGGGAGACGAGGTCTCCGGACTCGTACTGCTCAATGACCGGCTCGGGATCAGTCTTGAAAGGACTCGCGGCGAAGTGTCGCCGCCGGGGGGTTGAGGTAGTCATCCCTTCGAGTATGTGGCCTAGCACACGGATAAGGGAATGAACAGATCGGTCACAAAAGACCCATTAAGACAGTTCATCGATCAATGCGTAGTCGCCCCTGTCGTAGCCGGAACCGAGCCGATAGCGCGCCGAGATGCTGGGCCAGTTGGTCGTGATGCGACCGTTCTTCTCGCGGTACCAGGAGTCGCACTTGCTCCAGACGCTTCCCGCGAGCTTGTCCTGGATCCTCGCGTCATGGGCCTCCTCGACCTCGCCCCTGACCTCGAGCGGGCCGGCCTCCTTGATGTGGTCGGCGTACTTGCCGAGATAGCGGGCCTGGGTCTCCAGGAAGTAGATGATCGAGCCGCCGCCGGTGTTGGTGTTGGGGCCGTACATGATCAGCAGGTTGGGGAAACCGGGCACGGTCATGCCGTGGTAGGCGTGCGCGCCGTCCTTCCAATGGGTGTGCAGGTCACGGCCCTGGGTGCCGGTGAGCGTCATCGGGGCGAGGAAGTCGGTGGCCTTGAAGCCGGTGCCCCAGATGAGCACGTCGACCTCGTGGTGGCTGCCGTCGGCGGTGCGCACCCCGGCCGGGGTGATCTCGATGATGTCGTCGGTGATCACGTCGACGTCGGGCTGGGCGAGCGCAGGCAGATAGTCGTCGGCGAACAGGATGCGCTTGCAGCCGAACGGGTAGTCGGGCCACACCTTCTCGAAGAGTCCCGGCTTCGCGGCGGTCTGCGCCTTCATGTGGCGGCGGGACCAGGCGCGCATGATCGCGCCGAACGGCTTGACGTGGAACGAGGTGGTGAGCCACTCGGCCTGACCCCAGATCTTGACCCGGTCGAGGAGCTGCGAGACCCGGCCCGACGGCTCGGCGCGCACGAAGTCCTTGCGCGGGACGATGTAGGGCGCCGAGCGTTGGAAGAGGAGCACCTGCTCCGCGCTCTTGCGCACCTCGGGCACGAACTGGATCGCGCTCGCGCCGGTGCCGATCACCGCCACCCGCTTGCCCTCGAGGCTGACGTCGTGGTTCCACTCCGCGGAGTGGAACGCCGTGCCCGCGAAGGTGTCGGCGCCTGGGATGGTCGGGATCGAGGGCCGGGAGAGCTGACCGACCGCGGGGACGAAGAGGTCGACGGACTCCGTCTCCCCCGTGCTCAGCTCGAGCTGCCAGGTCTTCGCGTCGTCGTCCCAGCGTGCGGCGAGCACCTCGGTGTCGAACCGGATGTGGCGGCGTACGTCGTACTTGTCGACGACCTTGTGGATGTAGTCGAGGATCGCGGGCTGGCGGGAGAACTTGTGGGGCCAGTGCGGGTTGGGCTCGAAGGAGAACGAGTAGAGGTTGGACGGTACGTCGCAGGCGGCACCCGGATAGGTGTTCTCCCGCCACACGCCGCCGACGTCGCCGGACTTCTCGAACACGACGATGTCGTCATGGCCTCGCTTCTTGAGCTCGATCGTGGCGGCCAGGCCGCCGAATCCGGTGCCGATCACTGCGATGCGCAAGGGGTCCTCCGTTGGCCGTGAGCACGATGTGACCCAGACCATACCGGGAGAATGTGAAACCGCCCGGCCGGGGCACGACGTACGTTCGTCCGTGCCCCGGCCGGGCGTCGATCAGCCCTTGGCGTGGAAGATGCCCCAGGCCAGGTTGCCGGCGTTCCCACCGTCGACCCAGTGGCGCAGGCCGACCTTCATCGGAGCGAGATAGGCGTCGCTGACCTGCTCGGTGATCTCCTCGTGGCGACGCTCGGTCTCCTCGAGGACCCGGGCGTAGTGGGTCGTCAGCTGGTCGGTGTGCTCCTCGAACGTGACGGTGTCGAGGCCGAGCCGGCTCAGCTCGTGGCGGTAGAACCCCGGCGAGCCCATCGAGTCGAGGTGAAGCCTCTCCAGGATCGGCTTGAGCACCTCCTTGTCGGCGCCGTCAGCGGCCATCGGGTCGGTGAAGACGACCTCGCCGCTGGAGGTCAGCACCCGGGCGATCTCCTGCAGCACGCGTACGCGATCCCCGGAGTGCAGCATCGCGTCCTGGGACCAGACGACGTCGAACCGGTTGTCTTCGCAGGGGATGTCCTCGAAGGAGCCGTCGAGCACCTCGATCCTGTCGCCGAGCCCCTGCTGGTCGCTGAGCTCGCGGTTGCGCTGGTTCTCGACCTCGGAGAGGTTCAGGCAGGTGACGTGACAGCCGTAGGTCTTGGCCAGGTGGCGCGCTGCACCGCCGTATCCGGAGCCGATGTCGAGCACGCGCGTCTCGGGGGTCAGCCTCACCTTCTGCGCCATCTGCTCCACGGTGCGGCGGCTCGCGGTCGCGATGTCCTCCTCCGGCCGGTCGTAGAGCCCGATGTGGATGTCCTCCCCGCCCCAGATCGAGAAGTAGAAGTTGTCCGCGTCGTCGGAGTTGTAATAGTCCCGGGCGACGTTGACGGCGGTGGAGTAGGCGGTCGCGTCCGGGGTCTCGACGAAGTTCTTCTCCGCGACGTGCACGAGGAAGTCGGGGTCGTCGTCGACGAAGGTCTCCTGGAAGTCGCCGTAGGTCTCGACACGCTGGAAGCCGACCTCTCGCAGCAGCCGGCGGGTGTAGTTCTTCCGCAGCGGGAACATGTTGAGGTGATACTCGGACCCGTCGGGGAAGCTGTAGCGGAACCGGGCCAGCCCGTCGTCGATGTGCTCCGGCTCGGCGCTGACCTCCTCGCCGCAGTAGTAGTAGGTGTGCTTGCTGGAGAAGCCGTTGTCGAGCATCGAGTCGTAGTTGCGCTGGTCGAGGATCAGGATGCCGTCGTGCTTGAGGGCGGCGTAGAACTCGGCCAGGGCCTTGCGGCGGTCACGCTCGGAGAACAGGTGGGTGAACGAGTTGCCGAGGCAGATGACCGCGTCGTACTTCTCGTGCACGTCGCGGTTGAGCCACCGCCAGTCGGCGTGGACGACGCGGAGGATGTGACCGCCGTACGTCCGGCCGTTGTCGAACGCCTTCGCGAGCATCTTCGGGCTGCCGTCGGCGCTGGTCGTGTCGAAGTGCTCCTCGACGAGGCGTACGGAGTGGAAGCCTGTGCCGGTCGCGACGTCGAGCACCGACTTCACGTTGTGGGCCTTCAGGAGGTCGACGAAGAAGCTTCCTTCGCTCTCGTAGCGGCGCTTCCAGTCGATCAGCTCGTCCCACTTGTCGACGAAGCCGCTGATGTATTCATCGGTGTAGTGGTCCGACTCGCGTACGGCGGTCGGGTCGGCGCCGAAGTCCTGTCGTAGGTCGTCCGGGCTCGCGAGATCGGTCGGGGCGTTCTCTACTGCGGTGGTGGCGCGATCCATATGCCTTCTTCTCCTCGGTTGCTTCGTGGGGAGCGGACCAAGGAAGGCGTCGCCAAGTCATGCACGTGCGGCGGACGCGGGGATCGCCTTCTCCCGTCCGGGGCGGACATGTGCGGGCAGTCGCCTTTGACTGCCGGCGCGTACGTCACGCTAGGGCATCCGGTCGTGGCGCGAGCCGGATCGCGGGGGACTTAACGTCGAGTTCGTCTGGCGGTCAGAGGGGGCTTGTGCTGTCGCCCTCCATGACCAGGGCGGACGCTTCTTCGTTCTCCGGGATCACCGGACTCACGGGCTTGCACGCGAGCGTGCGGAGCTCGCAGGTGACGGCCTGGCTCGCGCGGACCGTACCGTCGGTCGGGCTGACGGTCTGCTGTGCGACCCCGAAGAACGTGTCCTTGTCGCTCCAGCCGCTCAGCGTGAAGTGGTCCCAGGGAGCGTCGATCGCGCGTCCGCGGCCGGTCTTCGCGTCGTAAACGACGGCGTCGGCCGGTGTGACGTCGACCTGGAAGAGCGTGCTCCGGTCAGGGGACAACCGCCCGTTGGCGAACTCCGGGGCCTTGTCGACCTCACGGTGGCGGCCCTCGCCCTTGACCCCGATCGGATAGCCGTCGTGGAACAGGGTCTCGGTGTAGCCGTCGTAGATGACCGTCTCGTCGCCGACCTCGTCGCTCCGGGAGACCGAGCCGTCGCTGAGGTCGATGGTGGTGTCGTCGAAGAAGAGGCGCTCGTTGCTGACGCCCGCAAGCAGCGGCATGGTCTCCTCGTAGAGGTCGGCCAGGTCGTCGTCCTCGTCCGGCTTCTCGTCGGGCGTGCGGTAGAGCTGCTCGCCCGTGCGGGTGTCGAAGGCGGCCACCTGGATGGCGCGGGTGCCGAACTCGTCCTTCGGTCCGCGGGACTGGTCGACGGTCGCGAACACCGAGTGGTCCGCCGAGGTCGCCATGTTGTCCCAGACGACCTTCTCGACCTTCTGGGTGCGACCCTCGACGCTGGTGAACATCAGCGTCTCGCCGCGCATCCAGTAGACGCCGGTCGCACCGAGCGCGAACCGCTCGACCTTGTCGCCGAGCTCGACGGTCCGGTCGCCGACGTGGAGCGTCCCGTCGTGGAACCAGGACGGGGCGTCGGCGTCCCACCTCGTCGTCCCGACGGGCAGGGTGAAGGGGTCCTTCGAGGACTCCTCGCCGATGGAGGACGAGCACCCGGTCGTCACACCGAGCGCGAGCACACCGGCGAGAACCCCTCGAAATCTCATCGGACCATGATCACATCCGAGACGCCGACGATGTCGGAGGACAGTGCCTCAGGCGCTCTCGAACCAGGGGTGGTGGAGGTCGTAGTAGGTCGCTCCCTTCATCGCGTAGTCCGGCTCACGGCGTACGTCGGCGGGCGGCTCGATCTGCTCGCCCTTGCGGGCGTCGGCCTCGTTGGTGAACGCGATCGTGTCGATGAAGCTGCCGTCGGCCTCGATCGCGAGGGTGCCGCCGAGGATCTCCGGGCGAGCCTCGTGCAGCATCGTGGTGTCGGCGACCATCGCCTTGAGGCGGCTCGGGTCGTCGACGCGGCCACGGATGATCTGCACGAACCCGGCGTCGTCGGAGCCGCCGTCCATCATCAGCGTGACGTCGTCGCAGTCGTGGAACTCCATCGGCCCGTCCATGACCGCGTCCATCTTCGCGGCCCACTCCCCCTGCTCGGGACGGTCGGAGTTGGCCATCGCCGCCTCGCGGGACTCGAAGCGGACCACCGCGACGAGCTGGTCGTCGTCGGTGAACCCGTAGGTGCCGCCCAGCCACCCGGTCGCGCCCGGCGCCAGCTCGCGCCGCCACTCGTCGAGCACCTGGTGAGCCTCGTCCTGCCGGGTGCAGGGGCCCTGGATCATCTGGATGAACATTGCTGCCTCCTCGGTCGTCGGTGTGTCAACGGACCGGTCGAGGCGAGTTGCGAGCGGGCCCCGGCCGGGCCCACTCGCAACGTACGTCCGAAGGGTCGCCTCGCGCATACCCCAAACGGGCGTATTCGCAGGTTACGGCGGCTCGGGATCAGTCGACGTCGACCCAGTCGAGGGTGCGCTCGACGGCCTTGCGCCAGCCGGCGTAGCCGGTCTCGCGCTGCTCCTCGCTCCAGCCGGGCTGCCAGCGCTTCGACTCGTTCCAGTTGTTGCGCAGCTCGTCGGTGTCCTTCCAGAACCCGACGGCCAGGCCGGCGGCGTAGGCGGAACCGAGGGCGGTGGTCTCCGCGACCACCGGCCGACTGACCTCGACGCCGAGGATGTCGGCCTGGATCTGCATGCACAGCTCGTTGACGGTGACACCGCCGTCGACCTTGAGCACCTCGAGGCGTACGCCGGAGTCCTTCTCCATCGCGTCGGCGACGTCACGGCTCTGGTAGCAGATCGACTCCAGGGTCGCCCTTGCGATGTGACCCGACGTGTTGAACCGCGACAGGCCGACGATCACGCCGCGGGCATCGGAGCGCCAGTAGGGGGCGAAGAGGCCGGAGAAGGCGGGCACGAAGTAGACCCCGCCGTTGTCGTCGACCTCCTTGGCCAGCGTCTCGGACTGGGCCGCGTTGCTGATCACCCGCAGCTGGTCGCGCAGCCACTGCACCGCGGAGCCGGTGACGGCGATCGAGCCCTCGAGCGCATAGGTGGGCGGCTCGTCTCCGAACTGGTAGCAGACCGTGGTGAGGAGGCCGTTCTTCGAGCGTACGAGCTCCTGGCCGGTGTTGAGGAGGAGGAAGTTGCCGGTGCCGTAGGTGTTCTTGGCCTCGCCGGCGTTCAGGCAGACCTGGCCGACCATCGCGGCCTGCTGGTCGCCGAGGATGCCGGTGATCGGCACCTCGCCGCCCATCGGACCGTTCTTGAGCGTCGTGCCGTAGGCCTTGGGCTCCGAGGAGGGCCGGATCTCGGGGAGCATCTGGCGCGGGATGTCGAAGAAGCCGAGCAGCTCGTCGTCCCAGTCGAGGGTCTCGAGGTTCATCAGCATGGTGCGGCTGGCGTTGGTGACGTCGGTGACGTGCACGCCGCCGTTGGTGCCGCCGGTCAGGTTCCAGACCAGCCACGAGTCGGTGGTGCCGAAGATCGCGTCGCCGGCCTCGGCCGCCTCGCGGACACCGTCGACGTTCTCCAGGATCCACTGGATCTTGCCGCCGGCGAAGTAGGTGGCGGGCGGAAGACCGGCCTTCTGCCGGATGATGTCGCCGCGCTCGTCCTTGTCGAGGGCGGAGGCGATCCGGTCGGTGCGCGTGTCCTGCCAGACGATCGCGTTGTAGTAGGGCCGCCCGGTCTTCTTGTTCCACACCACCGTGGTCTCGCGCTGGTTGGTGATGCCCAGTGCGGCGATGTCCTTGTGGGTCAGCTTCTTGCGGTTGAGGGCCGTCTGGATCACCGAGCTGGTGCGCTCCCAGATCTCCACCGGGTTGTGCTCGACCCAGCCCGCCTGCGGCATGACCTGCTCGTGCTCGAGCTGGTGACGGGCGACCTCGTTGCCGCCGTGGTCGAAGATCATGCAGCGGGTGCTGGTCGTGCCTTGGTCGACGGCTGCTACGTAGTCGGGCATGTCGTCGGTCCTCTCTGTGTTCGGGTAGGTCTTCGGGTCAGGCGGTCTGGATCAGGCGGACGGATCAGGCGGTACGGCGCTCGGGCTCGGCGTCGGTCTCGGTGTCGGTCTCGGTGGTCGCGGGCACGCGGCCGACCTCCTCGGGCTCATCCTCCGCGGGCAGGAATCGTGCGATCAACACCTTGTACGCACCAGCACCGATGAGTCCACCGAGCAGCGGCCCGAGGATCGGGATCCAGAAGTAGAGGTCGCCCGCAGCGGTCACCCAGGCGCCGTCGTAGCCGGTGACGAAGGAGGCCAGGCGCGGGCCGAAGTCGCGGGCGGGGTTGATGGCGTAGCCGGCGTTGGCGCCCCAGGCCATGCCGATGCCGACGATCACGAAGGCGATCGCGACCGGCGAGAACCAGGCGATCGGGGCGGAGTTCTTGGCGTCGGTGATGGCCATGATCAGGAACAGCAGGATCGCGGTGCCGATGATCTGGTCGGCGAAAGCGGTGGTGAGGCTGATGCCCATGCCGGCGTCGCCGTTGCCCGGGAGCGTCGAGAAGATGCCCTGGGTGGCGTGGGTGTGGCCGGGGTCGACGCTGGCGATCGCGTCGCCGTACGCGAACCGCACGATGAGGGCGGCGACGAAGGCTCCCAGGATCTGGGCGAGGCTGTAGGGCAGCACCTTGCGCCACTCGAAGTCGCTGAACACGGCCATCGCGAGGGTCACGGCGGGGTTGAGGTGGGCGCCGCTGATCCTGCCCGCGGTGTAGATGCCGAGCATGACCCCGATGCCCCAGGCCCAGGCGATCGAGTCGTGGTCGCCGAGGCCGCCGTCACCGGTCACGACCTGAGCGACCACACCGACTCCGAACAGGATCAGTATCGCCGTGCCGGCGAACTCCGCGCTCATCTCTCCGATGAGCGTTCGACGTCTTGCCGAAGCGGAGCTCGAGGCGATTTGTTCTGTCATGTGGGTGCTCCTGCCGTGGTGGGGTCGGGCGGACCCCAGCACCGTAGGGACGAGTGATGGGCGTCACAACGAGAGTCGTTCGGCATTGCCGAACGCCCGCGTCGCGCTCGCTCCGAATGCGCTTTCCTCGCCGGCACGGCGCGCCCTACGCTTTCGGTGATGTCTCGGACCGTGCAATCCGTCGAGCGGGCTGCCGCGCTGCTGCGCGTGCTCTCCGCCGAGAGCGAGCCGATGGCGCTCGGGCCGCTGGCCGGCGCCGTGGGGCTCGCCAAACCGACCGCACACGGGTTGCTGCGTACGTTGGTGGTCGCGGGGTTCGTCGACCAGGACCCGGTCACCGGGCGCTACCAGGTCGGGCGCGACCTGCTCCACCTCGGCTCGGTGACCCTCGACCTCAACGAGCTGCGGTCGGTGACGCTCAACTGGGTCGACACCCTGGCCGCACGCACGGGCGAGGAGGCGCGGATCGCGGCCTATCGGGACGGGTCCGCGGTCGTGGCCCACCATGTCTTCCGGGCCGGGCCCGGGGCGCAGGAGATGGACACCGGACGCTCGCTCCCGCTGCACGCGACCGCGCTCGGCAAGGTGCTGATCGCGTTCGACCCCGGCGCCGCCCGCAGCGTGGTCGGGCAACCGCTCGACCAGCTGGCGTTCCGCACCATCACCGACCGGTCGCAGCTGCTGCGAGCGCTCGCGGACGCCCGCGACACCGGCTGGGCCGCCGCCGTCGAGGAGGTGCGGTCGGACCTGGCCGGCATCGCGGCGCCCGTGCGTGACCGAGGTGGGTACGTCGTGGCGTCGGTCGGGATCGCCGGGCCGGTCGCGCGGCTGTGCGACTCCCAGACCCAGCCGCGCGCCGACCTCGTCGCGCAGGTGACCGGCGTGGCGCGGTCGATCTCGCGGGCGCTCGGTCACGGCCGGGCCGCGGCATGACGTCGACCCGGTACGTCGCGGCGCTGGACCAGGGCACGACCTCGACGCGGTGCATGCTCTTCGACCGCGAGGGCCGGATGGTCTCGCTCGCCCAGCGGGAGCACCATCAGCACTATCCGCGCGCCGGCTGGGTCGAGCACGACCCGATGGAGATCTGGGACATCGTCTGCCGGGTCGTCCCGGAGGCGCTCGCCGACGCCGGAGCGTCGCCCGACCAGGTCGTCGGGCTCGGGATCACCAACCAGCGGGAGACCACCGTCGTGTGGGACCGGCACACCGGTCGGCCGGTGCACAACGCGATCGTGTGGCAGGACACCCGCTCCTCCGCCGTGCTTCCCCGGATCGCCGCCGACCTGCCCGAGACGGAGATCCAGGATCGGTGCGGGCTGCCGCTGGTGACGTACTTCTCCGGGCCGAAGGTGCGCTGGCTGCTCGACTCGTCGCCGTCGTTGCGCGCGCGGGCCGAAGCCGGAGATCTGCTGTTCGGCACGATCGACTCCTGGCTGGTCTGGAACCTGACCGGCGGCACGAACGGCGGGCTGCACGTCACCGACGTGACCAACGCCAGCCGCACGATGCTGATGAACCTCACCACGCTCGACTGGGACCCCGACCTGCTCGAGGCGATGCGGGTGCCGCGGGCGATGCTGCCGGAGATCCGGGCGACCGTCGGCTCGTTCGGGAGCACCGTCGCGCCGGTCGCCGGGATACCGCTGACCGCGGTCATCGGCGACCAGCAGGCCTCGCTGTTCGGGCAGGCCGGTTTCGACCGCGGCGACGCGAAGTGCACCTTCGGCACGGGCGGCTTCCTGCTCCTCAACACCGGATCCGCGCCGGTGCGCTCCCAGCACGGGCTGATCACGACGGTCGCGCACAAGATGGAGGACGAGCCGGCGGCGTACGCCCTGGAGGGGTCGATCGCGGTCGCCGGCGCGCTCGTGCAGTGGTTCCGCGACAGCCTCGGGCTGATCCGCTCGGCGGCGGAGATCGAGACCCAGGCGCTGACGGTCACCGACAACGGCGGCTGCTACGTGGTCCCGGCGTTCACCGGTCTCTACGCCCCGCACTGGGAGCCCGAGGCCCGCGGCGTGATCGTCGGGCTGACGTCGTACGTCACGAAGGCGCACCTGTGTCGCGCGGTGCTCGAGGCGACCGCCTGGCAGACCAAGGAGATCCTCGACGCGATGAACGCCGACGCCGATGTGCCGCTGCGGCGGCTCGCCGTCGACGGTGGCATGACCGCCGACAACCTGCTCATGCAGACCATCGCCGACTTCCTCGACATCCCGGTCGTGCGGCCGATGGTGGCCGAGACAGTCTCGCGCGGCGCCGCCTACGCGGCCGGGCTGGGCGCGGGCTACTGGCCGGACCGCGAGGTGCTGCGACGGCACTGGCGCCGGGCGGCCGAGTGGCAGCCTGCCATGTCGGCGCCCGCCCGGGAGGCCGAGTTCGCGCGGTGGAGACGGGCCGTGGAGATGGCCGTCGCATGGGGCGCCTGACGGAAACCGTCAGGGGGCAGTCACCCGGGAGACGGCGTCGCGGAGCAGCTCACGGCGCCGCCGGTGATCGGACTCGGGCTCGTCGCGGGTGGCTGCGTAGACGTTGCTGACCGGCGACCAGGACATCGACATGCCGATGACGAGCGTCTTCAGGTCGTCGGGGTCTCCCGCACGTATCCGCCCGGCCGCCTGCGCCTCGGTGATCGCGTCGGCCTTGATCCGGTCGAAGGGCGCCGTCTCCTCGGCGAGGTGCCCCGTCGGCCGGCGCTCGAGCCGCACCCAGGTCGCCAGTCTGATCAGCTCCGGATTCTCCAGATACTCGTCATAGAGACGCACCGCCCAGTCGGCGAGGTCGCCGTCCTCGATCGGAACCGCCTCGGTGATCCGCTCGAGCGAGGCGAAGAAGATCGTGTCGAACAGCGCGCTCTTGTCGCCGAAGTAGGCGTAGAGCTGTGCCTTGTTGGTGCGCGCCGCCGCGGTGATCCGCTCGATGCGAGCCCCGGCGAGGCCGTGCTCGGCGAACTCGAGAGTGGCCGCGTCGAGGATCCGCTGCCGGGTCGCGACGCCACGAGCGGTCGACGGCTCAGCGGTGGCTCGCGTCGTGCGGGGTGCGTGGTCGGCCATGCCCCACATGTTCTCAGACCTACTGGTCTGTTTGTGACATCCGGCGGACGAGGCTACTCTAAAACAGACCAACCAGTCTGTTTAAAGGATGCATGATGAGACCGACCCAGGCATGGCTCGCCGACGGCCCGAGGACGCCGCTGCGTCGAGCCGAGATCCACCGCCGGGAGCTACGGCCCGACGACATCGCCGTACGCATCGACTACTGCGGCGTGTGCCACTCCGACCTGCACGCGATCCACTCCCACCCGGGATCCGGCCCGGCGCTGGTTCCCGGTCACGAGTTCACCGGGACGGTGACCGAGGTCGGACCCGCCGCGACCGGGTTCGCGGTCGGCGACCTGGTCGCGGTCGGCAACATCGTCGACTCCTGCGGCGTGTGTCCGATGTGCCGGGCGGGGCAGGAGAACTTCTGCGCCGACTTCCCGACCCTGACGTACGCCGGCACCGACCGCCACGACGGGTCGACGACGCTCGGCGGCTATGCACGCGAGTACGTCGTGCGCGACCGGTTCGCCTATCCGATCAGCGGCGGCCTGGACCCGGCTGCCGTCGCGCCGCTGCTGTGTGCGGGCGTCACCGTGTGGGAGCCGATCAGGGCGCTCGGTGTCGGCCCCGACACGCGCGTCGCTGTCGCCGGCCTGGGCGGTCTCGGCCACCTGGCCGTGAAGTTCGCGGTCGCGCTGGGTGCCGACGTCACCGTGCTCAGCCGGAGCGCGGACAAGACACCCGATGCGCAAACCCTCGGCGCGCGCACGGTCGTGTCCACCGACCCCGACCAGATGGCTGCGGTCCGCGACACCTTCGACGTGGTCATCGACACGATCTCGGCGCCGCACGACCTGACGCCCTATCTGCGCACCGTCGCGCTGGACGGCACGCTGAGCCATCTCGGTCACCTCGGCACGGTCAGCGTCGACATGACCGACCTGCTCATCGGTCGCAAGAAGCTCTCCTCCGCCGGGAGCGGCGGCCGACCGGCCACCGCCGAGATGCTCGCCTTCTGCGCCGAGCACGGCATCACGGCCGACGTCGAGGTGCTCGCGTCCGCGCAGATCGACGAGGCGCTCGAGCGTCTCGACCGCAACGACGTGCGCTACCGGTTCGTGCTCGACATGTCCGACCTCGACGGCTGAGGCCCGGTCGAGCCACACCTCGGTCTCATCTGTTCGCGGCGGGCCGCGGAGCCGGCCAGGCCAGCGCGACCCGTGCGGACAGCCGCCAGGTCGCGTACGCAGCGGCGACCCAGCCCACCAGCAGCCCGAGCGCCGCGAGCCCGGCAGCGACCTCGAAGAGCACCAGGCCCGTCGCCGCCGCGAGGGCGCTGCTGCCCGTGGCGACGGTGCCGATCGGGAACGTGAACGACCACCAGGTCGGTGCCACCGGCAGCCCGTCGCGGAGCTGACGCATGGTCAGCGTGAGCGCGAGGGCGGTCCACAGGACCGTGAAACCCCACACGGGGACGCCGTAGCAGACGGCGAGCATGCCGAGAGCGTGCCCGTAGCCGGGCACGACCGAGGGTGCGAGAGCGCCGAGGTGATGGACCGCCGTGGTCGACTGACCCAGGAAGCCGAGCACGATCCACACGGTCGGCACCGCCGCCGGGGCGAGGGCGCCGTGACGGACCATCCGCTGCCAGAGCTGGTTGAGCACGAGGAAGCCGGCGATCATGGTCAGCCCGAAGAGGGCGTAGCAGACGATCAGCAGGGTCTCGCGGGCCTGGCCCGGCGCGAGGTGCGGCACGAGCGCGGCCCCGGTCGTCGCCGAGACCATCGGCGGCACGACGGGCATCAGCCAGCCACCGGTGGCGCTGTCGTCGGCGACCTCGTGGCGGGTGATCGCCCGGTAGGGCACCGCGATCGCGGTCCAGAGGCCGAGCACGGTGCCGGCGGTCCACAGCACGGCAGCCAACGGGACTGCCACCGTGCTCCCGAGGAGGTCCTGGGCGACGCCGATCGAGCCGGCGCCGACCGTCATCAGGGCCATCGCCGGGGCGCCGTAGAAGTGGGACATCACCGGGTCGTCGTAGTGACGCCGCAGCAGGGAGGGGTCCTCCCGGAGACCGAGCAGCATCGCCGCCCCGGTCGCGACGAGCAGAAGGCTTGCCGCCAGCCAGAACACCAGCGCAACCGGCACCGCGCCGGGCACGTGGAAGGGCAGACCGGGGAGGACGACGGCGACGATGCCGGTGCCCATCGTGGCGGCGTACCAGTTCGGACCGTAGGAGTGCCTCATACCTCCATGCTCGACGCGGCTCGCGGCCGGCGGTAGAACCCACTTCGCTGTGGGGTCACAGGGATAGGCTGTGGCCATGCTCCCCGACCTCCCCTCGCTCCGCCTGCTCGCCGACCTCGCCCGGCTGGGCAGCATCGGCGCGGCGGGACGCGCCGCGGGGATCTCGCAGCAGTCGGCCTCAGAGCGGCTGCGTGCGATGGAGACCCAGGTCGGCCTCGTGCTGGTGCAGCGGGCCCATCGCGGCTCGGCGCTGACCCAGGCCGGGAAGCTGCTCGTCGAATGGTCGGCCGACCTGCTCGAACGCGCCGACGAGATCGACAACGCCCTGCACACGCTGCGTGCCGGCCGCTCCGACGAGCTGCACGTGCATGCGTCGATGACGACGGCCGAATACCTCCTCCCCCGCTGGCTCGTACGCCTGCGGCAGCAGCAGCGGGTCGCGGTGAGCCTGCGGGCCGCCAACTCCGAGGAGGTCGTCGCGGCCGTACGCCACGGAGAAGCCGACCTGGGGTTCGTCGAGGGTCCGGTCGACACGAGCGGGCTCTCCGCCACCAGGGTCGGCGTCGACGAGCTCGCGCTGGTCGCCGCACCCGACGACCGTTGGGCTCGGCGTCGAGCCGCGATCAGCCCGCGCGAGCTCGCGACCCGTCCGCTGACCTGCCGCGAGCAGGGGTCCGGCACGCGGGCAGTGGTGGAGTCGGCGCTGGCGGCCGCGGGCGAGCGCCTGGCAGATCCCGACGTGGAGTTCGCGACGAACTCCGCGATCCTCGCCGCCGTACGCGCAGGCGGCTCCCCGGCGTTCGTGTCCGGTCGGGCCGCCCAGGCCGACGTCGACCTGGGCACCCTTGTCCGGGTCCCGGTGGCAGAGCTGGACCTGTCGCGGGAGTTCCGGGCCGTGTGGGTCGGCGGCGCGCACCCACCCGCCGGACCCGTGCGTGATCTCCTCGGGATCGCCGGCGCCTGAGAGCCTGAGGTCGCCTACGTGTCGCCGTCAGCCCACAGGTCGGCGCCAGAGGCCGAGCACCTTCGCAAGCACGAGCAGCACAGGGAAGCCGGCGAAGAATGCGAGGCCGACCGCCAGGGCCCCGTACTCCACAGCGAGCAGCGGGATCACGGCCGTGATCAGGCCGCCACCCACGAACGGGCTGAAGAACGGTGCCCGGAGGGCGTAGGCGCGACCGGCGACAGTAGCGAGCTTCGGGTCCGCCGTACGGAGCAGCATCAAGCCCACCGACGCGACGCCGGTGACGGTGCCGAAGTTGATGATCGACTGCTCGAACCAGTCACGCTGGAAGATTCGCGGGCCCACCCAGAAGAAGAGGAACAGTGCCAGACCGGCAGCCACCGCCATCAGGACAGCCAGCGGGGCGGCGTTGTCGGCGACGACAGGAAGGTCGATCGAGGCGACCGCCGAGACGACGAGGAAGTCGAGCGCCACCCCCTGGATCGTCCGGAAGACACCGGGCTCCACCGTGTCGGCCAGCGGCGTACGACTGATGATCTGCTGCACGATCCCGCCCCCGATCATCGCGAGCGGGAACAGCGGCATCCCGGGGATCACCATCTCGATGAAGTACTGCAGGACCCAGCCGATGATGATGGCGACGCCGACGAGAGCGGCGTGGAAGCCGAAGGTATCCACCAGATCGCGCTTCAGGGTCACCGCGCCCAGGGATTCGCGGCCATCAGACGGCACGACGTCGGGCTGGTCCACCGCCCGGGTGGAGGCCGAGCCAGAAGCGTGGGCCTGCACATGCCCCTTCCTGATGCCCCAGTTGATCAGCACCATGCCCATGCAGATGCCGAACGCCAGGCCAACGGTCGCCGAGGTCTGGGCCAGCGAGGCGCCGGCGCTCCAGGACTCTCCGTCGTACACCTCCGCCATCGCCCCGGCGGTGCCGTGACCGCCCGGCCAGCCGACCTCGACCAGGGATCCGAACATCTGGTTCACGTCCCACAGCGGCGCCAGCAGCGCGGCGGCGACGATCAACGGCACACCGATCATGAGGGAGGCACCGAGCCAGCCGAAGAGCAGCTGCGGTGCGACCAGGTCGTACGTCTCCCGCAGTCGCGGCAGCTTGACCCCCATCAGCATCGGGGCGAACACGACTGTCGCGAGCACGCCGGGCATTCCGGCCCAGGTGCTGATCAGTGGCTCGCCGAACAGCCCGGCACCGTGCGGGCCGAGCGCAAGCCCGACCAGTCCGCCGATCAGTGCCGCGGGGAGCACCAGCCGTCGCAGCCACGAGGCCGCCAGGCGAAGCAGGACGCCCACGAGAATGAGCACGCCGAGCACGGCGACGGCGAAGAGCAAGGTGTCGAGGCTGCCAACCTCGTCGACGGGAATCATGAGGCGCTCCTGGAGACAGCCGGGGTGAAGCGGTGATAGCCGAGAGGGGCCAGCTCGTCCGGGCGAACCCCGGTGAGGAGCCAGCGGGAGAGCAACAACGACACCGCTGGGGCGATCGCGAACCCGTGTCCCGAGAACCCGGCACCGACGAACAGGTTCCGATAAGGCGCCACCGTGTCGACAACCGGCAGATCATCGGCGCTGTACGTCTCGGCCCGGTCGGCCTGCCAGGTGAGCAGCTCGGCATCGGCGAGCGATGGGTAGGCGGCCACGGCAGCGGCCAGGTTGCCGCGGACCGCGGACTCGACGGTTCGACCGCTGCCGTCGGCCTCGTCGCGTACCCCGCGCCAGCCGCCCGTCACCATCAGGGTGTGGGCGTCGAGCGTCTTCAACGAGAGCGCGCGGCTCTGATGGCTGACAAGATGCCGACACGGCGACGGCGACGGGGTGCGTACGGACAGTGCCTGCGGATACATCGACCAGAACGGAAGATGCCCGCCACCGACCGACTGGACCAGTGGAGCCGCTCCGACATTGTTCAGCAGCACCACGGCCTCCGAGGCGAGGTGAGTCGTGCCGCCGGCTGTGACGACGCCTATGGTCCGGTCACCGTCGGTCAGCAGCTCCGCCACCGGGCTGTGCTCGGTGACGACCGCCCCGTGCCTCGCAGCCGCCGCTGCGTACGCCCTAGTGGTGGCCGTATGGTCGGCGACACCGTCGAACGGGCTCCACAGGGCTCCCGAGATGCTGTCCGCGACCTCAGGCTCGAGTTCCCGCACACCGGCAGCGTCCAACGCCTCAGTCGGCACGCCGAGCCGCCGTTGGCGCCAGGCCCAGGCTCGGAGCGCGTCCTCACCGCCACGCATTCCCACCTCGTCCTCCTCGAAGAGGTTGAGGCTGCCGATCCGGTGATATCCGGTGTCGGCATCGAGCTCGTCAGCGAGGGCGGGCCAGAGCTCGTAGGCCAGCCGCAGGGCGGGGAGCTCGGCCGGCGCTCGCCTGCTGCCGCGGACGCCACGTTTGCCGGTGCCGCCGGATGCTCCACTCGCGACCTCACCCGCCTCCAGCACCAAGACGTCAGCGCCCGAGCGAGCGAGATGCCACGCGGTGGCCGAACCGTAGACACCCGCACCAGCGATGATGAAGCGGTAACTCATGAGACCCTCTCGTCGGTCCTGTGATCCATGCCACAGCAATGTAGTATCAACTACATGAAAGAGTCCATAGTGAAATGAATACGACATCTTCTGACGGCGAGCTGACGGCTCGGGTCGCTGATCGAGCAGCCGGCCTGTCCCCGCGCGAGCGTGCCGTCGCGCAGTACCTGTTGGAGCGGCCGCAGGAGTTCACCGGGGCGAGCGCGGCGCAGATCGCCAAGGCCACCGGCACCAGTGACGCGACGGTCGTCCGCACTGCTCGCTCACTGGGATACACCGGCCTGCGAGACCTGAAGCGAGCCGCCCTCGCCAGCCTCACGCCACCCCGGGACCCGGTCGTGCGACTGAACCGCCGGCTGGATCGCCTCGAGGGTGGGCTCGGGGCCGTCCTCGACCAAGTGCTCGCCGACACCTCCGAGATGGTCGGACACCTGCCCGACACCCTTGACACCACCGCATGGGAGCGCGCCGTCGACCTGGTGGCTACCGGCGACCGCGTCTGGGCGTACGGAATCGGACCCGCCGCACTGGCCGCGGAGTTCCTGGTCGTCGAGCTCACCAGGTTCGGGCACCATGCCACGGCTGTACGCAACACCGGATTCTCGCTGGCCGACCCGTTGATGGGCCTCGGCGCCGGGGACGTCGTGGTGATCTTCGCGCCCCTTCGTCTGTTTCACGAGATCGACGTCGTGCTCGAGCACGCTCGTACGGTGGGCGCCCCGACCATCTTGATCAGCGAGGCAGTCGGTGACGACCAGACCGACGTCGCCGATGCGGTGCTGTCGATGCCGCAGACGGCTGACTCCGCCGCCAGCGAGCACTTCGCCGGGATCCTGATCGCGCGCGCCCTCGGCCTCGAGCTGGCTGCTCGCGATCGCGTCGGGTCGGTTGAGGCCTGGGAGCTGCTGCTCAGGCTGCGCACCAGCCTCGCCGGACCGGACGCGGCGCGCCCACCCGCGACAGAACCGCCCGGCGAGTAGGAGCTGCCCTGTCGGGGCCGGGCGGATCACCAGTGCTGGACTCCTTTGACCAAGGTCACCGACGCACCCGCGAAAGCGAGCCAGACGACGACGCGGCGGGCGAGAGCGGCGTCGATCCGGGATGCGGCCAGCTGCCCCACCACGACCCCGACCGCGAGGCTGACGATGGCTGCACCCAACTCGACCGGCGGCAGCCGCGGCAGCCCCTTGGTGAGGACGGACGCGGCGTTGGTCAGGGCGAAGCAGAGCTGGGTGGTGGCCACGAACTGCGCGTGCGGCCACCCCGTGCTGACTGCGTAGACGACCAGCGGTGGCCCTCCGACCCCCGCCGAGGAGTTCAGCAGCCCCGAGCAGGCACCAGCCGTCGCGGCACCGGCACGGCCGGGTGGAAACCGGATCCGACCGCCCAAGATCACCACGGCGAGCGCACCGACCGTCATGCCGCCGATCAGCGTCATCAGCACCGGCTCGGGCAGGTGCCGGGCCGCGTAGGCTCCGGCCGGCACCACCAGGACGGCAGGAACGGCCAACGGCAGCGCGAGGGCCAGATCGATCTGCCGCCACGTCGTCACGAGGACGGCGAGCGACACCATCAGCGAGAGCAGATTCGCCAGCAGGACGCCGTCGTACGGGCCGACGACCAGGACCAGCAGCGGCGCGCTGACCAGGGCGAAGCCCAGCCCGGTCACCCGCTGGCTGCTCGCCCCGGCGACGACACCCAGGGAGATCAGCAGCACCTGGATCGTGTCGAGCAGCATGGGCGGCGTCAGCCGTGGCAGATGATCGAGTAGCGGTGCGGCTCCCGGCGCCGGACGTCGGCCTCGCTCTCGCTCACCACTCGGCGATCCGACCGTCGGGGTGGCGCCAGTCCGGATCCGCGAGCTGCCACTCGGCGTGCCGGGCCTCCACCATGCTCTCGTCGATCTCGATGCCGTTGCCCGGACCGGCCGGCACCGGGAGGTGGCCGTCGACCGGGGTAAGCGGGGTGGGATCGGTGAGGTAGTCGAACATCTCGCCCTCTGGGAGGCCCTCGTATCCGGTGTTGTAGTGGAGACCCAGGCTCTGTTCGTGCATCGGCACGTTGAGCGCCGTGGCCGCGGCTTGCAGCGAGGATGCCAGCGAGACCGGTCCGTTCGGGCAGTGCGGCACCACCGGGATGTCCCAGGCCTCGGCCAGGTGGCAGATCTTCGCCAGCTCGAAGAGGCCGGTGAGAGAGACGTCGGGCTGCAAGATGTCGACTCCGCCATGCTCGAGGAGGCGGCGGAACTCCCAGCGGGAGGTGAGACGCTCACCGGTGGCGATGCGGGTGGCACCGGCGTTCCGTGCCACCTCTGGGATGAGGTCGTCGTGCCCGGGCGCGAGCGGTTCCTCGACCCACAGCAGCCGGAACTGCTCGAGCTCGGCCAGCAGAGGCCGAACCATCGATCGGTGCACCCTGCCATGGAAGTCGAGCGCAATGTCGAGGTCGGTGCCGAAGGCGTCCCGAAGCGCACCGACCCGGGCCACCACCGCATCCACCTCGCGGGCGTGCGCGACGTGGTCCATCTCCTCGGTGGCATTCATCTTCACTGCGGTGAAGCCTTGGGCGATGCGAGCACGGGCGTCCTCCACGACACCGCCGGGACGGTCACCCGCGATCCATGCGTACACCCGGATCCGGTCGCGGACCGGACCACCGATGAGATCGTGGACGGCGGCCCCGAGGTGACGACCCTTGATGTCCCAGAGGGCGTGCTCGATCGCCGCGGCGGCCGTGGCGATGACCGGTCCGCCACGGAAGAAGGCGCCACGTCGCATCCGGTGCCAGGCCTCCTCGATGCGACCGGCCGGTGTCCCGACCAGGTTGGCGCCGAGGTCCTCGACGGCGCCGACGACCGCGCGCCGGCGCTTGGGGACGATCGACTCGCCCCACCCGGTCAGCCCGGTGTCGGTGCGGACCCGCACCAGGATCCAGCGCGGTCCCACGCAGAACGCCTCGATGTCACGGATCTTCATGTCGCGCCTCACTGCCTATCCACCGATGACCTCATAGAGCGAGTACGCCGCAAGCCCGGCGATCGCGACCGTGCTCACCACGAACAGTGCCGTGACCAACCGGCTCGTCCGGAACCGACGGTCGACCTCGACCAGCCTCATCCGCCACACGGCGACGAGCACGGCCAGCAGGAAGATCGCGTTGCCGGTCGCGCCGATCTGCAACAGCAGCAGCGGGGACCGCACGGCCAGATACATCACGGCCCAGACGACCGGCAGGACCACCGTGAGGATCCGGATCCAGCGGGTGCGCACCTTGACGTCGCGCCAGTCGATGGCGCCCATCAAACCGAGCGTGTTGGTCCACAGCCTGGGCACGACCGCGACCGCGGCGACGTGGGTGGAGTACAGGACCGCAACCGCGCCGATGAGGAAGAGCCACTCGGCCCATGGCCCGAGGATGTCGGTGTAGATGCTCGAGACGCTCGTGATGACTTCGCTGTCCTCGGGAGCCGGACCCGGGCGGCCACCGAGGACAGAGGCGCCGACGATGTAGAAGGACAGCGTCGTGAGCGTGCAGAGGACCCACGAGAGCAGGACGTCGAGCTGCATCACCTTCAGCCAGCCCTCGGCGCGCTGGGCACGAGCCTCGGTGCCGTCGTCCGGCCCCGTCCACCGGGCATAGCCCTTTTCCAGGCACCAGTAGGTGTAGTTGGTCATGTCATCGGCACCGACGCCGGTCGAGCCGAACATGGCCAGCGCAAGGCCGATAGCACCCGCTGGGATGGCGAACGTCAGCCCGCTGGCGATGTCGGATGCTGTGTAGGAGAAGTCAGTGAACGGCAGGGACAGTGCCAGCGCGATCGTGGTCGTGGTGAAGATGGCCACCGACGCAGTGGTGACCCGCTCGACGACGCTGTATCGGCTGCTGCTCATCAACACGATGCTCAGCACCGTCGCGATCACGGTCCACACCGTCAGCGAGGTCCGGCTGAGCGACTCACCGACAATCGGCCAGGCGATCGAGCAGGCCGCGGCCGTGCCACCGATGACGCCACCGCGTTGGAAGTTCTTGGCGAGGTCGAGCCCGATCCATAGCCAGTTCATCCAACCCATCGGCCCGATCCGTGGCCGGACCCTCCCATATCCAGCCAGCGCGGTCTCGCCGTTCAGGATCGTCCAACGCGCGAGCTCGACCTGGACCCAGACCTTGACAGCCGCGCCCAGGATGACCAACCAGAGAAGGGCGAAGCCCGCCTTCGCGCCGAGCGAGGTCGTGACGAGGAGCTCACCGGAGCCCACCACCGAGGCGGTGATGACGATGCCGGGGCCGAGGTAGCGCAGCCGACCGCGGAGGGTCCGCGGCGGATCGAGGACGTCCTCCGGCCGCAGCTCGTATGGGTCTTGGGCCGGAGCGGCCGGGTTAACCGTGGTGGTCATGATCGTGTCCTTTCGCCGCCCGGTCTCAGACCGTCGTACGGAGAGGTGTGCCGACCGCTTCTGCGAGCCGACGGGCGCCGGCGACCAGGGTGTCGGGGTCGGACGGGTCGCCGAGGAGGTGTACGCCGACGCCGATACCGGTGCAGCCGGCCTCGATACAGTCGCGGGCCAGTGCGATGTCGACCCCGCCGGTCCCCATGTACGAGACGTCCGGGAGCGGGCCGCGCAGCTGACGGACATGGTCTGCCCCGACGGAGCGGATCGGGAAGATCTTGACGACGTCCGCACCGGCACGCACCGCGCGGCGCACCTCGGTCGGCGTGAGTGCGCCCGGCACCGAGCTGAGGCCGAGCGCCTTCGTGTGCTCGATGACATCGACGTCGACGTCCGGCGACACCATGAACTGGGCGCCGGCGGCGGCGGCGCGATCCACCTCGTCGGTGGTCAGCACGGTGCCCGCGCCGACCATCGCGTCCTGGCCCACGCGGTCACGGACGGCGGTGATGCCGGCGTACGGATCGGCACTGTTCAGCGTCACCTCGAAGAGACGCATGCCCGCCTCGTACAGGGTCTCGGCGATGTCGGCGCACTGCTGCGGCTCCTGGCCGCGGAAGATGATCAGCACGCGGTGCTTCTTGAGTTCAGTGAGCAGGTCATGCATGGCAGGTCCTTCGGTTCAGAGGTGTCGGCGCGGGACGGCGTGCCCGCGTCGGCCGATCAGGAAGTCGAGGTCGGCACCGGTATCGGCCTGGGTGACGTGGCTGCGGTACAGCGACGCCCACCCGGACCCACGTTCGGGCCGACCATGGGCCGCGGCGCCGGACGGCAGCTCCGCTGCACGCTCGCGCAGCACAGCCTCGGACACATCCATGTCCAGGCGCCGGGCGGAGACGTCGAGGGCGACAAGGTCTCCCGTACGCAGCAGGGCCAGCGGGCCGCCGCATGCGGCCTCGGGCGCGACGTGGAGGACGACGGTGCCGTACGACGTCCCGCTCATTCGGCCGTCGGTGATGCGGACCATGTCGTCGACGCCCTGATCGAGCAACGCCTTGGGGATGGCGAGATTGCCGATCTCGGGCATGCCCGGGTAGCCGACCGGGCCGGCGTTGCGGACAACCAGCACTGTGTCGGCCGTGACCGGTAGGTCAGGTGAGTCCTTCACTGCGTCGTAGTCCTCGATGGTATCGAAGACCAGCGCCGGGCCAGTGTGCTTGGTGAGGTGGGGCGAGGCCGCCGACAGCTTGATGACCGCTCCGTCGGGAGCCAGGCTCCCGCGGAGAACCGCGGTGTGCGAGCCGGGCTCGGCCAGCGGGCCCTCCCGGGGCCGGACCACGTCCGGGCGCCAGTTGGGCGCGTCGGCGCAGTTCTCGCCGAGCGTCCGACCGGTCACCGTCAGGGCGTCGCGGTCGAGCAGGTCGCCGAGCTCGGAGATCACGGCCGGGAGTCCGCCGGCGTCGTGGAGCTCTTCCATCAGGAACCGCCCCGACGGCATCAGGTCGACCAGCAGCGGGACATCCGCAGCGAGCCGGTCGAAGTCCTCGAGCCGGAGGTCGACCTCAGCGCGTCCAGCCATCGCCAACAGGTGGACGACCGCGTTCGTGGAGCCCCCGATCGCGGCGTTGACCCGGACCGCGTTCTCGAACGATCGCCGGTCCAAGACCCGGGAAGGAGCCAGGTCCTCCTCGACCATTGCGACGATGCGCTGGCCGGCCTGCTCGGCGATCCGGTGCCGGCCGGCGTCCACGGCCGGGACGACCGCGCTGCCCGGCAACGAAAGCCCGAGGGCCTCCGCGACGCAGGCCATCGTCGAGGCCGTGCCCATGGTGGTGCAGTGACCGGCGCTGCGGGAGAGGCAGGCCTCGGCCGAGCGGAACTCGCACTCGCTCATCCGGCCGGCACGGACCTCTTCGCTGAACTTCCAGACGTGGGTCCCCGAGCCGATCGACTCACCGCGGAAGCGGCCGTTGAGCGCCGGCCCTCCGGTGACCATGATGGTCGGGAGATCGACGCTGAGCGCCCCCATCACCTGTGCCGGCACGGTCTTGTCGCAGCCCCCGAGCAGGATCACACCGTCGAGCGGGTTCGCACGGAGCGTCTCCTCGACGTCCATCGCCATCAGGTTGCGGAACAACATCGCCGACGGACGCATCAACGTCTCTCCGAGAGAGATGGTCGGGAACTCCAGCGGGACCCCGCCCGCCATCAGCACGCCACGCTTCACAGACTCCGCGACCTGGCCCAGGTGGGCGTTGCACGGCGCAAGCTCGGAAGCACTGTTCGCGATACCGATGACGGGACGGCCATCGAACATCGACGCCTGTCCGCCCCGGTTGAACATCTTCGAGCGGTGGACGAAGCCGACCTTGCCGTCGGCGCCGAACCAGGCAGAGCTCCGGCGCTGCGAGGTGTCGTGCTGGTCAACCATGGGGGATCCTTTCGCTGTGACGCGGATTACATGTAACCTCATTCCACAACATTCAGCAAGCACTAGTTGCATGTAGGTGTAGGTTTGTACATATCTGTCCGAACAACATGAAGGTGATGCCATGACCGTCGCCAGCGACCACCGCGTCACCGATCGCGTCCACCAAGAGCTGCGAGCCCAGATCATCTCCGGCGACCTCCCCGCCGGGACCCGTCTCAGCGTCCCCGCGCTGGCCCAGAAGCTCGGCGTGAGCCGCAGCCCGGTCCGCGAGGCGATCGTCCGGCTGGTGCAGGAGCGGCTGGCCCGCGAGGAGCCCCGCCGTGGCGCCGTGGTGCCGGAGGTCAGCGACCGCGAGCTGATCGCGATCTACGAGGTGCGCGAGGTCCTCGAGGGCCTGGCCACCCGGCTCGCCGTCGAGAACGCCGGACGTCGACTGATCCGACAGTTGGAGGATCTTGTTCAGGAGCAGGAGCGCGCCGTCGCGCTCTCCGACCGGGTAGCCGCCTCGGAGGCCGACGTCGCCTTTCACCGACTGATCCGTGAGGCGGCCGACAACCCCGAGGTCGTCAGGATGCTTGATGACGTCCAGACCCAGGTCCGGATGGCGATGCGGACCACCCAGGTGACCGGCGGCGTCACCAATGCGATCGCCGACCACCGCGCGATCCTCGCTGCGATGGACGCCGGCGACCCGCGGGCCGCGGAGGAAGCCGCCCGAGCCCACATCTCGCGACTGCGCCACGTGCTGGTCGAGCAAGGACGTGAGAATCCGTGACATCCCTGATCAGCGCGCGGATCCGGGTGCTGCGTGCCCCGGTGCGTGACGGCATCGCAATGTCCTTCGCCCCACTGCGCCACCGCACGATGGTGCTGGTCTCGCTGAGCGATACGGACGGCCGCACCGGCCACGGTGAGAGCTGGGTCAACTATCCCTCTTGGGCCCCCGTCGAGCGGGTCGCCACCCTACGTGAAGGGGTGCTGCCGCTGCTCGCGGGCCGCGAGGTGGACGACGTATCCGCCGTCCATGCCGAGCTGTGCCAGCATCTTGACCCGCTGGGCCGGCAGTGGGGCGCGATCGGCCCCGTACGGCAGGCCATCAGCGCTGTGGACGTCGCCCTGTGGGACCTGGCCGCTCAGAGGGCCGGCACCGCGATCGCCGGCGTCGCCGGCCGGCGCATGCAGGACTCGCTGCCCGTCTACGCCAGCAGTGTCGGACCCGAGGACGTCGCTGAGCGCTCGAAGCAGTGCCTCTACGACGGGCACCGCGCACTGAAGGTCAAGCTCGGGTTCGGCCGCGAGACCGACACCCGGAACCTTGCTGAGGCGCGGGAGGCGATCGGCGCCGACGCCGTCCTGTACGCCGACGCGAACCAGGGCTGGGACGTCGAGGAGGCCGTCGCGATGGCGCCAGTGCTCCGCGAGTCGGGCGTCGCTTGGATCGAGGAGCCCGTACGCGGCGACCAACTGGCCGACCTCGAGGAACTGCACCGTCGGACCGGTCTGGTGATCGCCACCGGCGAGAACGTCTACGGGCGGCGCGCGTTCGCTGCCCTGGCCGCTTCCCCGGCGGTCACGATCCTGCAGCCAGACGTCGCCAAGGCCGGCGGCATCACCGAGACCCTCGCAGTCTGCGACCTCGCCGCGGCCTCCGACACCGCCGTCTTTCCGCACCTGTACGGCGGTGCGGCCGCCTTCGGCGCGACCCTGCAGGTCGCCGCGGCATCGCCGGCCGTACAGGGTCTCGAGTACGACATCCGCGACAACCCGCTTCGCGACGGCCTCCTCGTCGACCCACCCACCCCTCACGCCGGCCGGATCGACCTACCTGACCGACCTGGCCTGGGCATCCACCTCAACGAGGACGCCCTCGACCGTTTCACCCACGACGACCAGACCTGGGAGCCCTCGTGACCGACCCCGTCCCCCTCATCCACGGTGCCCGCCTCGACCAGGAGGCGGTCGAGCCCGAGCACGGAAGGCCGCATGAGTTGATCGACCCGGCCACCGGCGCTGCCTGGGCGACGCTCACCTACGGCGGCGAGCCCGAGGCGCGCCGAGCCGTCGACAGTGCAGCGGCAGCGCTGACGCCATGGGCGCAGGTGTCCGGCCCCGGTCGCGCGGCGGTGCTGCGGGCTGTCGCCGCCGAGCTCCGGACAGAGGCCGTGATCGACGAGTTCGCTCGGCTGATCACTCGCGAGACCGGGAAGCGGATCGCAGAGGCACGTGGCGAGGTCGGCCTATCGGCCACATTCTTCGAGTGGTTCGCGGACACGGTGAGTGGCCGCGCCAGCCAGGTGTGGAGCCACGTCCCAGGCCTACGTCACGAGGTCAGCTCGCGGGCGCTCGGCGTCGTCGCCGTCCTCACGCCGTGGAACTTCCCGGCCTCGATCCCGGCCCGGAAGATCGCTCCCGCGCTCGCCGCCGGCTGCACGGTGGTGTTCAAGCCGTCCGAGGTAGCCCCGGCCTCGGGCCTCTATCTCGCCGAGATCATCGACCGGCACGTCCCGCGCGGCACGGTGTCGACGGTGGTGGGTGAACCGGCCGCCATCTCCGACATCTGGCTGGCCGACCGCCGGGTGCGCGGCCTGACCTTCACCGGCTCCACCCGGGTGGGCCGCATCCTCGCCGCCGCGACCGCGCCGCGCTTCACCCGGTCGGTGCTCGAGCTGGGCGGCAACGCACCGTTCGTCGTCCTGGACGATGCCGACCTCGACGATGCGGTCGAGGTCCTGATGGTCGCGAAGTACCGCAACAACGGCCAGTCCTGCATCGCGGCCAACCAGGTATGGGCGCCGGCCCGCCTGGCGGACGACCTCGCCGACCGCTTCCGCCGGTCCTCGGAGAAGCTGGTCATCGGCGACCCCACCGACGAGTCCACCACCCTCGGTCCGCTGGCGCTGGCCTCCGACCCCGAGCGGATCGGCGTGCTCATCGACTCCGCCGGCGGTGACACCTGGCGCACGGACGTCGCTCTTCCCCCAGCCGGCCACTTCATCCGCCCCGCCGTCAGCGTGCGGCCAGCCCGCGACAGCGCGCTGGTCACCGAGGAGATCTTCGGCCCCGCGGTCTCGGTCCTCGGGTACGACAGCCTCGACGAGGTCCTGGAGAGCGTCGCCGACGGCCCGTACGGCCTGGGCGGTTACGTCGTCGGACCACAGCAGCGCGCGACCGAGGTTGCCCGAAAGCTCGACGTCGGCATCGTCGGGGTGAACACCGGAAGCCCGAACACTCCACAGGTTCCGTTCGCGGGGCTCAAGGACAGCGGTCTCGGTGTCGAAGGCTCGCACCTCGGCCTGGAGGCCTTCCTGGCGCCTCAGACCGTCGCCGTCGGGCAGTGAGCATCTCAGGCATGACGCGGGCGGGGAGCATCTGGCGGCCCCGGGTCTTCGACGTTGGCACCGAGCCCGATCCCCGGTTCAGCCTGGCCAACGAGCGCACCCTGCTTGCCTGGCTACGGACCGGGCTGGCATGGCAGGCCGGTGGCGTCGCCCTGGCCGCAGTCGATCTGCCGATCCATCCGGCGGCGAAGCTGGTGGCCGCCGTGCTGCTGCTCCTGCTCGGCATCGCCAGTGTGATGCACGGACTGAGGACGTGGATGCGCAGCGAGCACGCGCTGCGCACGGACCAGCCGCTGCCGCATTCCCGATCGGCGGTCGCGATTGTCCTGGGTGGCGCCCTCAGCGGCGCTGTGCTTCTCCTCGGTCTGGCCATCGGGCCATGACGACCGCGTCCGAAGACGCGCTCCAGCACGAACGCACGATGCTGTCATGGCGGCGGACGGCGCTCGCGCTCGCGGTGGTCGGCGCCGTCGCCGGACGGAGCGGACTCGTGGGCGACCACTCGCCTGTTCTGTTCGTGGCGGCATCCGTGCTCGTCCTGGGGTCGGGAGCTGCGTATGTCGTCTCCTTCGCCGAGCCCGAGGGGCCGCTGATCTCGGAGTCCGCCGGTAACGCCCGGCGCCGCCGTTCCCGGGCGCTCGTCTGGCTCGCGGTGGGCCTCGCCGCCGAGAGCGTGCTGGCGCTGGTCGCCGGTCTGGCGATCATCGCGCGTCGCTGATCCCCGCCCGGGCGCACTCACGTGCGGGTCGGTCCCGCCGCGCCCCGGGGCGTACGTCATCTTCTACTGGGTCTACCTCTCGATCCGCCGCGACCAGGATCCAGCGTTGCGCTCCCCCATGATCCGCTCCGGGATGTCTACGGCGGGAGTGCGAGGCTGTCTCCCGGACACCGGAGTACGCCGCAAGCCGGCTGATCGGGAGCTTTGACTTCAAGTACTTGAAGTTCTTAGCGTCGTTGGTGTGACTGCATCAACGGCTCCACGGAGCTACACGATCCGCGAGGTGTCGGCGCTGACCGGGCTTCCGGCCAGCACGCTGCGCTACTACGAGACGATCGGGCTGATCGAGCCGGTCGGCCGTGGCGCCAGCAGCGGGCACCGGGTCTACGACGAGACCGACCTGGACCGGCTGACCGGTGTCGCCTGCCTGGCCGCGATCGGCCTCTCGATCGACGACATGAGGGCGTACGTCGCCAACAGCCGCCTCGGTCGCGAGGGTGCCGGCGAGCAGATCGACATGCTCATCGATCACGCCGAGCGCCTCGCTCGGGAAGCCGAGAATCTCGAGCTCCGGCGGGCGTACGTCGCTCTCAAGACGGACTACTGGCGAGCCGTCTCCGCGGGCGACGAGGCCCGTGCCGAAGAGGTCGGCGCGCAGGCACACACGCTCGCCGACCAGATCCGCAGTCGCGAGAACCACTGATCCACCCCACCCAGACCCAGGAGTCATCAATGCGCGTCAACGCGTACGCAGCGCCCGCCGCCGGCGAGCCGCTCGCCCCCATCACCATCGAGCGCCGCGAGGTCGGCGAGAACGACGTGCTCATCGCGATCGAGTACGCCGGCATCTGCCACTCCGACATCCACACCGTCAACGGTGACTGGGGGCCGCAGCCCTACCCGGTCGTGCCGGGCCACGAGATCGTCGGCCGCGTCACCGAGGTCGGCTCTGCGGTGACCGCCCACCAGGTCGGCGACCGCGTCGGTGTCGGCTGCTTCGTGAACTCCTGCCGGGAGTGCGACAACTGCCGCAGCGGCGACGAGCAGCACTGCACGACCCCCGGCGGCGGAGTCGGCACCTACGCCGCGAAGGACCGCGACGGCTCGTTCACCCAGGGCGGCTACTCCACGCACGTCGTCGTCGACGCGCACTTCGCGCTCAAGGTGCCCGAGGGCATGGACCCCGCGGCCGCGACGCCGCTGCTGTGCGCCGGCATCACGACGTACGCGCCCCTGAAGAAGTGGGGCGCCGGCCCCGGCAAGAAGGTCGCGGTCGTCGGCCTCGGCGGCCTCGGCCACATGGGTGTGCAGATCGCGCACGCGATGGGCGCCGAGGTCACGGTGCTCTCGCAGTCGCTGAAGAAGCAGGAGGACGGGCTGCGGCTCGGCGCCGACCACTACCACGCGACCTCCGACCCGGAGACGTTCTCCCAGCTGAAGAACAGCTTCGACCTGATCGTCAACACCGTCAGCGCGCACATCGACGTCGACGCCTACCTCGGCCTGCTCGCCGTGGACGGCACGATGGTCAACGTCGGCGCCCCGTCCGAGCCGCTGAACGTCAACGTGTTCTCGCTGATCACCAACCGCCGCAACTTCGCCGGCTCGATGATCGGCGGCATCGCCCTGACCCAGGAGATGCTCGACTTCTGCGCCGAGCACGGCATCGGCTCCGAGATCGAGGTCATCTCGGCCGACCAGATCAACGAGGCGTACGCCCGGGTGCTCGCCTCCGACGTGCGCTACCGGTTCGTGATCGACACCGCGACGCTCGCCTGATCGCTCCGGCCTGATGGTCCGGGCGGGCGAGCACGTCTCGCCCGCCCGGATCCTCGGCGGAATGAGATAGTTTCCCAGACGTTTCTGCCTCTCTACTCCGGGGTAATGGGCGGAAACGTCTGGGACTGTCCCGATTGGTGGGGCGACGGCTAGGTCGGCGGGGAAACCGCCGCGATGCCGCGGACCGCATGCTCGAGGGCGTGCTTCGCGATCGGGTCGGCGACTTTCGCCGACTGGAGCAGCAGCGCGGCGGGCAGGGTGACGACACAGTGGCGTACGGAGGCGACGGCCGCGCGATCCGTACGTCCCCAGAGAGCGGACGCGAGCTCGAGATGGAGCGCGCCGAGCTCCTCGCGGAGCCGGAGCAGCTGCGTACGTCCCTCCTCGTCGAGCTCGGAGGCTGCGAAGTCGTCGGCGCTGGCGGCGAGCAGGAGCCGAGCGCCGTCGGCGTCATAGCCGGCGTAGGCGGCGGGGGCGAGCGCCGCCGCGACGAGAGCGACGGCGGCGTCGCCCTGACTCATCGCCTCGTCCACCTGGTGCCGCTGGAAGGCGAGGAACCGGTCGGCCTCCCGCGCCCAGACGCGCGCCAGCAGGCCGTCGCGGGAGCCGAACGCGTGGTAGACCGCCCCGTTGGACGCACCCGACACCGAGCTGAGGGCCCTGATCGTCAGACCGTCGACACCCCGCTCGACCCAGAGGGTGCGAGCGTGGGCGAGAAGCTCGTCGAGGTCGTGCTGTCGCGGGCGACCCACGGCGGCGTCAGGCGCCGGTCGTGTCGTCTGCGGGCCGCAGGGCACTGACCACGTCGGCGAACATCCGCGACTTGATCGTGCCGAGCGTGGCCCTGTCCTTGCCCGCCAGGTCACGTACGAACCCTGCGGCCGTCTCGGCCAGCTTCTCCGACGGCGCGGCGGCGTCGACGAGGCCCACGGCTGCGGCGTCTCCTCCGCCGTAGCGTCGCCCGGTCGCCATGGCATCGAGCGCCGTGCGCGGAGTGAGCTTGCTGGTGACCAGCGCGTTCATGCCCGGGGTGAACGGGATGTGGATGTCGACCTCGGGGAAGCAGAAGTAGCCCCGGTCCTCACGCATCACCCGGTAGTCGTGAGCCATCGCCAGCATCGCGCCGGCACCGAAGGCGTGCCCGTTGATCGCAGCGACCGTCGGGACAGGGAGCGTGAGGATCCGCGCGAAGAGGTCCTCGACCCGCCGGACGTACGCGTCGTGCTGGTCGAGGTTCTGACCCAGCCATTCGAGGTCGAGGCCGTTCGAGTAGAACTTGCCGCCGCCGATCGTGACCAGCACTGCCGGCTCGGTCGACGCCTCGATCTCGTCGAGCGCCGCACCCACCGCCTCGAGCCAGTCGGGGGAGAAACGGTTCTCGTCGTCCCCGAGGTCCAGTGTCCATACCGGTGCGTCGCTGGAGATAGTGACCATGGTGATGCTCCTTCGGTCGAGTGGTGCCCCGACGATAACAGAGCGGCGCTCTATAACTCTCCGGGGCAGGTGCCGACGTCATGAATCCGATCGACCGGCACGTGGGCACGGAGGTAGGTTCGGGCGGCCGGCCCACATCTGGACCGAGCGAATTCGAGATCACAGCGGGGAGACGTACGCCGTGGACGAGAGCCACAGGATCCGACCGGCGCGTGCCGACGACATGGACCGCCTGGGTGAGATCGAGGTGGCGGCAGGGGTGGGTTTCCGCGATCTCGACATGGCGGCCATCGCCGACGACGACCCGCCCACCGCGGAAGTGCTCGCGGGATACATCGGCGACGGTCGGGCATGGGTCGTGACCGACGAGACGGACCGTCCCGTCGGCTATCTGATCGCCGACCGGGTCGATGCCGCCGGCCACGTCGAGCAGGTCTCCGTCGACCCGAGCCACGCTCGCCTCGGCCTCGGCGCGGCGCTCATCGGCGCTGCCGAGAGCTGGGCGCGCCATCAGGGGTTCACCACCCTGACGCTCACGACGTTCGCCGAGGTGCCCTGGAACGCGCCCTACTATCAGCGGCTCGGGTTCCGCGTCGTGCCGGCCGCCGAGCTCGGCGACGGGCTGCGGCGGGTGCGCGAGCACGAGGCCGAGCTCGGCCTCGATCGCTGGCCCCGAGTCGCGATGTCGCGCCCGGTGGCCGCACCAGCTGATTGATCTAGGCTGGCGAGCATGAGCATCCCGGTCGCGCTGCCCGATCTCGCCTCGACGCTGGAGAGGTTCGGCAGCGGCTTCCTGCTGACCACCGCGGGCGAGCGGATCAAGGTGGTCGTCGTCGACCCGGTCGTCGAGGGCTCGGTGCTGCGCATCTCCGACCCCGGCGGCGGCACCCGCGCCAACCTCGCCACCAATCCGGTGCTCACCCTGACGTACGCTCCGTCGACCCCGCGCGAGCACGCGCTGATCGTCGACGGCACCGGTCGCGTCGACGGATCCGACGTCGTCGTCACCCCGACGGGTGCCGTGCTCCACCGGCCGGCCTCGCACGCCTCCGGGCCGGTCTCCGACGACGGCTGCGGGCAGGACTGTCGCCCGATCGGCTGACCGGCCGCCTCCACCGACGTGGTGTCCGTAGGCTCGACCCATGGAGACCGAACCCACCGTGCTCGTCACCGGCGCGACCGGCTTCGTCGGGCGGCGCCTGGTCGCCGAGCTGACCGACCGCGGCGTCACGGTGCGGGCCCTGACCCGGCGGCCCGACGACTACGACGGCCCCGGCGAGCCGGTGGGTGCCGACGTCAACGAGCCCGACACGCTGCCGGCCGCGCTCGCGGGTGTGGACGTGGCGATCTACCTCGTGCACTCACTCGATCACGAGGACTTCGAGAAGCGTGACGCGCAGGCCGCCCGTGACTTCGGCACCGCCGCGGCCGAGGCCGGGCTCCGCCAGATCGTCTACCTGGGCGGGCTCGGCGAGGACGACGGCGACCTCTCGCCCCATCTGCGCTCGCGCCGCGAGGTCGAGACCCTGCTCGGCGAGGCCGGCGTGCCGGTCACGACGCTGCGCGCTGCGATCGTCGTCGGCCACGGCGGCGTCTCCTGGGAGCTGACCCGCCAGCTGGTCAAGAACCTCCCCGCGATGGTGGTGCCGAAGTGGACCTCGACCCGGTCCCAGCCGGTCGCCATCGACGACGTGATCCGCTACCTGGCCGGCGTCATCGACAACGAGCAGGCGATCGGCGAGGTCTTCGAGATCGGCGGCCCGGAGGCGATGACCTATGTCGACATGCTGTCCGTCGCTTCCGAGGTGGCCACCGGCAGGAAGCTACCCATCGTCCCGGTGCCCGTGCTGACGCCGCGGCTGTCCTCCTACTGGCTCTCGCTGGTCACCGACATCGACCTGACCACCGGGCGCAACCTGATCGACTCGATGAGCACAGAGGTCGTCGTACGCGACCAACGCATCCTCGACGTCGTCCCCGGTGATCCGCTCCCCTATCGCGAGGCGGTCCGGCGCGCGCTGGCCGAACGGCTGGCCGAGGGCAAGAAGGTCTGACCCTCCTCGATGGCCCGGGGTCACCCGAAGAGCAACGGCAGGGCCAGCAGCATCGACAGCGACCAGGCACAGTGGGTGAGGATCGGCGCCAGGACACCACCGGACGCGCGCCGCTCGAGCCCGACCACCACACCGAGCAGGATCGCCGCGAAGGCCAGCATCACGTTGCCGGTCGCCAGCGTCGCGATCACGTAGGCGACCGACGTCCAGAGGACCGGACTGCGCGGCAGCGCGGCGTAGACGGCGCCTCGGAAGAAGAGCTCCTCCGCCACCCCGTTCACGGCCGTCACCAGGAGCAGGATGGGCAGCGACCCCCGGTCGGCGATCGCCAGCACCGAGCGCACCTGATGCTCCAACCACGGGATCTCACGCACGACCAGGCCGCCGACGACGAAGAGCGCGGCCAGCCCCAGACCCAGCAGGATCGGCGCGAGCACGGGGCGTACCAGCCTTTCCGGCCTTCCCTCCCCGCCGCTGATCCGTCCCAGGTGCAGCGGGCCGGACGCGAAGGCGCCGACGGTCCAGACCCCGGCCAGGACGAGCGTCGCCGGGTAGAACCACGGGTTGCCCGCCTCGATACGCAACGAGACGCCGAGCACGACCGCACCGATCACCACGACGGCGGCCGTGACCACCTGGCGACGGCGCAACGCGGCATCGCTCTGGCGATGATCGCGCGGGACCACGTCCCACAAGGACCTGCGCACCCAGCGCACGGCACTCCCTCGCTCGGTGACGTCTGGCTCACCACCCAACCTAGATGGTTGATGCACGCGGGCGACCGAACCACCGACCGTTCGAGCGCGGCAGGTGTCAGTCGCTGCCGGGCAGTCGGTCGAGCCAGGCGTCGATCGTGCGCCTGACCAACGCCGGCCGCGAACGTCCGGGCAGAGCCATACACTGCAGGGCGACACCGTCGACGAGCGCCAGCAGCTGAGCGGCACCCGCTTCCGGATCGGCGATGCCGAGCGCGGCGAGCTCGGTGCGGAACCAGTCACGGAGCTGCTCGTCGGTCTGCCGGGCCTGCTCAGCCAGCGTCGGCCGGACCGCTGCGGCGCCGACGGAGGCCAGCCAGACCTTGACCCGTCGCTCCCGTGCCTCGTCGAGCGGCAGCCACAGGTCGATCACAGCACGCAACCGGTGGCGCGACCGTGGCCGTTCCAGCACGACGCCCACGCGCTCCAGGAACTCGTCCTCGGCCTGCTCGAGAGCGGCGGTGATCAGCTCCTCCTTCGACCGGAAGTAGTACTGCACCTGGGCGAGGGAGACACCGGCCTCGGCCGCGACCGCGCGGATCGACACCGCGGCCAGGCCGTCGGCGGCGATCAGCCGGATCGCGGCGTCGAGGACGTGACTGCCACGGCGGCCGCCGGTCACCGGAACCGCCCGCGGAGCAGGCCGAACACGATCGTCGCGAGGACGACGTACGCAGGGATGATCAGGATCAGGTCGGGGTGGGCGATCTCGACCCCGCTGCCGTCGGCAGAGCCGAGCAGGGTGCGGTTGACGATCAGCAGCAGGAGGTGTGCGGCGACCCCGACCCAGATGCTGCCGGTGACCTGGCGGGCCTGGATCAGGCAGATGCTCCACAGGACGAGCAGCAGCACGTAGCTCACCGGGTCCTCGCCCGAGGGGCGATCGAGTACCACGGCGGACGTCCTGTGCCGAGAGCCCGGGTGATCAGTGACGTCCAGACCGTCGAGAGCCCGGGCGCGAGGACGAAGATCACCGTGGCGACGGTGGCGGCCAGTGCCGGCCGCAGCCGGCCGCGCAGCGAGCTGTAGGCGAAGCCGCGGAACGCGAGCTCCTCCGGGAACGCTTCCAGGCCGGTCGCGACGACCACCGTCGTCGCCAGGTAGATCAGCAGGGGCCACGGGTCGACGCCGCTGAACCGGATCCCGCCGAGGACCGCGGTGGGGACGATCACCACCAGCGCGGCCACGGCGACCACCGCGAAGCCGATGCCGAGGTCGCGACCGACCCGCTTCCGGCTGAGCCCGTAGGAGTCCGCGGGCGAGCCGGTGCGACGGGCCAACCAGGTGATCCCGGCGAGGGTGATCAGGGTGCAGAGCGCCGCTTGGACCAGGCTGCCTGCCGGATCCGGCCAGCCGAGCAGGTCGGCCAGCCCGAGCCCAATCCCCGAGGCGGTGCCCAGCGCGAGGCTGAACACGACCATGGCGGCCAGGGCACGACCGTACGTCAGCCTCCGGGTCGACGTCGCCATGTGCATGACCCGATCCTATACGAACGTATGGTACGAGCGTATGGCGCTTGCTGACCTGTTCGTCTCGGCCGGCGTCAGCGGCGCGCCCGTCGCCAGTCCTGGAAGGTCTGCGCCCCCACGCGCCAGGCGCGCTTGGAGACCAGCTCGCCGTTGCGTACGGCACGGGCGACGGCACCGAATCCCATCGGCACGTTGATGATCGGCGAGGTCACGCCTCGATCCTTCGCCACCGCCCTGATCATGTCGACCATCTCGAGCTGTTCGGGGCCGGCCATCTCGACCGTCGCGTCGAGGGGGTCGCCTGAAGCCAGCTCGACCAGCGCCTGGGCGACCTCGACGGCAGCGACGGGCGCCGAGAGCATCTTGGGCGCCATCAGGAACGGGCCGACCTTGCCGCGTTCGAGCATCTGCTCGGCGAACTCGTGGAACTGGGTGGCGCGCAGGATCGTGTAGGGCTGCCCCGACTCGCGCACGACACGCTCCTGGGCGACCTTGCCCTGGTAGTAGCCGGTGGGCACCTTGTCGATGCCGACGATCGAGAGGGCGACGTGATGGGCGACCCCGGCCGTACGCTCCGCCTCGATCAGGTGGGTCGAGGTCGTGGTGAAGAAGTCGCGAGACTCCTTGGCCTTGAGCGTGGTGACACTGACACAGTCGATGAGGGCGTCGACACCCTCGAGGCGTTCGGCCAGGCCGGCGCCCGTGGTCAGGTCGACGCCGGTCGAGCGGGCCAGGGGCACGGCGTGGTGGCCGGCCTTCTCGAGCTCGGTGACGACGTGCGAGCCGATGGCTCCGGTGGCTCCGGCTACGGCGATCTTCATGGTGTTCCTTCCGGGGAGACTTCGGTCAGCGGGCGGCGGTGTCGCGGTGGTGACGGGGCGGGATAAGCAGCGCGAGCGCGATCAGCAGCGTGCCGCCGAGAGCGACGACGTTGGCGACCTTGTCGAAGGTCCCATACACGTGCAGGTGGTTCACGTGGTACCAGAAGTGCGGGATCGAGAAGGTGGCCCACGCTGCGGCGACCACGGCCGAGACCGGGTAGGTGCGCCAGACGAGCACCAGCACGCCGGCGACGCCGAGCGCGAGGTAGAGGCCGCCGACGTCACGGACGAGATGCTCGTTGAACGGGCCGTCGACGCCGACCCAGATGCGGTGGAAGCCCGGGAAGGCGTCGTAGAAGGAGCGCGGGGCGAAGGTGGCCCAGCCGCCCACGTAGAGCCCTGTCAGGGTCAGGATCGCGAGGCCCGCGATGCGTATCTTGGAGATCACGCTCCATGAGACCCCGGCGGCTCGCCGGTTGTGACAACGGCGTGCCGGCACTCTCCGGGATGCTCAGAGCAGCCCGGGGAGCGCCTGGAGGTTCTGCACGAGCCCCTTCGTCGGGATGGTGCCGTCGCAGAAGACGACGTTGCAGTGCGGGTTGGTCAGCAGGTCGCTCGTGAGGACCGCCGGGTCGAGATAGTTCCTCGGGTCGACGTCGAGGCTGATCGGGTCGCCGGGGTAGGGGCCCGGGTCGGCCACGTCGACGTCCTCGACGGCGGCCATCAGCTCACGGAAGAACGTCCACTGCATCTCGTCGGGCGACGCACCGAGCAGGACCGGCGGGTCCAGCGCGAGGCTGCCGAAGTAGCCGGTGGTCACGACGGTCATGTCGAGGCTCGGGATCATCACCACGAGCTGGCCACCGGTGCCGTTCATCTCGTAGGCGTCGGCGGGCGCCGAGGGAATCGCCCGCCGGTCGAGAGTCTGCGCGCCCGGGATGTCAGCGCCGGTGCACGGCTTCGCACGGTTGCTCCAGAACAGGAGGCCGTAGCAGCCGTTGGTGGGCGTCGGGCGGCCGACGGCGGAGACGTACGAGGCCGGGACGACCTGCGTGCCCTGCCACCGGCCGTCGTTGCTCATCAGGAGCCCCAGCCGCGCCAGCTGAGCCGGCTTGAGGAACAGGCCGTTGTAGCCGTAGGCGAGGCCGGAGCGGTCACGCAGCCAGAAGTAGCTGCCGGACTCGATGCCGATCGGACCGAACAGGCGCTCCTGGGCGAACGCGACCAGGTCCTTCCCGACGGCTCGCTGGACGACGTACGCCAGGAGGGCCGGGCCGAGCTGGGAGTACTGGAACTTGGTGCCGGGCTTGTGGACGAACGGCTGGGCGAGCGCCTCGCGGGCGAGGTTCGGGTCGACGGCGGTGCTCGCCGCCTCGGCGAGGATCGCCTGCCGGGTGCCGCTGGTCTGGGTGAGGAGCTGACGGACCGTGATCGCTCGGTGCGCGGCGTCTCCCCAGCCCGGACCCTTGGGCAGGTGGCGTCCGATCGGGTCGTCGAGGTGAAGCTTTCCGTCGCCCACCGCGATGCCGGTCAGCAGCGAGGTGACTGACTTGGTCACGCTCCATACGTTGTTGTGCACCGACGATCCGGCGTCGTCGAGGCGGCTCTTGGCGACGAGGCAGTTGTTGCGGAAGACCTTGACCGAGAGACGCAGCCGGGTGCTGAGCAGGTCGACCGCGCGGCTGACCTGCTGGGCGTCGAGGCTCTGCTGAGCGGGCGTCGACGTGGCGAAGCTGTCCGACGCCGACGGCAGGTCGCACCGCTTCTGCGCGACGGCTGCCGTCGCGGAGCCCGCCGGAACGATCGACAGCAGAGCCCCCACGACCCCTGCCGCCAGGATCCACGCAACGAGTCTCCGCATCGACGAACATCTCCTCGAGAAGGGGCTTAATGTGTGACTGAGATTACTCAGCGTGTGCGTGATGCTAGCGGGCAGCGGCCCTCAGAAGTCGAGATTCGCAGGCGGGGCGGCGGGCCACGAAGGTCCCTTGACAGTCGCTGAGCAGGAGAGCAACGTGAATCGGGCGCCGGAGGAGACGCACCCGAAGTCCATCACCACGGCAATGGGGGAGCACCACGATGACCGACCAGAAGCCCACGACCACCGACGCGGGGATCCCGGTCTCCAGCGACGAGCACTCGCTCACCGTCGGCCCCGACGGGCCGATCCTGCTTCAGGATCACTACCTGATCGAGCAGATGGCCCAGTTCAACCGGGAGCGGATCCCCGAGCGTCAGCCGCACGCCAAGGGCGGCGGCGCGTTCGGCACGTTCGAGGTGACCGGAGACGTCAGCGCCTACACCAAGGCCGCCGTCTTCCAGCCCGGCGCCAAGACCGACCTGCTGGCCCGCTTCTCCACGGTGGCGGGCGAACGAGGCAGCCCCGACACGTGGCGCGACCCGCGCGGCTTCGCGCTGAAGTTCTACACCAGCGAGGGCAACTTCGACCTGGTCGGCAACAACACTCCGGTCTTCTTCATCCGCGACCCGATGAAGTTCCAGCACTTCATCCGCTCGCAGAAGCGGCGCGCCGCCAACAACCTGCGCGACCACGACATGCAGTGGGACTTCTGGAGCCTCTCCCCCGAGTCGGCCCACCAGGTGACCTGGCTGATGGGCGACCGCGGCATCCCGAAGAGCTGGCGCCACATGAACGGCTACTCCAGCCACACCTACATGTGGGTCAACGCGTCGGGCGAGCGGTTCTGGGTGAAATATCACTTCAAGACCGACCAGGGCATCGAGTTCCTCACCCAGGACGAGGCCGATCACCTGGCCGGAGCCGACGGCGACTACCACCAGCGCGACCTCTTCGACTCGATCGAGGCCGGCGACCACCCGTCGTGGACGCTCCACATGCAGATCATGCCGTACGACGACGCCGCCACCTATCGGTTCAACCCGTTCGACCTCACGAAGGTGTGGCCGCACAGCGACTATCCCCTCGTCGAGGTCGGCAAGATGACGCTCAACCGCAACGTCACCGACTATCACGCCGAGATGGAGCAGGCCGCGTTCCAGCCCAACAACCTCGTGCCCGGCACCGGCCTGAGCCCCGACAAGATGCTGCTGGCCCGCGGTTTCTCCTACGCCGACGCCCACCGCTCGCGGCTCGGCACCAACTACCAGCAGATCCCGGTCAACCAGCCGAAGGCGCCGGTGCACAGCTACTCCAAGGACGGGGCGATGCGTATGCAGAACGTCTCCGACCCGGTCTACGCCCCCAACTCCTACGGCGGGCCGCAGGCCGACCCGGAGCGCTACCCCGAGACCGCGGTGTGGGCCAGCGACGGCGAGATGGTGCGTGCGGCCTACACGCTGCGCGCAGATGACGACGACTGGGGTCAGGCCGGCACGCTCGTACGCGAGGTGCTGGACGACGCGGCCCGCGACCGGCTCGTCTCCAACGTGGTCGGTCACCTCTCCGACGGCGTCTCGCCCGAGGTGCTGGCCCGTGCACTCGACTACTGGCGCAACATCGACCAGGACCTCGGCAACCGGATCGCCGAGGGGGTCGACGGCGGCTGAGCGGCCGCCCCCGACCGACTGCCGCTGACAGACACGGTCAGAGCGCGGTGCCGACGGAGTAGCCGATCGTCACCGCGCCGAGACCGGCGGCGAGGCTGACGACCATGTTGAGCACGGCCTGGGTGCGCGCGCCGGTCTCGTAGAGGCGGACGCTCTCGTAGACGTACGTGCTGAACGTGGTGAGTGCGCCGCAGATGCCGATGCCGAGACCCAACAGGAGGTTGTGCGGCACGTCGTGGGTGGCGTCGAGCCCTGCCAGCAGGCCCAGCACGGTCGTGCCGACGATGTTGACCGTCATGGTGCCCCACGGCATCAGGGTCTGGTGGCGCGCCTGGATCGAGCGGTCGATGAGGTAGCGCGCCGGGGCGCCGATGGCGGCGCCGACGAGCACGAACAGGAAACCGATCACGAGCGGGCCTCCTGCCCGGAGAGGGCCAGCCCGCAAGCGCCCGCGACCGCGCGGCCCGCGAGCACCGCGACGACCCCGAGCAGCACGCTGACGGCGAGGTAGGCGAGACCGAGAGCCGGATGCCGCTCGAGGAGGAGCAGGTTCGCCTCGACCGCGAACGTGGAGAAGGTGGTGTAGCCGCCGATCACCCCGGTGCCGAGGAAGGGGCGCACGAGTGGGTGCAGCGACTCGCGGTCGGCGACGTACGCCATCAGGATGCCGAGCGCGAAGCAGCCGCTGAGATTGATGACCAGAGTCGACCACGGGACGCCGCCGGTCGGCACCGGCCAGGCCTCCCCGATCGCGAACCGCCCGGCGGCTCCGAGCATCCCGCCGACCGCGACGACGCCCGCGGCCCTGATGGTGTGGCGGAGCTCTTCGCGCTCGTCGGGGACGCGGAGGTCGACATCCGGGTCGATCCCCTGATGGAGCGGGGTGTCGGTGTCGGCGGTGTTGGCGCTATCGGCGGCCGCGGCGACGTGCTCGCGGTCAGATGTGGGCACGGGTGTCTCCTACCTTCGCAAATCGTTCTGCCAGGTAGGGACTGTTGGCAACGAGCCGTTGCGGTTGTCGGCGAGCCCCACCGCCATCGCGAGCATCGTACCTGACCTCACCCGAGAGGATGAGACCGTCGCGACCGAGGGACGAGGCTTCCGCCGCCGCGCGCCGAGATCGTTGAGGCATGACATCACTCAACGACATCCGCCCCACCGCCACCACCCACCCCACGCCGGAACCACCCACCTCCGACCGAGGTCGCGTGGTCGGCTGGCTGCTCGCGGCATGGAGCTTCAGCTTCGCCTGCGTCCACTTCGCCTGGGCGCTCGGCTGGGAAGGCGGTCTCCCCGGCGGCACCCCGCCGATCGCCGACCGCCCGTGGTTCCTCGCCTACGACGTGGCCGCCGGCCTGCTGATGGTGGTCGCGGCACCCGTCGCGGTGGCGATCGGCCGCGGCCGCGCCGGCCGATGGCTCCGGCGTACGACCCTCGTGGTCGCCGTGCTCGCGCTGCTGCGCGGCGCCCCCGCCCTCGCCATCGACGTCGCCACCTCGGAGTACTCCGGCGTCAGCTTCGGCTCCGACGTCTGGTTCGTCCTCGCCGGGCTCGGCGGTCTGATCCTGCTGCGCCTGACCCGGGTGCCGGTCCGATGAGACAGCGAACCGGCACCCGGGCCGGTCGGCTCCCGGCCCTCTGGCACGCTGCGCACGAGCCTGCCGTGGTGCCTCCGCGGCGCGACTCCTCATGCGACGCGACAACGAGGTTCTGGGCGCCTATCGTGCGTGCTCGGCTACCGGCGCTGCCCGAGGCATGAACCGCAGGTTCGGGTCGCCGATGGACCGGAGCTGCAGCTCGCGGGTGTCGTACAGGTAGTCCTGCCGGATCCGCCACGGCGCCCGTCTGCCCTGGCGGGGCATCACGGCGTCGCCTCTCTGGATGTAGCCCGACCGCATCGAGGCGCCCATCACCGAGACCTCCTCACGATCGCCAGGCTCCGCCTCGGCCACCACGTGGCCGTAGCCGTTGCGGGCCATGTGCTTGAGCAGGCGGCACAGGTAGGCGGCGGCAAGGTCGGCCTTCAGCGTCCATGACGCGTTGGTGTAGCCCATCACGATCATCGCGTTGGGAAGCCCTTCGACCAGGGTGCCCTTGTAGAGCATCCGCTCGCGAGGGTCGACCAGCTCACCGTCGACCTCGATCCGCATTCCACCCAGCATCTGGATCCGGAGGCCGGTCGCGGTGACGACGATGTCGGCCGGAAGCTCCTCCCCGGAGGCCAGCCGGATGCCGGTCTCGGTGAAGGCGTCGATCGTGTCGGTGACGATCGAGGCCTCGCCGCGGCGCAGGACGGAGAACAGATCGCCGTTCGGCACCACGCACAGCCGCTCGTCCCAGGGGTTGTAGCTCGGCTGGAAGTGCTTCATGTCCACCTCGCTGCCGACCTGGGCTCGGATCGCGGCCAGGATCGCCTTCCGGGCGGCCTTGGGAGCCGTTCGACAGAAGTGGTACATGCCCTGCTGCAGCAGGATGTTGCGGACACGACCGGTGCCGTAGACCGCCCGGCTCGGCACCTTGAGCAGGTTGAAGGCGGCGGAGACCGGGTCGTCGGCAGGGACCGGCACGACGTACGTCGGGGAGCGCTGCAGCATCGTGACGTGCTCGGCCTTCTCGGCCATGTTCGGGACCAGGGTGATCGCGGTGGCGCCGCTACCGATGACGACCACGCGCTTGTCGGTGTGGTCGAGGTCCTCGGGCCAGTGCTGCGGGTGGACGAGCTCGCCCTGGAAACGGTCCTCACCAGGGAAAACAGGTCGGTGCCCCTGGTCGTAGTCGTAGTAGCCGGTCGCGCCCACGAGGAAGTGGCTCGTCCACTCCTCACTCTCACCGGTGGTCTCGTCGAGCGCCGTGGTGGTCCACAGGCCGCGCTCGCTGGACCAGGACGCGGAGACGACCTTGCGACCGAAGTGGGTGTGCCGCGTGACGCCGTACTCGTCGGCGGTCTCCTCGATGTACCCCTTGATGCTCGGGCCGTCGGCCAGCACCTTCGTGCCGTGCCACGGCCGGAACCCGTAGCCGAAGGTGAACATGTCGGAGTCCGACCGGATCCCGGGGTAGCGGAACAGGTCCCAGGTGCCGCCCATCGCCGTACGGCGCTCGAGGATGGCGTACGTCCGGCCCGTCCGTTCGCGGGTCAGCTGGCTGGCGACGCCGACGCCGGACAGGCCGGCTCCGACGATGAGCACGTCGACGTGTCGTCGGGTCATGCTGTCCTCCGAAGGTCCGTGGCCGTCAGGTCCGTGCTCGTCATGTCGTGGGTCGTCGCCAGGATGGTGTCGGCGATCAGGTCGGGGTCGTCCGCCATCGGCACGTGCCCGCAGCCGGGCAGCTCGACGTGGCGGGCTCCTGGCAGGCGCACCCGCGCCTGGCCGGCCTGGTAGGGACGCAGGACCCGGTCCTTGCTGCCCCAGGCGATCGTGATCGGCACGTCCGCCGGCACGGCACCGTCGAACAGGTAGCCGCAGCGGATGATGTCGCGCACGGCCTGCTTGGAGTCCAGCATGTTGCAGAGGTCGTCGTACGCGACCTCCGCCGGGATCGCGGTCGGCCGGGCGGTCAGCCAGCTGAGGCCGAGGGTCCGGCCGACGGGGTGGCGCATCAGCCACGGCGCGACCGGCCTCAGGACGCTCGAGGTCGCGATGACCGAGGCGAACAGCGCCCGCACGTAGGCGAACTCGACGTCGTTGCGCCAGAAGCCTGCCGGGGAGATCGCAGTGACGCTGCGGGCGAGGCCGTGCTTGCTCAGCTCCAGCGAGATCAGCGCACCCAGGCTGTTGCCGACCACGTGCGGACGCTCCAGCCCGGCCGCTGCCATGAACTCCTCCAGCGGCTCGATCAGCGCCTGCCGCGGCGAGCGGCCGTCGGTCACGTGGGCAGGGGACTCACCGTGTCCGGGCAGGTCCACCAGGAACACCTCGTGGTGCTCGGCGAGCCGGTCGACGACCGGGTGCCAGGCCTGGCGGCGATGACCGATGCCATGGATCAGCAGCAGCGGCTCGCCCGAGCCGGCACTCTCGTACGCCAGCACGTCAGACCGCCGCACTGGACGGCTGGGCACGGAAGCGCGCCGCCCGACCGTCGATGCCGAGGGCCCGCCAGACCAGCTTGGCCGGTCCCTTGCGGATTCCCAGGTTGTCGGCCAGGAGGCGTACGTCCGAGAAGAGGTCGCGCAGGAGCTTCTCGGAGTCCTCGGACTTCCACCAGATCTCCTTGGCGACGTCCTTCGGGATGCCCATGTCCTCGCGGGCCTGCCTGCTCGGCACCATGATCACGTCGCACAGGAGCCGCATGACGACCGGGAACAGGTAGGTCAGCGCGCGCCGCTTGACGGGGTTCATCTGGGCCCAGTGGTGCTCGAGGTACTGGTGCGCGAAGCCGATGTGACGCGCCTCCTCGGCGATGTGGATCTGCATGACGCGGTCGATCAGCGGGTGGCTGCCGCCGGCCCGCATGATGCTCTTCTGCAGGTGGTCGATCGGCTCCTCGCCACCGAGGATGCCGACGAAGAAGATCTCGGGAAACCAGGTCCCGGCCGACGTCACCAGCGGAGCCAGCCAGGCGAACCAGCCCGGCGCACCGGCGACGCTGTCGACCCCGGAGTTCTCCACGAACCGGTTGACCGACTCCTGGAACATCTGGATGTGGTGAGTCTCCTCGGTGACCTCGTGCATCGCGTAGCGGAACTCGGGGTTGCCGTCCTTCGCCAGGATCAGGTGGTGCATCACGCCGGCGATGAGCACCTGCTCGAACTGGCGCCCGACCTTCGCGATCTGCGCGTAGCGGTAGACGCCGATCTGGATCTGCCGCTCCTTCGAGAGCGACTTGTACCACTCGTGCCGGCCGATCTCGTCGGCGTCGGTGAGCACGAAGCGCTCGTCGTTCGGGTCGAGGTGGAACTCCGGGTCGTCCCACTTGATGTCCTTGAACGCCTGGAAGTGCTGGTCCACCGAGGCCTCGGAGAGCGTGCGCAGCGTGTCGTAGTAAGACTGTGTTCTCGTTGTCGAACTCATCTCGATCTCCTTCTCAACGGGTGGGGACCGGAAGGGATCGGCTGATGATCTCCTTCATGATCTCGCTGGTGCCGGCGTAGATGCGCTGGACGCGGAGGTCGGTGAAGGCCCGAGCGATCGGGTATTCCTCCATGAAGCCGTAGCCGCCGAAGAGCTGGAGACACTTGTCGACGACGATTCCGGCTCGCTCCGAGCTCCAGTACTTGGCCATCGCCGCGGTCGGGATGTCCAGCTCGCCCTTGACGTGCAGCTCGACGCACTCGTCGATGAAGGAGCGCGCCACCCGCGCCTCGGTCGCGATCTCGGCCATCTCGAACTTGGTGTTCTGGAAGCCGAAGACCGGCCGGCCGAACGCGGTGCGCTCGTTGACGTACCGCATCGTCTCCTCGAAGCAGAACTCCATCGCGGCCACGCTGCCGACGGCCACGATCAGCCGCTCCTGCGGCAGCTGCATCATCAGCTGGACGAACCCGTCGCCCTCCTTGTCGCCGAGCAGGTTCGTGGCCGGGACGCGTACGTCGTCGAAGAAGAGCTCACAGGTGTCCTGCCCCTTCATGCCGATCTTGTCGAGTACCCGGCCGCGGCGGAAGCCCTCGGTGTCGGTCGGGACGATGACCAGGGAGATCCCGGCAGCGGCCTCCTCGGGGTTGGTCTTGACCGCGACCAGCACCATGTCGGCCAGGAGACCGTTGGTGATGAACGTCTTGGCGCCGTTGATGACGTAGTCGTCGCCGTCCTTGATCGCCTTGGTGCGGATGCCCTGCAGGTCGGAGCCGGTGCCGGGCTCGGTCATCGCGATAGCTGAGACCACCTCACCGGAGGCCAGCTTCGGCAGCCACTCGTTCTTCTGGTCCTCGGTGCCGTACGCCAGCAGGTAGTGGGCGACGATCCCGCTGTGCAGCGAGGCACCGAAGGCGGTGTCGCCGACCCGGGCCTGCTCCTCGATCAGCACCGCCTCGTGGGCGAAGGTGCCGCCGCCACCGCCGTACGCCTCGGGGATCGAGAGGCACAGCAGGCCCAGCTCACCGGCCTTGCGCCACAGGTCACGGTCGACGTGCTTGTCGGCGATGTAGGTGTCGATGTTGGGCTTGACCTCCTTCTCGAAGAAGGTCCGGGCAAGGTCGCGAAGGTCGTCGAGGTCCTGATCCATCCAGGGCGAGCGGCGGGACATGCGTGGCCTTTCGGTTGGGTACACGGTGTATCGCGGACATCGTGTCTCACTTATCTCTTGGATACAAGGTGTAGCCAGTAATTTCGCTAAGGTGGCTTCGTGGTTGACGTGGTGAAGTGGGTGGATTCCACCGTGCGGCGCCGCTCGGCGAAGGAGGCGCTCGACAACGACGCGCGGCGCGCCCAGGTCGTCGAGGCGGCCGTGGCCACGATCGAGGAGCTCGGACCGAACGTCGGGATGGCGCAGGTCGCCGAGCGCGCGGGGCTCCCCCGCCCGAACGTCTACCGCCACTTCGCCGGCAAGGAGCAGCTCGACGCCGAGGTCGTCAGGTTCGCGTCCACCGAGCTGATCCGACGCGTACGCCCTCATCTCACCCGCGCCGGGACCCCGCGCGAGGTCGTCGGTGGCGTCATCGAGCCGTGCGTCGCCTGGGCCGACGAGCACCCCAACCTCTACCGGTTCGTCGCGGCCCAGCAGCAGACCAAGGCCCTGCACCGCGCGCGGATGGGACGAACCCGATTCCTCGACGAGCTCGTCGACGCGATGGGTTCCTACCTCCGAGCCTCCGAGGTGAGCGGCACACCCTCCGACGGCATCCTCGCCGGCCTCATGGGCATGGTCGACGCGAGCATCATCTGGTGGCTCGACCACCACGACGAGACCCGGGTCCAGCTCATCGACCGGCTCACCCGGCAGGTGGTCGCGGTGCTCGCCGACATGCTCGACGACCTCGGGTTCGAGGTCCGTGAGGATATGGTCTTCAGGCCTCTCGGCTGATCAGGAACGACGAAGCGTACGTCCGTCGGTCCCTTGGGTTCGTCTCGACGATCCCGCTACGAGGGAACGACCAAAGACCTGGGTCGTCGCCGCCGTCACCGCAGTGCCGTCAGTGGGCCATGTCGACGAAGCGGCTGTAGTGGCCCTGGAAGGCGACGACGAGGTCGCGGGTGGGGCCGTTGCGGTGCTTGGCGATGATCACGTCGGCCTCGCCGGGGCGGGTCGACTCCTTCTCGTAGACGTCGTCGCGGTGGAGGAGCACGACCATGTCGGCGTCCTGCTCGAGCGAACCGGACTCACGAAGGTCGGAGACCATCGGGCGCTTGTCGGAGCGCTGCTCGGAGCCACGGTTGAGCTGGGAGAGCGCGATGATCGGCACCTCGAGCTCCTTGGCCAGCAGCTTGATCTGGCGGGAGAACTCGGAGACCTCGAGCTGGCGGGACTCGACCTTCTTGCCGGAGCTCATCAGCTGGAGGTAGTCGATGACGATGAGCTTGAGGTCGTGGCGCTGCTTGAGCCGACGGGCCTTGGAGCGGATCTCCATCATCGTCATGTTGGGGCTGTCGTCGATGAACATCGGCGCGCTGGAGACCTCACCCATCTTGCGGGCGAGCTTGTTCCAGTCGTCGTCGGACATGTTGCCGTTGCGGATGTGGTTGAGCGGCACCTTCGCCTCGGCCGAGAGGAGACGCATGGTGATCTCGGAGCGGCTCATCTCCAGGCTGAAGAAGACGCTGCTCAGGTTGTTGTGGATCGACGCCGCGCGGCAGAAGTCGAGCGCCAGCGTCGACTTACCCATCGCGGGACGGGCCGCGACGATGATCATCTGGCCGGAGTGGAAACCGTTGGTGAGCTCGTCGAAGTCGGCGAACCCGGTGGGTACGCCGTAGAGGCCGGCCTCACGGTTGGAGATCGCCTCGATCTCGTCGAGGACGCCGTCCATGATGTCGGCCAGCGGCGAGTAGTCCTCACCCGAGCGCTTGTCGGTGAGCTTGAAGACCTCGGCCTGGGCCTCGTCGACGATGTTGTCGACCTCGCCCTCACCGGCGTAGCCGATCTGCACGATCTTGGTGCCGGCCTCGACCAGGCGGCGGAGCACCGACTTCTCGCGCACGATCTCGCCGTAGTAGCCCGCGTTGGCGGCGATCGGCACGTTGGAGGCGAGCGTGTGCAGATAGGGCGCGCCACCGATGCGTTCGAGCTCGGCCTTGCGGCGCAGCTCGTCGGCGACGGTGACCATGTCGGCGGGCTCGCCACGACCGTAGAGATCGATGATCGCGTCGTAGATCGTCTCGTGCATCGGGCGGTAGAAGTCCGCGCCGCGCAGGGTCTCGGAGACGTCGGCGATGGCGTCCTTCGAGATCAGCATCGAGCCGAGGACGGCCTGCTCGGCCGCCATGTCCTGCGGCGGCGTACGGTCGTTCGTCGCGCGGGGAGCGCTGCCGGGCTCGTAGGGGGCCGGGCCGTCGCCCCACTCCTCGAACGGCGGCTCCGGGAAGTCGCTCGGACCGTTCATCGAGCCGGTCTCGCTGACGCTCACTCCCATGCCCCCTCTGTGTCTGCGGATCATCGATCCGGGTCGCTGCTCACGGTACGGAAGAGCACCGACAGTTTCGCCGTGACCAGCCCTGGGCTGCCCTCGGCGACTCCTCAAGTCTCCGCGACCCTACGTCGGCCACCGCATCGACGACAGCCAGTTATCCACAGGCCCTGGGGATAACTGGTGGATAGCGGTGGACGAAACCCCAGTCATTGTGAACAGCCTGGGGAGATGGCTGTGCATAACTGTTGGAGGACATCGTAAAATGGGTGCCTGAACTGCGATTTCGTAGTCACGAGGGTGTGGACGAAAGAAATTTCGTTGACCTTTCAGGTTCCTCGCCGAGATGGCAGTCATCCACCGGGCGTTTTGTCGACATAGCGGCGCAGCGACGTTTTCCACAGGTTTTCCACCTGGTATGGATGACCCAGGATCCTTCCTCGCAGGCATCGCCTTCCACCTCATGGCTCGACGATGCTTAACCTTGAGACCGTGACGAGCCCGACCGACGCGAAGACCCTCTCGAAGACCGACCGTCGCGGACTCGACAAGGAGATCTGGCGACTCGCGATCCCGGCATTCCTGGCGCTGGTCGCCGAGCCGCTGTTCCTGCTCGCCGACTCCGCGATCGTCGGCCATCTCGGCACGCGCGAGCTCGCCGGTCTCGGTGTCGCCGGGGTCGTCCTCCAGACGATCGTCGGGCTCTGCGTCTTCCTCGCGTACGGCACCACAGCATCGGTCGCGCGCCGCATCGGCGCAGGTGACACCGCCGGCGCGCTCCGGCAGGGGATCGACGGCATCTGGCTGGCGGTCATCATCGGGGTCGTCGTCACGATCCCGGTGATGGTCCTCGCCGAGCCGCTCAGCCGAGCCGTCGGCGCCGGCGACGAGGTGGCCGGCACCGCGACCACCTACCTACGGATCGCCGTCGTCGGTGTCACCCCGCTGCTGGTGATGCTCGCGACCACCGGCGTGCTCCGCGGCCTGCAGGACACCCGCACCCCGCTCGTCGCCGCGGTCGTGGGCAACCTGCTCAACATCGTGCTCAATCTGGCGCTGGTCTACGGCGCGGGGCTCGGGATCGCCGGCTCGGCGATCGGTTCGGTGATCGCCCAGCTGCTCGCCGCCGGCCTGCTGACGTACGTCGTCGTGCGGGCGGCCCGCAGGGAGGGAGCGCCGCTGCGCCCCGACCTGCCCGGGATCCGCTCGGCCGCTCGGGCCGGCGTCGCTCTCGTCGTCCGCACGCTGACGCTGCGGGTGGCGCTCCTGGTGACGACGTACGCCGTCACCCATCTGGCCACCGGCGACCAGGCCGTCGGCCTGGCGACCCACCAGATCGCCTTCACGCTGTGGACCTTCCTGGCGTTCGTGCTCGATGCGATCGCGATCGCGGCGCAGGCGCTGACGGGGCGCTCGCTCGGTGCGGGCGACACCTCCGAGACCCGCGCGATCACTGCCCGGATGGTGTGGTGGGGCGTGGTGATCGGGGTCGTGGCCGGAGTGGTCCTGGCAGCTTCTTCGCCCGTGCTCGGCGCGCTCTTCACCGAGGATCGAGCGGTGCGAGAGCTGCTCGTGCCGGTGGTCGTCGTCGCCGCGGCCGCCCAGCCGATCGCGGGCGTGGTCTTCGTGCTCGACGGCGTGCTCATCGGCGCGGGCGACGGGCGCTATCTCGCCTGGGGCGGGATCTGGACGCTGGTCGCCTACGCACCCCTGGTCGCGCTGGCCGTCGCCCTCGGCGGCGGGCTGGTGTGGGTCTGGGTCACCTTTGCGATCTGCTTCATGGGAGCACGGTTCGTCGTGCTCACGCTCAGGGCTCGTTCGGACCGGTGGCTGGTCACCGGCGTCTGAGCGAACCCAGACGCCGGCGACCGGCCGCTCAGATCACGCGTTGCTGGTGACCTGGATGGGGTTGTTGGCCGCGTCGTCCGCGGTGACCGCGTACGTCGCTGCGAAGGAGACCTTGTCACCGTTCGCGATTCCTGCCGTGCCGCACAGGAAGCCAGAGACGTTGGACAGCGTCAACGTGGGCTCGCTCCCCGGAAGGGAGAGCGTGCCGGACGAGTCGCCGTTGGTGTAGGAGCCGCCGACGGAGCCGGTCGCATCGAAGGAGCAGCCCGAGCCGCTGACCTTGGCGGAGATGCCACTGATGGTGCCCGCGGTGGACCCGCCGGCGTCGGTGTCACCGGTGGCGTCGAGCGACCACGTGCCCGATCCGGTGACCGTGAACTCGATGCCCACAGGACCGGTGCAGTCGGTGAACGCGACGCTGGAGCCGTCCAGCTGCGCGATCCCGGTGCCACTGAGTCCTTCGCCCGTGACCGCCGAGCCGGCGATCGAGCTGCCGGTGCAGGTGACCGACGAGCCCGCGGTCTCGTCGTTGAACGTGATCCCGGTGCCCTGACCGCTGAGAGCGACGGTCGACCCGGCCGCCGCCGATCCGGCGCTCAGGTTGTAGCTGGAGGCTGCGAATGCTGCTGGTGAGGCGAGTCCCAGCGCAGCGACCGCTGCGACGGGAACGACGGTGAATCTTGCCAGCTTGGACATGTTTGACATGACACGCTCCTCTGGTGGTGGGGAGGCCGAGAAACCTCGGCCGCGGATCACGCTAGGTGTGACGCGCGTCTCATCGCGAGGGTTCTCGGCAGCGTCCCGCGCTATTTCGTCCATATCAACAACATGTGCTTTGACTTCGCGTCGAGCGGCGGCGTTTGGCGTAGGCCGCCTCCGCCGTCCACCTCGGCAATGCCGTACGCAACGCCCGCATCATCGCGAGCCGAGGACCCGGATCGTTGAGATCCTGCCCGAAGAGCTCGCGCAGCAGGCGTACGCGATAGGCCGCTGTCGAGGGTGGCAGCTCGAGGCGGGCCGCTACGTCAGCCGGCCGGTCGATGCCGTTGTGCAACATGACCTCGAGCGTCTCGCCCAGCACCCATCTGGAATGCGGCTTGATCTTCTCGAGCGGATCCAGTGCTGCTCCACTGTCTTCAACCATCATGAAAGGCGACCTCCCGAATGGTCTTCCAAGGCGGAGCCCCGGTGCCCCGCAGTGGATCAGGTTACTGACACGTAACATCGTTCGGGACGATTCCGGAGAACAGATGTGCACTTGTGTCGAACCTCGCCGCACTCCATCATCGGCCCATGGCGACCGACCCGAAGAGCACCCTGCTGCACTACATCGAGGAACGCCGCGAGGCCCTGATCGCCAAGCTCGACGGTCTCTCCGAGCGGGAGGCGCGCCTGCCGCGTACGCCGACCGGCACCAACCTGATCGGCATCATCAAGCACGTCACCGGGGTCGAGGCGGTCTACCTCGGGGCGACGTTCGGGCGCCCGTTCCCTCACCCGGAGGAGCTGGTCTCCGACGCGCGGCTCGAGGCCGACCCGCAGGCCGACTGGTATGCCACCGAGCACGAGACGGTCGCGGGGATCATCGACCTCTACCGACGGGTCATCGCCCACGGCAACGAGACGATCGACACGCTTCCGCTGGATGCGATCGGGCACGTGCCGCACTGGGAGAACGAGGAGGTCACCCTGCACCAGATCCTGGTGGATCTCTTCGCCGACCTCGCCGGCCACGGCGGCCAGGCCGACATCCTCCGGGAGGCGGCGGACGGTGCGGTCGGCTGGCGCGGGTCGGGCGACAACATCCCGTCGGAGATCGACTGGCCGGCGTACGTCGCCAAGCTGAACGCGCTGGCCGACCGGTTCTGACCGGGCGCGAAAACCGAACAGGCCCGCCTCCCGAAGGAGGCGGGCCTGTCGCGAATCCCTAGATCAAGCGGGGACGACGTTGAGGGCCAGCTTGGCAGACACCTCGTCGTGGAGCTTGATGGAGACCTCGTGGGCACCGAGCGACTTGATCGGGTTGCCCAGCGCGATGGCGCGCTTGTCGATCGACTCGCCGGTGGTCTCGGTGACCGCGGAGGCGATGTCGGCGGCGGTGATGGCGCCGTAGAGGCGGCCGTCCTTGCCGGAGCGGACCTTCACGTTGACCGTGTGGGCCTCGAGCTTGCCCTTGACCTCGGCGGCGTGAGCCTCGTCGCGAACCGAACGAGCCGCACGGGCGACCTTGCTGGCCTCGGCCTGAGCCTCGGCGCCACGGGTCCAACGGACGGCGTCGCCGCGCGGGATCAGGTAGTTACGGGCGTAACCGTCCTTGACCTCGACGATGTCGCCGGCCGAGCCGAGCCCGGTGACTTCCTGCTGAAGGATGATCTTGGTAGCCATGTCAGATCCTCCTCAGCGACCGGTGGAGGTGTAGGGCAGCAGAGCAACCTCGCGGGCGTTCTTGACGGCGATGGCCACGTCGCGCTGGTGCTGGACGCAGTTGCCGGTCACGCGACGCGCACGGATCTTGCCGCGGTCGGAGATGAACTTACGGAGCAGGGTGGCGTCCTTGTAGTCGACGCCGGTCGCCTTCTCCTTGCAGAACTGGCAAACCTTCTTCTTAGGCTTGCGAATCACTGCCTTGGCCATTGTGGTGCTTCCTTTCTAGAAGCCCGGCCCCGCCGCCGATCGGCAGACGGGTTGAGCGCCGGAATGGTTGAGGATTCGGATAATTGCTGGTTGATCAGAAGGGAGGCTCGTCGTTGCCGACGCCCGGGGTCGCCCACGGGTCGTTGGCAGGAGCGCCGCCGCCCTGCGGGCCGCCGGTGTTGGCCGGCTGCTGCGGAGCGGGCGAGGCCCACGGGTCGTTGCCGGCCGGAGCCTGCTGCTGGCCACCACCCTGGGGACCGCCGTAGCCGCCGCCCTGGTTGTAGCCACCAGCGCCACCGCCCTGGTTGTAACCGCCGCCGCCACCCTGGCCGCCGGACTGCCGGCTGGCCTTGGTGACCTTCGCGGTAGCCCACGTCAACGACGGGCCGATCTCGTCGCACTCGAGCTCGAAGACAGTGCGCTTCTCGCCCTCACGCGTCTCGTAGGACCTCGACTTCAGGCGACCCTGAGCGACGACACGCATGCCCCGCTGCAGGGACTCGGCGACGTTCTCCGCGGCCTGGCGCCAGATCGAGCAGCGCAGGAAGAGGGTCTCCCCGTCTTCCCAGCCGTTGCTCTGGCGGTTGAAGCTGCGCGGAGTGGACGCGATGGTGAAGTTGGCAACCGCGGCGCCGGAGGGCGTGAAGCGAAGCTCCGGGTCGTCGGTGAGGTTGCCCACCACGGTGATGATGGTGTCGCCAGCCATGAGATCTCCCTTGGTTCTGATCAGGGTGTCGGTGTCGGTTCAGGAGTTCAGATAATTCGAACGTGCCTCGTCGACCCAAACATAGGGCCGAGCGCCGACAATCCGACGGGGGAACACCCGCGTCACTTGGACGGGCGGATGACCTTCGTACGCAGGATCTGCTCGTTGAGGCCGAACTGGCGGTCGAGCTCCTTGACCGTCTTGGGCTCGGCGGTCAGGTTGATGACCGCGTAGATGCCTTCGGCGTTCTTGTTGACCTCGTAGGCCAGGCGACGACGTCCCCAGACGTCAACGTTCTCGACGGTGCCACCATCAGTGGTGACGACCTTCAGGAACTTGTCAAGGGTCGGGGCGACGGTGCGCTCATCGAGGCTGGGCTCGAGGATCACCATTACTTCATAGGCGCGCATAGCGTTCTCCACCTCCTACGGACTCGGCGGCCATGGTCTCTCCATGGCAGGAGGGCTGATGCGATGTCCCATATCCGTCTGTGGAAAGGGACGCGTCAGGGTATCAACCAGCGGATTCCGTGGCCGAATCCACGGCCTCGACGGTGAACGGCACCGTGATCACGGTGTCGTCGCCGAGCCGGAACTGCGCCCACAGGCGGTAGAGACCAGGCTTCGGTACGTCGAGATGCAGCCCGAGCTCGGGCCCGAAGGTCGTTCCGGGCACGGCAAGCTCGTCGCCTTCGGCGTGGCCGTGCACGAACGTCTCTCCGTCAGCGCTCATGACCACGACGTGGCCGGCTGCGCCGAGGTAAGGTTGTAGATTGTCGACAACCTTCCCGGATCTGTCTTCGAACCGGAAGTGCAGGTCGCTCTGCCGGTCGGCGACCAGGTCGCCTTCGAGCGTGACGGTGACATTGTCGACTGTCGACGATCGCGGCCCGGCCTTCAACGGCACGGCTCCGGGCTGCGTACCTCCGACATCGACGCGCTGCCGGTCGAGCACGTCACCGATGGCGGCGCGGCGTCGGAACTCGGTGTCGACCCGGTAGGTGCCTCCCGCGGGGAAGGTCACGTCGGCCTCGAGCTCGCCCGGTCGGCCCGTCGGCTCGGCGTGCACGTGGCGGAACCAGGAGAGGTCCTGGCTGGTCACGATCACGTGCATCCAGGCCTGGTGGGTGCGACCGAGGTCGGTGATCGGATCGCCGGTCGCGGCATCGGTCACCTCGAACCGGAGGCCGCCCTCGCGCCTGGTGATCGCCACGTCGACGCCGGCGTCGTCGGAGGGAGTCGGGGCGATGTCGACCTCGTGCATCTCGGTCATCGAGGGTCGCATCGGGCTCATCCCCTGCGCCCACTCCAAGGTGCCGTTCATGCCGCGCTGGGCCGGCTCGGTGCGCGACAGGTAGGTCAGCGCGGCGCCGATGGAGAGCGCGATCACGGCTGTGACCAGGAGGTATCCACCGTCGCGCGCCTTGACGAGGAAGCCGCTCCCGGCGTACGCCTCGGGGGTCTCGGGCCGCCGGAAACCGCGCAGGCGCAGCGCGTTGGTCACCACGCTGACCGAGCTCATCGCCATCGCGGCACCGGCGAGGACCGGATCGAGGAGCGCGAGCGCGGCCACGGGGATGAGGAGCACGTTGTAGGCGAACGCCCAGAACAGGCCCTGCTTGATCGTCGCGACCGTGCGGCGGGAGAGCGCGAGCGCGGTCACCACGCCGCGGAGGTCGCCGCCGACCAAGGTGATGTCGGAGGCGGCCAGGGCCACGTCGGTGCCGGTGCCGATCGCGATACCGACGTCGGCCTGGGCCAGCGCGGGGGCGTCGTTGATCCCGTCGCCGACCATGGCGACGACCTTGCCGTCGTCCTGGAGCTGCTGGATGCGCGCGAGCTTCTGCTCGGGCAGCAGGGCACCTTCGGCGTGGCTGACACCGACCTCGTCGGCGACCTTCGCGACCGTCTCGGCCGCGTCGCCGCTGAGGATGTGCACCTCGACGCCCGACTCCTCGAGGAGACGAACGGTGTGCGCCGCCTCCTCGCGCACCTGGTCCTCGACCCGGATCGAGCCGGCGTACGTGCCGTCGACGGCCACCTGCATCGCGCCGTTCTCGGCGACCTCGATGCCTTCCTCGGCCAGCATCGCCGCGTTGCCGACGACCACTCGACGACCGTCCACAACGGCGCTGATCCCGAGCCCCGGGTGTGCCTCGAACGCCGAGACGTCACTTCTGCCGGTCGAGACGTCACTTGTGCGGGTCGAGTGGGCATCGGCTGGTGACCTCTCGACCTGCAGGGGTGACTCTTCGGCCTGCAGGGGTGACGTCTCGGCTGCGGCGGCGCGCGTGCGGATGGCGGTGGCGAGGGGGTGGTCGCTGCCGGTCTCGGCGGCGGCGGCGATCTGTACGAGGGTCTGCGACGTCCAACCAACGGCGGGGACGATCTCGGAGACCTCGGGGCTGCCGTGGGTGATCGTGCCGGTCTTGTCGAAGACGATGGCGGTGACGGAGCGGGCGCGTTCGAGGGTCTCGCCGGACCCGACGAGCACACCGAGCTCGGCCGCCCGGCCCGCGCCGACCATGACGGCGGCGGGCGTGGCCAGACCGAGGGCGCACGGGCAGGCGATGATGAGCACCGCGATCGCGGCGGTGACGGCGCTGGTGAGGCGCTCCGCGTCGGGGCCGAAGACGAGCCACGCGACGAAGGTCAGCGCGGCCACGACCAGCACGGCGGGCACGAACACCGCGGAGACCCGGTCGGCCAGGCGCTGCAGCTTGGTGCCGGAGCCCTGGGCCGACTCGACCATCGCGATGATCTGCGCCAGCGTGGTCTCGGACCCGACCGCGGTCGCCTCGAGCTCGAACGAGCCGGTCTGGTTGATCGTCGCGCCGATGACGATGTCACCCTCGGCCTTCCGGACGGGGTCGCTCTCGCCGGTGAGCATCGACTCGTCGACGTAGGACGACCCCGCGACGACTCGTCCGTCGACCGGGATCTTCTCGCCGGCACGAACGCGGATGCGATCGCCTTCGCGCAGGTTCGCAACCGCGACGGTGACGTCACGACCGCCCCGGACGACCGTGGCGGTCTCGGGCATGAGGCCGACGAGGGCCTTGACCGCGTCCGCCGTACGCGACTTGGCCCGAGCCTCGAGCCAGCGGCCCATCAGCACCAGCGCGACGATGACCAGCGCGGTCTCGAAGTAGAGGTGGAGCGGCAGGCCCCACGCCTCGGCCTGCCCCATCCAGAGGGTCACGAAGGCGCTGTAGGCGAAGGCGATCCCCGTGCCGAGCGTGACCAGGGTGTTCATGTCGACCGCGCCGTGACGCGCACCCCGCACCGCCGTCATATAGATGTCGCGCCCGGCCCACCACTGGGTGACCGCAGCGACCACGAGCACGATCGACATCACCGGCTCCATGGCGTTGACGGGGAGCGGGACGTACATCAGGGCCATCAGGCCGAGGCCCACCGCCAGCGCCGTGATCCAGCGGCGCTTGAGGCGACCGAGCTCCGCGTCGCGTCGTGCCTCCTTGTCGTCCTCGACCGCCGGCTCCTCCGGATTGTCGACAGTCAACGATCTGGTGGAGGCCTGATAGCCCGCCTTCTCGATGGCGGCGCTGATCTCGGCCAGGTCGGTGCGCGCAGGATCGAAGTGCACGAGAGCGGTCTCGGTCGCGAGGTTGACGTTGGCGTCCTCGACGCCCTCGACGCGGCTGATCGCCTTGGTGACGCGGCGTACGCAGCTGGCGCAGGTCATGCCCTCGATCTCGAGCTGCTGCTCGGTGGGAGGCGCGGCGGTGGGGGACATCGGATCAGGCCAGCGAGTAGCCGGCCTCGTCGACGGCCGCACGGATCGCGTCGTCGGAGATCGGCTCGGAAGCGGTGACGGTGACGTTGCCGGAGGCGAGATCGACGTCGACGTTGCTCACGCCGGCGATCTCGGTGATCTCTTCGGTCACCGAAGAGACGCAGTGGCCACAGGTCATGCCGACGACGGTGAAGTTCTGGGTGCTCATGAGGTTCTCCTGGCTAGTAGGATTGTTGACAATCAGGACCGGACGAGGCGAGCGATCGCAGCGGAAGCCTCGGCCAGCTTCTCGTCGGCCTCGTCGCCGCCGGCCTGGACGGCGCCAGCGACACAGTGGCCGAGGTGCTCGTCGAGCAGACCCAGCGCGACCGCCTGGAGCGCCTTCGTCGAGGCGGAGACCTGAGTGAGGATGTCGATGCAGTAGGCCTCGTCCTCGACCATCCGCTGCAGCCCGCGCACCTGACCCTCGATGCGCTTGAGACGCTTGAGATAGGCCTCCTTGTTCTTGTTGTGGAGGTAGCCGTGATCAGCGTGCTCTTCGTGCGCGGTGTGCTCGTCCATGCGATCTACCATACCCCCGTAAGGTATGAAGTCAAGAGGAGAGTGTCGGTAGCGAGCCCTAGACTGATCCCATGGCTGTTGCGATCGGTGCCCACGTAGACCAGACCGACCCCGTCGCCGAGGCGACCGCCCGCGGTGCAGGCCTGGTGCAGTTCTTCCTCGGCGACCCGCAGTCCTACAAGGGCCCGGTGGTGACGTACGCAGAGGGCGCGGCAGCGCTCAAGGCCCGCGCCGAGGAGGCCGGGGTCGACCTCTACGTCCACGCGCCCTACATCATCAACGTCGCGACGACGAACAACCGGATCAGGATCCCGAGCCGCAAGCTCCTCCAGCAGCACATGGACGTCGCCGCCGAGGTCGGCGCCAAGGGCCTGATCGTCCACGGCGGCCACGTGAGCAAGGACGACGACCCCGCGAAGGGCTTCGACAACTGGCGCAAGGCGATCGAGGCGACCGACATCAAGATCCCGCTGCTGATCGAGAACACCGCCGGCGGCGACAACGCGATGGCGCGCTACCTCGACCGCATCGCCGGTGTCTGGGAGGCCATCTCGACCGCCTCCGGTTTCGAGGAGGTCGGCTTCTGCCTCGACACCTGCCACGCCCACGCCGGCGGCAACCCGCTCGAGACGGTCGTCGACGACGTCCGCAAGATCACCGGACGCATCGACCTGGTCCACTGCAACGACTCCCGCGACGAGTTCGACTCCGGTGCCGACCGCCACACCAACTTCGGCTCCGGCCGCATCGACCCCGACCTGCTGGCGGGTGTCGTCCGCGACGCCGACGCCCCGGTCATCTGCGAGACCCCGGGCGGCGCCGAGGAGCACATCAGCGACTTCGCCTGGCTCCGCGAACGCCTCTGAGCAGGGGGCCGAAGAAGACGCCGGAGAAGGCCCTGTGCCGGGCCTGAGAGGCCGCTGAAGAATCGGCGTGAAGGCCCGTTGACCGGGACTGCCGACTATGACCCCGGGGCGCGATTGTCATATCGTTATCCGAATGAGTTCGAACTGGCGCGCCGATGTTCAGGGTCTCCGTGCCGTCGCTGTCGGTCTGGTGATCGCAGGGCACGCGGGGCTCTCAGGGTTCGAGGGCGGTTTCATCGGAGTGGACGTCTTCTTCGTCCTTTCCGGGTTCCTGATCACCACGCTGCTGCTGCGGGAGACAGACCGCAGCGGTCGAGTCAGCATCAGCCAGTTCTACGCGCGACGCGCCCGCCGCATCCTGCCGGCGGCGACCGCGACCATGCTGGTCGTGCTCGCCTACAGCGCGATCGTGCTTCCCCAGACGCTCACCGACGAGATCGCCGGTGATGCGGGCTGGGCGGCGGTCTTCCTGGCCAACGTCCACTTCGCCAAGGAAGCGGTCGACTACTTCTCCAGCTCCGCACCGTCGCCGTTCCAGCACTACTGGTCGCTCTCGGTCGAGGAGCAGTTCTACGTCGTCTGGCCGCTGCTGATCCTGGCTGTCGCGCTGTGGATCCCGAAGAAGCTGCGCCGTCGGGCGATCACCGCGCTCGCCGGACTGGTGGCGGCGGTCAGCCTCGCCTGGTCGATCCACCTCACCGCCACCGAGCCGGCGACGGCCTACTTCTCGACCCCGGCCCGCGCCTTCGAGCTCGCCGCCGGCGCCCTGCTCGCCTGCGTCATCGGTCGCCTGCAGATCACGACGAGCTCACCCAGGCGCGGACGCCTCGTCGCGGCCGGCCTCGGCTTCGCGGGCATCGGCACCCTGGTCTACGCCACCGTGAGCTTCAGCGACGCGACCCCGTTCCCCGGCTGGCACGCGCTGGTGCCGGTCGGCGCCACCGTCGCCCTGCTGATCGCCGGCCCCGACACCCCGACCGGCTGGCTGCTCTCCAAGCAGCCCTTCCGCTACCTGGGTGACATCTCGTTCAGCCTCTACCTGTGGCACTGGCCGATCCTGATCCTCGGCCCCGACGCGATCCCCGGCGGCGGCACCCGCCAGCTGCTGATCATGCTGGCGCTCACCCTGGCGGCCTCCGCGGCGAGCTACCACTTCATCGAGATGCCGTTCCAGCGTCACAAGATCCCGCATCTCACCAAGGGCCGCCGCGCCCTCGCGCTCTGGCCGGCCGCCGCTGCGCTCGCCCTGGTCGCGGGCACGAGCTCGCAGGCGTACGCCGGCTATCAGGTCGACGTCGCCAAGGCGAGCGCGAAGGAGTGGTTCGCCGACAACCCCGACGTGCTCGAGACCGACGACAAGCCTGTGCCCGGCGTGCTGAAGACGACGGTCAAGGCTGCCGAGGAGGGCGCGCCGCTGCCTCCGAAGGTCGAGTTCGACGCCAAGGACTCCTGGGCCGAGCGCGACGGCTACTGCTACGTCGGCTACGGCGAGACCCAGCTCGAAGACAAGTGCGCCTACGGCGACACCAAGGCCAAGCGCACCGTGGCCGTCGTCGGCGACTCCCACATCGGCATGTGGATGCCGGCGCTCGACACCCTCGCCGAGCAGCAGCACGTGAAGCTCGTCCCGTTCGTGAAGCTCGGCTGCGCTGCCTACGGCGTGAAGCAGAAGTCGTCGAAGATGTCGGTCGAGGAGTGTGAGGACTTCCGCACGTGGACCGACAAGAAGATCGCCGAGCTCGACCCCGACACGATCGTCGTCGGCTCCCGCGGCATGCTCGACATGAAGAAGCGTGACGGCGTCTCCACCGAGGAGCAGTGGCGCGAGGGCGTGCGCGACGTGGTCGGCTCCTTCGAGACGATCACCCGCGACGTACGCGTCTTCGCCGACGTCCCCGCCGTCGACAACGACCCCGGCGAGTGCCTCTCCGACGCCCGCAACCTCCTCGAGGACTGTGTCGTGAAGGCCAACGGCACCGAGGTCGACTCCAACGACGTGACCCGCGAGGCGATCAAGGACACCCCGGCCGACTACGTCGACATCGTCGACCTGGTCTGCACCGAGCGCTGCCCGCTCGTGGTCGGCGACGTGGTCACCTACTACGACGACTCCCACATCACCGCGACCTGGGTCGACCGGGTCACCCCCGCGCTCGGCAAGCGCCTCGGCCGCCTGGACCGTTCCGCGTAGAACACATATCAGTTCTGCGCACGCGGCCCATTGCCCATGCGGTGACGGCACGGAAGAATTGAAAGTTGCCGGGTGGGGCGGCGTCCCCCCACCACCCCACCCGGTCCCACCGTCACAGGCCGCGCGGCGCAGGTCGGGCATCCCCCTAGCGCCCGTCCCGCACCGCGGCCCGGAACCGCGAGCCCTCCCCCGAAGACCTGCGGCGTCAACGCCCGAGCCGATTTCCCCCGAATATCGCCCCGGACAGCCTCTAGGAGAACTCTCCGTTCGCCTTGATACGTGTCGATCTAGAAAATGTTCAAGGATCTCAGGCGCCGGGTGCAGCTGTCTCCCAGAGTGCGCTGATGGGCACGGCCCGAAGCTTGGGCCCGAACGAGATCGTGCGAGGTCCGGTGTGCAAGAGGTAGCCGCCGAGGAAGTCGTCGCCGGTGCGTTCCTGGAGGTGTCGGAGGCCGCGGAAGTCTTCTGCGCGTGGCGTGGAGGTGGCCTTGATCTCGATGCCGACGATCTCGAAAGCCGGAGTCTCCAGGACGATGTCGACCTCGACGTTGTCCTTGGTGCGGTAGTGGTACATCTCCGCGCCAGACTCGGACCAGGTCAACTGGCGGGCGAGCTCCATGGCCACGAATCCTTCCAGGAGTCCGCCGAGCTCACCGTCCTGGCGGGCGAGCGCATCAGGGTTCTGGCGTAGGACCGCGGCGGCGACGCCGGAGTCGACCAAGGCGACCTTCGGGGTTCGTACGGTCCGAGTGGTGGTGTTGCGTGCCCACGCAGGGATCTGGCGGATGAGGAAGACCTCCTCCATCAGCGCGAGATAGTGCTCCACCGTCGACCGCGAGATCTGGAGCAGAGCAGCAAGCTTGGCAGGCTGGAGGAGCTGCCCGGAACGCGCTGCGACGAGGTTGAGGAGTCGGCGCATCTCCCGGCCATGCTGGATCTCCGAAAGCTGGACCACATCGCGGTTGATCAGGTCGGCGACGTACGCATCGTGGAAGCTGCGCCTACGGCGCCCCTCCCGCGCGACGGCTTCAGGGAAACCACCGCGTACGACGCGCTCGACGTAGTCGCGACGGGCCAGGTCGGAGTCGTGGCGGATCTCGGTGTCAGGGTCGAGGATGGCGTCGACGAAGCCGTCCGGGGCGTCGTCGATCTCGCCCTGGGACAACGGCCACAGCGTGATCGTCTCCATCCGACCGACCAGCGTGTCGGGGAGGTTCTGGAGGCCGAGCACGCGGGCGGAGCCCGTGAGCAGGAACCGTCCGGGTACGAACTCACGGTCGACCAGCTCCTTGATCGGCAGCAGCACCTCCGGATTGCGCTGGACCTCGTCGATCACCATCCTCGGCGCCAGATTGACGAACTCGACCGGGTCGCGGCGGGCGCCGTTGAGGGTGTCCGGGCTGTCGAAGGAGTACCACGCCATGTCGCGGTCCCTCGCGACCTGGGCAACGAGCGTGCTCTTGCCTGCTTGGCGGGCGCCGTTGACGAGTACCACCCTGGTGTCGGAAAGAGCCTCGACCAGCCTGCTCTCCGCATGACGCGGGACGATGCGTCCGATCGGAGACTGATTTACCTTCACCATGCCCCCATCATGACCCGGCGTCCAGCATTTAGCCAGGTGACTCACCCGCATCTAGCCGATGATATTGCCCGCATATAGCCGCTCATCGCGCCCGCATCTAGCCGCATGACGGGTCGAGCGAAAAGGCGAGAACACTTCCCGCCCGAACCCCTTCCCCACGCTCAGATTCCACGACCGCACGGGGGGTGCCCGCACTGAAGGCACGCGCGTTCCTCGCAGCGGCCACCTCGGTCACCTGAGCCCACGCGGATGGGAGGACCTGTTGGATCCTCACTCCTCTACGAGATCTCGGGTTCTTTACGAGAAGCAGACGAACGGGGCCGGAGGTGCGTCGGCGGTGGCAGCGGGGAGAGACTCGGCGAGGGCCTCGGCGGGGGCGAGCCCCTTCGCGAGGGCGCCGTGGAGACGGCTGAAGACGTCGTACGCTGCCTCGTCGGCAACCACTGCGGGCGAGGCGATCACGGCGCGGGCGCCGGCATGGAGCCAGGCGCTGACGAGGCCGATCAGCTCCTCGCCCCAGCGTACGTTCGACCGGCCGACCTCGCAGGCGGAGAGGAGCACGACGTCGGGGACGGCGGCGAGGCCATCGATGTCGTAGCCGAACCAGGTGCCGTCGGCGAGCTCGAGGCCGGAGAAGAGCGGGTTGTCGGCGGAGTGGTGGCCGTGGGCGGCGAGGTGGAGCACGTCGACCTCGGCCGCCAGCGTGGAGACGGCGGTCGCGGTGGCGTCCGCGCCCGTGAGGGTGTGCGCGTCGGACCACGCGGTGGCGCTCTGGGCGACCTCGTCGGCGGCCCGCATGACTCGTGGGCCGGCGACGAACCCGGCCGACGCGGTGCGTAGCGGGGTGTCGGCGCGGGCCAGCCAGGCCGTGGCGCTCTGGGCGACGGTGACCGGGCGACCGGTGAAGCCGGGCAGCAACGTCCACGGCACCGCGGCCAGCACGGCGGAGGGAGTGAGCACGACCGCGCGGTCACCGACCTGCTCGAGGATCGGCGCGACGAGCAGCTCCGCGAGCCGCTGGAGCCGGGCGGCCAGGTCGCCCCGTACGGCGGCTCCGAGCGCGCCCGGAAGATCGCTCGCGGCGACGTCGAGATCCGGCAGCAGACCACCCAGGAGAGACCTCAGCGCGGCCTGGTCGCCGAGGTCGATCCGGGTGGCGCCGTCCGCGGTCACCACGATCGCGACCAGGCGTCCGGCGGCCATGACGTAGGCGACGAGGGCATGCTCACCGATGCGTTCGCGCAGGTCAGCCAGGGAGATCGGCTCAGACACCTGGCCAGATCCCTTGACCCGCCAGGCGCGCTGCCGGATCTGCTCGCGCAGCTCGGTCTCCCGCTCGGGAGTGACCTCGCTGCGGAGCTCGGCCAGGTCGGCAACGAGCTGCGGATCGGACGGGGGCCGCACCGGCTGCACCCGCGAGGCCAGCATCCGGGCCCGTTCGGACCACTCGAAGAGCACCTCGGTCTCGCCGGACTCGACGGCAAGCTCCAGGCCACGCTTCGCCAGCGTGCGGCCGTGACCGGTCACATTCGTCTGCAGGTCGAGACTGCCGAACGAGCTCTGCCACAGATGGAAGTCGTCGAGACCGGCTCTGAGCTCACGGAGCCCCGCCACCGGACGGCCCGCGACGACCGCGAGCTCGGCCCGGTGCTCCCGCTCCAGCAGGCGAACATCGATGGGCGCATCGGGTGGCACCGGACCGATGACCCTGCCGCTCGCCCGCCTCGTCGGCAGGCCGGCGTTGCCCGCCGAGCGGATGCGCGCGAGCCTGGCCTGGATGCGCACCCGCACGGCCGGCCAGCTCAGACCCTGCTCCTCGAGCGGCCCCGCCAGCGCCTCGCCGTCCTCGCTCGGATCGGCACCCGCGATCACCGCCGCCTCGAACGCCACCGCCCGCGCCCGCAGCGCCAGCCCCGGCGCCCGCGCCTCCTCGAACCAGCCCAGCGCCGACCGCGCCACCCGCTCCGCCTCCGCCGGGTCCGTCGCGACCAGGTGTGAGGCCAGCACCAGCTCGGCCTCCCCCTGCCGCTGCCGCTGCCCCTTCGATCCGTACGCCTCAGCCGCCTGCCGCAGCATCTCGCCGCCCTGCCGCGTCAAACCCGCCGCCATCAGCACCTCGGCCCTGTCGGCGTCACAGACCGCCCTCACGAGTGGCCCTGCGGCGGCCTGAAGTTCGTACGACGACTCCATCAACGCCAGTGCGCCGACAAGATCGCCGGAGAGGAAGAGCGCGTAGGCACGATTGTGTTCGGCTTTCGCAGCAGAGACCTCTTCCCCAGCCGCACGAAAGTTAACGGCTGCAGCCTCGAAGTCTGCTGCGGCAAGTGCAATGTCGTGTCGGTCCAGGTGAACGGTCCCCCTATTCAGGTGGGCTTTTGCCAGGTCAGAGCTGTTCTCCAGAGCGTCAATCGACTCGTCAAAGGCCGCTAGCGCAGCGTTGGCACGCCCTGCGCGACGCAACAATGTTGCCCGCTGTTGAAGCAAAGCTCCCCGCGTCTCACTGGCAAGACCGTCAAACCGAAGGGCCCGATCACATAGCGCGAGCGCACGATCGAGGTCAGTTTCATCAGCCGCTATATACGCCAGTGTCGACTCGATACGAGCCAGCAACGCGGGGTCCGTAGCTGACGTCAGCGCACGTTCGAGAATGCTCTTCGCATCGTCGACTCTTCCCGAACTGAGCACCGCCACACCAAGACGGTGGAGCTCTGCCGGGTCGTCGGTCTCCATGTCAGTGAGCTTCGGCGCCTTGCCTGAAGGAGGTCAACTCCTCGAGAGCCGTCCACATCCTCTTGAAGTCCTGCCGCACGTCGCTCGGACGACCACCTTCGAAGAGGAGTTGCGCAATACGTCCCGCAAGCAGCGGGGCGGCAAATGAGGTCCCGTTCCATGTGCCGAACCCACCGGTGAAATCATCAGGGTCTATCGACGAACGAGACCTGCCGTTGAACTCGGTCGCGATGGATGCTTGATACCCACCTTGAAACGTGAGTGGAAAGGTGCTGACGACGCCGGCGCCGCGTTCGTACGCTCTAACCCATGGGCCGGAGTTACTGAAGAGAGCGTCGGTTTCACCATTCGGATTGAGTGCACCCACAGAGACGATTGGAAGAGTGTCGGCGGTTAGCGAGACCGGGCCGTTCCCGTCACTCCATGGCGCGAAAGCGGCCGGGAACATGGGACGTGACGTCGCATCGTTACCCGCCGAACAGACGACGAGCGTGCCGTTCGCAGACAGGTCCGCCAAGATCGGGTAAAGCGTGCCGTCGAACATCTGGTCTTCCGGCGTCTCGTGGTAATAGCCCATGGAGAGGCTCAGGACGTCGATCCGCCGACCGCGAGGATCGCCCGCGCGATACAAGTGCATCAGCTCAGCGACCTGCGCCAATGCGGTGACCCAATCGGTCTCAGCGATCGGGCCGTCAGGCGGCACGATTCGCCATGAAAGGATCTCGGCGTCAGGACATGCCTGATGAATCAGGCCCGCAATGAATGTGCCATGTCCGGCAACTGGGTCGATCAGCCCGTCCAGAGGACCAACCTGGTCACCATCGATCTCCGAGCTGGGCACGCCTGCCGGCCACCCGATGGGGTGGTCGCCAAGGCGTACATCACGTTGAACGAAGTCCAGCCAGGGATGCGGGCCACAGCCGGTATCGAGAACGGCAACGACCGGGCGATCTCGACCGTTCAGCTCTTCGTCAACCAGACGTCGCGGCGCGGCGCCGACAAAGGCCACAGGCCGCCGGCCGCCCGTGCCGAGGGGGTCGTACCCATAACTCGGGTTGGGTTCGTTGTGCGGGTTGGGTTCGTTGTGCGGGTTCGGCTCGTTGTGCGGGTTCGGCTCGTTATGCGGGTTCGGCTCGTTATGCGGATCAGGAACGAGCACGTGCTCCAAACTCACCCCCCGCGCATTGCCACGGCCCTCAGCGCGCAGATATTGCAGCACCGTCCACGCGTCAGGGGCCTGAGCCGCCTTGCCCGGCCGAACCCCGAGCCGCACGCGACGTACGCCGAACCGCAACCCGACGGCGCACTCCGGCTCGTCTTCGGCGATGGCGCGCCACCCAAGACCCTTGGCGGCCTTCTCGATGCGCTTGAAGGTGTCGTCGAAGTCGACCGACTTGGAGATCAGCAGAACGGCGGACGAGTAGATCGTCGAGCGGGCCGAGACGCCGTCGACGGCGACGGCGTTGGTCGGGTCGAGAATGCGCGAGGCGGTGGAGCCGTGCGCGACCGACAGCAGCGGCTCGCGCTCTTTTCTGGTGGGGCGATGAACCATCGTGACTCCTGGGTCAGATCTCGAACGTGGGGGTGAGGAAGGCCGAGGTGCCGTCGGCGGGCTCGAAGCGGAGCCGGATGAGGCCGGCGGGCAGCGAGGTGAGCTCGAAGCGACCCGAGTCTCCGAGTGTGACCGCGACGATGGGCGTGCGGACGTCGTCGGCGCGGATGGCGCGGACGGTCATGGGCGAGCCGGGGACGACCCAGCCGTCGAGGCGTGCGGTGGTGTCGGTGTCGGAGGCGATCCGCACCAGCACGTCGACGCCCGACTGCGCGAAGCGCAGCGTGTAGGCCGAGCGGGCCGAGGTGGGCGCGGCCGAGCGCACACCGAGCGCCTCGCCCGTCGACGACTCGACCAGCAGCATCAGCTCGAGATCGAGCCCGAGACCGGACTCCTCGGCAGCGCCGGCGGCGGCCGCCTGCATCCGGGAGATCAGGCCGCCGGGCACGGGGTCACCGGCGACGTACGCCTGCCGGACCAGACCCAACAGCTCATCGCGCGTGGGCTCCTCCGAGCGACCCATCACGACACCTCCCCTTCGTCGAGCAGCGCATCCCGCAGCTTCCCGAGACAGCGGCCGCGGGTGGGGCCGATGCTGCCGATGGGCATGCCGAGCTCTTCGGCCAAGCCGGAGTAGTCGGGCCGGTGGTCGAAGGCGACCACCCGCAGCAGCCGACGACACCGCTCGGGCAGGCTCTCGACGGCCGCCCAGACGCGCGAGTTGCGGTCGCCCTCGACGACCAACGACTCCGCCGAGCGCTGCGTCGGCACCCGTGACTCGAGCGCCTCGTCGTCGACCGGTACGTCGCGCCCGGATCGCTTCGCGACCCGCCAGGCCTCACGGCGCGTGGTGAGCGTGAGCCAGGCGCCGACGGCTGCGGTGTCGAGGATCGAGGAGTGCTTGCGTACGAACGAGAGCCAGGTGGTCTGGACGACGTCCTCGGCCTGCTCCTGGGTGAGCCGGTAGGAGCGGGCGATCTGCCACAGGACCGGGGTCATGGTGGCGACGAGCTCGTCGAGTGCGGCGGAGTCGCCGCTCAGCCAGCGATCGAAGTCGGCGGTGGCCCGGGACCAAACGGTCGCCGGAGCATCTGTGTGGCCAACCCCCCGGCGTACCCGTGTCACAGTCCCCTCCTCGACCGGCGGCCTCCGTAGCCGTGCGGTGCCGGCGGGGGGCCAGATGACGCGCGGGCGCACCATCGTGGTGGTCATAGTTGCTGTCACGCCATGAAGGAGCACACCGCTCCAGCCGTGATACATCTGGCCGCCGACAATAGCGTCTTTGCACAACAGACTCACTAGATGTTGACGGAGAACGTGTCGGGGACGCAGTGGCGTGGACCACTCCGGCACGCCCCCGACAAGCCCAGCGGCAGGCCCACCGACCGACCCATCGACCGGTCCACCAACCTGCTCCACCACGGGTTCGGGCTGGATGGTCGAAACGGGTAGCCTTCGGCGGGTGAGTCTCACCGTGCGCCCCATCACCGCTGCGGAGCATCTCGCTTTCATCGAGAAGCAGCCCAGCGTGAGCTTCCTCCAGACGCCTTCCTGGGCACGGGTCAAGACCGAGTGGCGCTCGGAGTCGATCGGCTGGTTCGACAGCACTCTCGGCGGCGCGCTCGTCGGTGCCGCGCTGGTGCTGCACCGGCCGGTGCCCAAGCTGGAGCGCTACACGCTGGCCTACCTGCCGGAGGGCCCGAGCATCGACTGGTCGGGTGACCTCGAGCCGTGGCTGGCCCCGCTGGCGACCTACCTGAAGAAGAACCGCGCGTTCGGCATCCGCATCGGGCCCCGGGTCACCACCGCGACCTGGAGCGCTGCGCAGGTCAAGGACGGCATCGCCGACGACACCGTGCAGCGGCTCAACCAGCTCACGCCGACCCACCGCGACGCCACCGGCGCCCGCGTGGTCTCGCAGCTGCGGGCAGCGGGCTGGAAGCCGCAGAGCCCCGAGGACGGCTTCGGCGCCGGGCAGCCGCAATACAACTTCGTCATCCCGCTGGCCCACGACGACGGCACCCCGAAGACCGAGGACGAAGTGCTCAAGGGGATGAACCAGCTCTGGCGCCGCAACATCAAGAAGTCGGCCAAGATGGGCGTCGAGGTCTCGGTCGCGACGCCGTCTAAGCCCGCCGGAGGCGAGTTCGACGCCGACCTGAGCGCGTTCCACGACCTCTACGTCCACACCGCCGAGCGTGACCACTTCACCCCGCGACGCCGCGACTACTTCAAGACCATGTTCGCGGCGATGTCGGCCGAGGATCCCGACCGCATCAAGCTCTTCATCGCCCGTCACGAGGGCGACGTGGTGGCCGCCACGATCATGGTGCGCGTCGGGCAGTACGCCTGGTACTCCTACGGCGCCTCCTCGACCGAGAAGCGGGACGTACGCGGCTCCAACGCCCTCCAGTGGGCGATGATCCAGGACGCGCTGGCTGCCGGCGCGACCAGCTACGACCTGCGCGGCATCACCCCGACGCTCTCCGCCGACGACTCCCACGTGGGGCTGATCCAGTTCAAGGTCGGCACCGGTGGCGAGGCCGTGGAGTACGCCGGTGAGTGGGACCTGCCGCTCAACAAGGCCATCTACACGGCCTTCGATCTCTACATGAAGAGGCGCTGATCTCGCATGCCATTGAAGCTGACTGTCGACACCGACCGCTGGCGCAAGCACGTCCAGACCTTCGCCGAGGCTACCCCCGGGCTGGTCCCGGTGGCCAAGGGCAACGGCTACGGCTTCACGCTGCGCAAGCTCGCCCACCAGACCGAGTGGCTCACCGGCCTCGACGCCGGCGTCGACACGCTCGCCGTGGGCACCTACAACGAGGTCTGGGAGGTCGCCACCAGGTTCAGCGGGTCGATCTACGTGCTGACCCCGTGGCGGCCCTACTCCCCCGAGATCAACCCGGAGATCGCCGATCGGGTGATCCACACGATCAGCCGCCCCGAAGATCTGCCGCTGCTGCTCGAGCGCCAGCCCAACGCGCGAGTGATCCTCGAGCTGGTCACCTCGATGCGCCGTCACGGGATGACGCCGAGCGCCCTGTGGCCGACCGCCACCATCGCCCGTGAGCACGCCCAGTTCGAGGGCATCACGATGCACTTCGGGCTCGACGGCGGTTCGCTGGCCGAGGTGCGCGCGCAGATGGACGCCGTCGTCGGGGCCGAGGCCAAGACGGTGTGGGTCTCCCACCTGAGCGCCAACGAGATGGCCCAGCTGCGCGCCTCGTACGGTGACATCACCTTCCGCGCCCGCGTCGGCACCGGCCTGTGGCTCGGTGACCGCGGCGCGCTCGACGTCACCGCGACCGTCGAGGACGTGCACCCGCTGGAGCGCGGCTACTCCTACGGCTACCGAGGCCGTACGGCACTGCGCGCCGGCCACCTGGTGGTCGCCTCCGGCGGCACCGCCCACGGCATCGGCCTCGAGGCACCGCTGGGCGACACCCATCTGCGCTCGCGCGCGGTCGCGGTCGCCCGTGGTGGTCTCGACGCCATGGGGCAGGCCCGCTCGCCCTACACGCTCGACGGCAAGACGCTCTGGTTCGCCGAGCCGCCGCACATGCAGGAGTCGATGCTCATGCTTCCCTCCGGCGCTCGGGTGCCCGAGGTGGGCGAGGAGCTCGAGGTGCGGGTGCGCTACACCGCGACCTCGTTCGACGAGATCGTCTTGGAGTCCTGAGCCGCGTCGCGGGCCTCGGTCCAGCGCACCGGGTCTCGCCAGGGCTGATAGATCTCCCGGACGACGACGGAGATCAGGTAGACCTCGACCGCGACCCTGACGACGATCGCGAACCAGTAGGCCGTCTGGTCACCGCCGCCGCTGGCGAGCAGGTCGGCGAGATACCACCAGACCGCGACGAAGTAGAAGAGCTCACCGGCCTGCCAGATGAGCTGGTCGCGCCAGCGCGGCACGGCAAGCACCGCCAACGGCAGCAGCCAGAGCACGTACTGCGGCGAGTAGACCTTGTTGACCAGCAGGAACCCGGCGACGATCAGGAAGCCGAGCTGCGCCAGCCGAGGGGTCTCCCGGGCGGTCAGGCCGATGGCGAGCACGCCGGCGCACCAGGCGATGAAGAAGCCCCAGGAGACGACGTTGACCGTGTGGGCCGAGATGGTGGAGTCGGTCGCCTGCTGGGCGACCAGCCACAGCGAGCCGAGGTCGGGGCCGCGCTCGGAGTTGAAGCTCCAGAAGACCTTCCACTGCTCCAGCCCGCTCGCCATCGCCGGCATGTTGGCCAGCAGCCAGGCGAGCACCGTGGCGATGGCGGCGACCGCCAGGTCGTAGTAGCGGCGACGCCGTAGGCAGATGACGACCAGCCCGCCGAGCAGGAAGAGCGGATAGAGCTTGGTCGCGCAGCCGAGGCCGATCAGGATGCCGGTCAGCAGCGGCCGGTCGCGCGACCACGCCCACAGCGCACCGGCCACGAAGACGACGGCCAGCATGTCCCAGTTGACGACGCCGGTGGCCGCCAGCACCGGGGCCAGCGCGAAGGCGGCCGCGTCCCACGGCCGTCGGGGATGCGTACGGGCCAGGAGCCAGACGGAGAGCAGCGCCGCCACCGCGAAGCCGATCACGTTCACGATCATGAAGACCCGGATCTCGTGGTGCATGCCCGGCAGGCCCCAGAAGCTGGAGGTCTCCTCGAGATGCCTCTCGTCTTCGTCAGGGGTGTCGGTGAGCCAGTCGGTGACGTACGACGTCGCCCAGGCGTAGTAGGCGATGCCGACCGGATACTCCATCACTTGGGGGTAGCGCGCCCGGGTGTCCGCGTCGGAGGCGTACGGCCATTCCTGCTCGGCAAGGCCGCGGTCGACGTAGAGATAGGGCAGGTCGGAGTAGCAGAAAGCGGTGTATCGGCTCTCGCCGTTGGTCCAGGTGGCGTTGTAGCAGGTCTGCTTCGAGACCATCCCGATCGCGAACGTGAGCGCGGTCAGGAGCAGCAGCAGGCCGACGACGCTGAACCAGCGTCGTCGGCCGTGTGCGAGTCCCCCGAGAGGACCGCCCACGGCGGTGGAGGCTGTCCGGACTACCGGATCCTCCGCCGCCGGGGCGGTCACTGGACCTTCTGTCACTGCGTGGTGCCCTCTTCGGTGGCCGGGTCGTTGCGTCCACCATTATTGCCATCGCTCGGCGGCGAGGACGACTCACAATCGCCGAACCAGCACGCTGTCTCGGTCGGATCGGGTTCGGTCGACTCCGACGGATCCGGTGTCGGACCGTTGCCCGGCTCACCGTCGGTCGCCCCGTCGGAGGGGCCGTCGCTCTTCTCCGGCTCCTCGATCGGGATGCAGAGGCCCTTGCGCTCGTCCTTCTTGGAGCAGTCCTTCGACGGCGTCGGAGTCGGGTCGGGGGTGGCGGTCAGGGACGGCTCGTGACCGGTCTCCGGCGCCTCACCGTCCATCCAGGCGGGCTCGGGGAACTCTTCGAGATCCATGTCGTCGGTCAGCGTGCCCATGATCTCGGCCCAGGTCTCGGCCGGGTAGCCGGCACCGAAGTAGGAGTCGAGCCACCCGTCGAGCTGGCCAGAACCCTTGCCACGGACGTACATGACCGCTGTGGACAGCTGCGGCGTGTAGCCGGCGAACCACGCCGACGAGACGTCGTCGTTGGCGTTGGTCGCGGTGCCGGTCTTGCCGGCGGCCGGCTGGTTGATGACTCCGGCGGTCTTGCCGGTGCCGTTCTTCACGGTCTCCTGGAGGGCGTAGGAGGTGTCGTCGGCGGCGTCCTCGGACATCGCCCGCTCCTCGCCGTCGCGCTGGTTCCAGTCGTAGACGACCTCACCCTTCGCGTCGACCACCTTCGAGACGAGGTGCACCGTGTTGCGCATGCCGCCGTTGGCGACGGTCGCGAAGGCGTTGGCCATGTTGATCGGGCTGATCGCCTGGCGACCCAGCGTGAGCAGGTAGTTCTTCGGGTCGAAGTCGGTGGAGTAGGCCGGGATCGAGCGGTAGTCGGCCGGCGGGTTGTCGGTGTGCTGCTCGTCGGGCGGAAGACCAGCCTTGACCGCCATGTCGTAGACGTCCTCGCTGCCGTTGGGCAGCGCCGTCGACATCTGGACGAACGAGGTGTTGACCGACTCCTCCATGGCCTTGATGCCGTTGATGTGCTCGCCGTATCCGTGACCGGTCGGGTCGGCGTCGGTCTGGCCCGAGTTGCGCACGACGCGGTCGGTGCCCGGGATCTCGAGACCACCCTCGCCGGTCCAGGTGTCCTTCAGCGAGTAGCCGGCCTCGAGCGCCGCGGCCAGGGTGAACGGCTTCATCGTCGAGCCGGCCATGCCGCCGGACGCCGCCCAGTTGATCTGCGACTTGAGGTAGTCCTGGCCACCGTAGAAGCCCTTGAGAGCACCGGTCTTCACATCGACCGTCGCGGCTCCCACGTGCAGCTCGTTCTCCGGGTGCTTCTCGTTGATGGCCTTCTTGTCCTTGGGCCGTACGTCGGTGACGGCGTCCTCCGCGGCCTTCATCGCCTTCGAGCTGAGCGTGGTGGTGACCTTCAGGCCCTTGCTGTCGATCTCCTCCTCGGTGAAGAGGGGCTCGCCGTTGTCGTTCTTCAACGACTTCAGCTCGGTCTTCACCAGGGTGAGCGCGTGGCCCTTCTGGCCGCCCAGGCGGCTGTCGGCACGCGGCTTGGGGAACTTGGGCAGGGCCGACTTGGACTTCTCGAGGGTGGCCTCGTCGTAGTCGCTGAGCGCCTTGCCCTTGGCCTTGAGGTCGCCCATGCCGGACAGCACGTACTGGTAGCGGCCGAGCAGCTCGGTGCCACCGGCGTCCTTGCCGGCCTTCTCCGGGTCGAACCCGTTGGGGTTGTTGAGGATCGCGGTGAGCGCCGCGGCCTCCTTGATGTTGAGATCCTTGGCCGACTTGCGGAAGTAGGTCTTCGCAGCCGCCTGCACTCCATAGGCTCCGCGGCCGAAGTAGACGGTGTTGAGGTAGCCGGTGAGGATCTTGTCCTTCGACTCCTGCCGGCTGATCTTGAGCGAGATCACCGCTTCCTTGACCTTGCGCGAGTAGGTGCGCTCCTGGGTCAGGTAGAGGTTCTTGACGTACTGCTGGGTGATCGTCGAGGCGCCGCCCTGGCTGCCGGTGGTGGCGTTGGAGAAGAGCGTGCGCGCGATGCCCTTGAGGTCGATGCCGTTGTTCTCGTAGAAGCTGCGGTCTTCGGCTGCGACGGCAGCGTCCTTGACGAGGTCGGGCATCTCCTCGACAGTCAGCGCGTCACGGTTCTGGTCGCCCGACTGGAAACGGCCGACCTCCTTCTTGCCGCCCGCGTAGTAGACGAAGCTCGACTCGGCCTGGAACGCCTCGTTGGCGCTGGGCACCGAGATCATGTTGTAGGAAATGATCACCGCGGCGCTGCCGATCAGCGCCATGACCAGCGCGAAGACGGCCGCACCCTTGGCGATCCGGACCGCGAGGCCCTTCTTGTCACGCTCGGGGTCGTTGAACCGGTCCATCGCGGCGCCGAACGCGGCCTTGGGGTCGCGCTTCAGGTCGCCGAAGCGACCCTCGGGGCGACGCGGGCCGTTCGGATCGGGTCGTGCGGGCCGCTGGCCGAGGCGATCGACGGGCGGCTCACCCGGGCGGCGAGGGCCGGCGTAGGGAGGGCGACCGGGACCGGGGCGGGGGCCACCGGGAGGCATCGGGGGCTGCTGGGCTCCCCGAGGCTGGGGGCGGCGGGACGGCCTGCTCTGCGGAGCTCCTTGGGGTGCGCCCGGTGAGCCACCCTGCGGGCCACCCTGTGATCCGCCCCGAGAGTCGTTCTGGGGACGGCGCGGTGCCGGCGGACGACCTGCCTGCCCACCCTGCGGCGGACGAGGGCCCGCCTGGGGTCGACCTGGACGCCCACCGAGATCAGGTCTGCGGGCGTTGGAACTGCGGGGTCTCGGCCGTTGCGGAAAGTCGCCGCCGAAGGGGTCGCTCACGGGTCTGCACTGCTCCTGTGACTGCCCGGCACGTGACCGGACGGGCTGACACTGACTATCCCCCGACGTCGCTGAATCCCCCCGAGGAGATCCCATCAACCTGACGCGACGCTCACCGAACTCTCCCCCGGGTGGATCCACGGGTGGCCGAACGGCAGCCATCAGCGTACGCAATCGACGCTAGCGCCCACGCATCCACGGCCTAGCGCGCCCGAAGTCACCCGACATCAACAGTTCGGTGACGGTTGCATCGAAGTGATCTCTTCGGGCGTCGACAGACAAGACTTTGGTCTCTATTTGCCGTCGCGGATATATCGCTACGATAGGTCGTATGGCACGCCGCGCAGAGACGATCGAGCTCGCAGTCCTCGGACTGCTGCACGAGACGCCGATGCACGGCTACGAGCTGCGGAAGCGGCTCAACCTGATGCTGGGCTGGGGTCGGGTGCTGTCGTACGGCTCCCTCTACCCCGCCCTGAAGAAGATGCTGCGCAAGCACCTCATCGAGGAAGCAGCGCAGAGCGTGACGCCGGTGACCCGGCGACCTCGGATCGTCTACCAGCTGACGCCTGCCGGCGAACGTGAGTTCACCCAGCTCATGTCCGAGGTCGGTCCGATGGCCTGGGAGGACGACAACTTCGACATCAGGTTCGCGTTCTTCGGTCGCACCGACATGGAGATCAGGCTGCGCGTCCTCGAGGGGCGTCGCAGTCGGCTCCAGGAGCGGCTCGACCGGGTCCAGCGCGAGCTTGCCATGACCCAGAAAGAGGTCGACTCCTACGCCCGAGAGCTTCAGCGCCACGGTGTCGAGTCGGTCGAGCGAGAGGTCAGATGGCTCTCCTCGCTCATCGACGCCGAGCGCAACCCCAAGCCTGCGAACGACGAGCAGGCGACGGGGCGGAGGGGTCTGGGGAATGACGATGACGTACGCGACGAAGCGGACGTCTCGCGCACAGCGCCGCAGCAGGAAACTCGCGCGGCCGCAGCGCACAGCAGCCAAGAGGATGAGAAATGACCTCCTCGCCGGTGAGTCGGCCAGGAGAATTGGAAGGAGCCCCGATGGGTTCGGTTCGTGTAGCAATCGCGGGAGTCGGCAACTGCGCCAGCTCCCTGGTCCAGGGTGTGGAGTACTACAAGGACGCCGACCCGGCGGGCACGGTCCCGGGCCTGATGCACGTCAAGTTCGGCGACTACCACGTCTCTGACGTCGAGTTCGTCGCGGCGTTCGACGTCGACGACAAGAAGGTCGGCAAGGACCTCTCCGAGGCGATCAACGCCTCCGAGAACAACACCATCAAGATCGCCGACGTCCCGTTCAAGGGCATCGAGGTGCAGCGGGGCCCCACGCTCGACGGTCTGGGCAAGTACTACAAGCAGACCATCTCCGAGTCCGGCCTCGACCCCGTCGACGTCGTCTCCGTCCTGCGCGAGAAGGAGGTCGACGTCCTCGTCTCCTACCTCCCGGTGGGTTCGGAGGAGGCCGACAAGTTCTACGCGCAGTGCGCGATCGATGCGGGCGTCGCCTTCGTCAACGCCCTGCCGGTCTTCATCGCCTCCGACCCCGAGTGGGCCGCGAAGTTCGAGGCCGCCGGCGTCCCGATCGTCGGTGACGACATCAAGTCGCAGGTCGGTGCCACCATCACCCACCGCGTCATGGCCAAGCTGTTCGAGGACCGCGGCGTCGCGCTGGACCGGACGTACCAGCTCAACGTCGGCGGCAACATGGACTTCAAGAACATGCTCGAGCGCGAGCGCCTGGAGTCGAAGAAGGTCTCCAAGACGCAAGCCGTCACCTCCAACCTTCGTGGCGAGCTCGCGGACAAGATCGACGACCGCAACGTGCACATCGGTCCCTCGGACTACGTGCAGTGGCTCGACGACCGCAAGTGGGCCTATGTGCGCCTCGAGGGTCGCGCGTTCGGTGACGTGCCGCTCAACCTCGAGTACAAGCTCGAGGTCTGGGACTCGCCAAACTCGGCGGGCATCATCATCGACGCCGTCCGGGCGGCCAAGATCGCCAAGGACCGCGGCATCGGCGGCCCGATCATCCCGGCCTCGGCCTACCTGATGAAGAGCCCGCCGGTGCAGATCGAGGACACCGAGGGTCGTCTTCAGCTGGAGCAGTTCATCCGCGGCGAGTGACGCTCTGCCGTTGAGCCGCCCCGGGTGACCACGCGTCGCCCGGGGCGGCGTCTATTTTGCGACACTCCCGGGTCGACACTGTTCGAACACGTGTTCATAGGCCTAACCTGTCGGGCCGGACCGGTGAAACCAGACACGGGAGCCCCCACCATGCCCGACCACGACCACCCCACGACGACGTCGGGCGACGGCTCGACAGGCAGCGGCTCGACCGGCAACGGCTCGACCGGAAATGGCCGTGGCCTCATCCTCTTCGGCGCCGTCTCGGTCGCGCTGATCTCGACGGCAGCGGCGTACGTCGCGATGGTCGGGTTCGGGCGGGACGTGCTCGCGATGGGCACGATCAATGCGTACGCCTTCGCCGGGGTCTTCGAGCTGTCGCTGGTCACCGTGGCGCTGATGGCTCGCGAGGCGGCGCAGCAGGACCGGCCGGCGCAGACGCTGCTGTCGCTGACGTGGTTGCTCTCGGCGGCGTCGGGATTCTTCGCCGGCTGGCACGAGATCCACCTCGGCCACGCCGCCACCGCTGCGGCGTTCCGGTTCATCGTGCCGCTGCTGGCCGCGCTGATGTGGCACCTGGCCCTCGTCGGCGACCGTCACCTCGCCATGGAACGCTCCTGGTCGGAGCTGCGCACCGGCGCCAGGATGCACGCTCTCCTCGCCACCCGGGTCGAGTGGCGACGCTCTCGTGACGCAGCGCTGCGGAAGCGTACGCGGGGCTCCCGCCGCAAGCTCGAGCGCGCGCAGCGGCGCTACTGGCGCGCGGAGGCGGTCGCGCTGCGCTCGGTCGCCCCGGGAGCGATGCGCGATCAGATCACCCAGTGGGTCGACGCCTTCTCCGCGGTCGCCGAGGGCACCCGGCAGGCCGACCGGCTGCCGATCACCCTGCCCGACATGCAGCAGGCGCTCAGCGTGCCGGTCGTCGAGCGGGTCGATCCCGACCTCACGATCGCCGACCTGCCCGTGGACGTGCCGCGTGAGGTGCACCCGCCGCGGGAGAACCGCACCCGGGAGATGGCCTCGGCAGAGCCATTCACGACAGCGCCACCGGAGGCGGACGGCGCACTCCTGGACCGGATCCCGTTCCCGGAGAACATCCCCGACCCGGAGCCGGCGATGGACTATCCCGACGTCTTCCCCGACGAGGTCGAGGAGCTGCTCGACAACCTGCCCTCGGAGTCACCCGAGGCTGCCCGGGTCCTGGTCCGCGCCGGCGCCCGCGTACCCGACGTCGCTCAGAAGCTCGGCGTGTCTCCGAGCACCGTCTACCGCTGGACCTCCGGCACCCGAGTCTGACCCCTCCTGTCGAGAAGTCACCCCTGCAGGCCGAAGCGTCACCTCTGCAGGTCGAACTGGCATCTGCGTGACTTCTCGACCTGCAGGAGTGACGCCTCGACCTGCGGGAGTGACTTCTCGGCGGGTTACTTCTCGAGGTCGGACTTGAGCTTGGCGAGCGTGACCGCCATGCCCGCACGCATCTCGTCGGTGAAGGTCTCCTCGCCACCGAACGCGACCTTGGTCAGCGAGCGGGAGAGGGCGGAGATGCCGGTCGGGGCCTCACGGCGGTGGGTGACGACGGTGCCCTCGGCGGTGTCCTCGAGCTGGTAGGACCAGACGGTCGTGTTCTCCGTGACGCGGAAGGCGAAGTCGGAGTGGGGCGTGAAGCGTACGACCTTGGCGGTGGTGGGCCAGTGCTTCCAGCCCTGGTGGTTGATGTTGAGGAAGCGGGTGCCCTCCTTGACCTGGCCGAGCACGACCGTCTTCACCACCTGCGGGCTCCACGAGGCCATCCGGGGGAGGTCGGTGATCGCTGCCCACACCTGAGCGGGGGCGGCGTTGATCGTGGTGGTCGCTTCGAGGTCTGTGGTCGTCGTCATGCCGGAACCGTACCGTCAGTATGCGATCTCCGGAAGGGCTCAGTCGCTGGCGTCGGACAGTTTCCACGGCCAGTCGTAGAACGGGTCGGGCGTGCCCCAGGTCGGGCCGTAGCGCTCGGCGAGGAACCCCTCCGGGTCGGCCGGCGCGAGCAGCGCCGTCCCGTGGAACGAGATCTCCGAGGCCGGCAGCACCAGCGAGGTCGCGATCGGACGCAGCTTCATCTTCTCCATGTGGAGCGTGGTCGCGTCGCCGTCGACCAGCAGCGGGAAGAGGTCGATGTGGAGCCCGGTCTCGGGGTCGGTGATGTGGAAGTTGAGCTGGTTGTTGGGCCGGGCGACCTTCCAGCCACGCTCGGCGATCTCGTCCCTCAGCGCTGCCAGCAGCGGCTCGGCCTCCTCGCGGGTCGCGGCCTCGAGCGGGATCAGCATGTCGACGTCGTCGTCGTGGGCCAGGAAGTCGCCCTCCCGGACGGCACCGAGCAGCGTCCCGTACGCCATCAGCGCCGGCTTCCCCAGCTCGGTCAGCAGCGCGGTGGCGTGCCGCATCGTCTCGACGTAGCCGGCGGACCGCTTGCGCAGCACCCCGTGGTCGCGGAAGCCGTGGCGGGTCAGACCGGCCGGCTCGCCACCGATGACGGCGGCCGCGCGGTTGACCTCGGTCTCGAGCCTGCGCAGCTCGACGGTGGAGCCGAGCACCAGCTGGTAGGTCGGCATCGAGGTCGCCGTCGTCGGGAACCGCAGCCGCTCGGCGGCGAGCAGGTGGCCGGCGAGGGTCCACTCGTCATCGGTCAGCGCGGCGTCGGCGGGGAGTCGGAGCGGGATCAGCGCGGTGAGCAGCCGCTGCTCCTCGGCATCGGGGGTGAGCAGGCCCTTCTCCGCGAGCCGGGCGAGGTCGGCGAGCACCTCGGCGTGCGCGGCCCGGGCGGAGTCCTCGGACTCGAGCACGTCGGCGCCGACCTCCCGACCGAGCAGTCGCGAGACCAGGGCGAGCGTACGGCTGACCACCCGGTCGGAGTCGAGGGACCAGACCGTGTGGAAGCCGCCGTCGGGCCCGCCGACCGCGACCGTCAGCCGGCGGCTCCGGTTGCCCCAGCCGTCGCGCCGGTTGTAGACGCGGAGCTCGTCGGCCTCGACCGGTGTCGCCAGCCGCACCGACCACCAGGCACCGGTCTCCTTCTTCGTGCGCAGGCTGCCGTACTCGAACGCGTTGGTCCCCTTCGGCTGCGACGGAGCCGCGGAGCTCTGCTCGACCTCCTGGTCAGCGGCCCTGACCGGCACCACGGTGCCGCCGGAGTAGAGCTCGAAGCCACGCAGGTCGACCTGTCCCTCGACCTTCTCGGGGACGTGGACCCGCAGCACCGAGACCGGCCCGGCGAGCGGCACGCTGAGGTAGGCCGCGCCGATGCCACCGAACCAGCCGAGCGAGGGAAACATCGTCGGGGTGCCGGGCAGCCGTCGCAGGCGTACGGGTTCGCGTACGTGGAGGCTCTCGGGCCGGGTCGCAGCCTCGGTCGAGCCCTGAGTCGCAGCCTGGTTTGCAGCCTGGCTTGCAGCGGGCCGCCGCAGCATCGAGCGCAGAGCGCCGCCGATCGAACGTTTGCCGGTCATCTGCTAGATGCTTCCATCAAGGTCAAGCCGGTGGACGCTCGGCCCACCAGTCGAGGAGGCGTTTGCCGGCCTCGTCCTCGGAGAGCACGCCCTCGTCGAGCCGCAGCTCCATCAGGAACTTGTACGCCGCCCCGACCTCGCGACCTGCCGGGATGTCCAACAGCTCCATGATCTGGTTGCCGTCGAGCGCGGGGCGCAGCGCGGCCAGCTCCTCCTCCTCGGAGATCCGCTCGATGCGGGCCTCGAGGGCGTCATAGGTGCGGGCCAGCCGGTCGGCCTTGCGGCGGTTGCGGGTGGTGCAGTCGGCACGGGTGAGCACGTGGAGCCGCTCGAGCTGGTCGCCGGCGTCGCGCACGTAGCGTCGCACCGCCGAGTCGGTCCAGTCGCCGTCGCCGTAGCCGTGGAAGCGCAGGTGCAGGTCGACGAGCTTGGCGACGGCCTCGATCTCGTCCTTGGAGAAGCGCAGCTGCTTCATCCGCTTGCGGGTCATCTTGCCGCCGACGACGTCGTGGTGGTGGAAGGAGACGGTGCCGTCGTCGTGGAACTTCCGGGTGCGCGGCTTGCCGACGTCGTGCATCAGCGCGGCGAACCGCGACACGAAGTCGGGCCCGCCACCGAGCCGCGACTCCTGGTCGATCGACTGCTCGAGCACGGTGAGGGTGTGCTCGTAGACGTCCTTGTGGCGGTTGTGCTCGTCGCGCTCCATCCGCAGCGCGGCGAGCTCGGGCAGCACCAGGTCGGCCAGGCCGGTGTCGACGAGCAGCTGCAGCCCCTGGCGCGGGTAGGGCGCGCAGATCAGCTTGACCAGCTCGTCGCGCACGCGCTCGGCGGAGATGATCGAGATGCGCTCGGCCATGTCGGTCATCGCGGCGACCACCTCGGGCGCGACCGTGAAACCGAGCTGGGCGGCGAACCGCGCGGCCCGCATCATCCGCAGCGGGTCGTCGGAGAAGGAGGCTTCGGGGGTGCCGGGGGTGCGAAGCACCCGAGTCGCCAGGTCCACCACACCGCCGTAGAGGTCGACGACCTCCCGGGCCTTCCCGTCGGCCCCACCCAACCGCACGGCCATCGCGTTGACGGTGAAGTCGCGGCGTACGAGATCGTCGGCCAGGGAGTCGCCGTAGGCCACGGCCGGCTTGCGGGAGTCGGGGTCGTAGGCCTCGGAGCGGTAGGTGGTGACCTCCACCTGCCAGGGGCCCTTGCGGGTGCCGATGGTGCCGAAGTCGCGGCCCATGTCCCACAGCGCCTCGCCCCACGCGCGCAGGATCTTCTCGGTCTGCTCGGGACGGGCCGAGGTGGTGAAGTCGAGGTCGTTGTGCGGACGGCCGAGCATCGCGTCGCGAACCGGGCCTCCGACGAGCGCCAGCTCGAAGCCGGAGCGGGCAAAGGCCTCTCCGAGGGAGTCGATCACCGGTGCGATACGGTCCAGTTCAGCAGTCACCGATCGCTGAACATCGGCGACGCTGATCGGGGGAAGCTGGCTGTCGGACACAACGCCGCAGTCTACGAGGACCGCACCCCCGGAAAGATATTCTCGAAGCCATGCCAGTCCGCCAGCACCAGGCGACGCCCTCTCGACCACGGGGGCGGATCACCGCCGCACTCGTCGTGGCGCTGCTGGCCCCTCTGCTGATGCTGTCGACGATCCTCGTGCCCGCGCCCGCTCGGGCCGCCGACGACGACCAGGAGACCGACCCGCTCGCGGTGAGCATCGACGAGCTCGACGCGGTCAGTCTCGACCCGCGCGCCAAGGGCAAGATCACGGTGAGCGGCAAGGTCGAGAACACCACCGACAAGCAGTGGGGCGCGGTCAAGATCTACCCGTTCGTCGGCAACACGCCGATGACCACCTCCGACGAGCTGGCCGAGGCCGCGAAGCTGCCCGCCGACGCGCTGGTCGGCGAGCGGGTCGTCGCCGAAGGGTCTTACGCCACCGTGCCCGACCTGGCGCCCGGCGAGACCTCCTCGTGGTCGATCACGCTGCCCCGCAAGCTCCTCGGGCTCACCCAGCCCGGCGTCTACTGGTTCGGCGTGCATGCGCTCGGGGCGACCACCCCCACCACGGCCGACGGCCGGGCGCGCACGTTCCTTCCCCTGGTCGCGCAGCCCAACAAGAAGGCCAAGGCCGAGAAGGTCTCGCTGGTCATGCCGTTGCGGCGCAGCGTCGTCTACAACGCCGACGGCAGCGTCAACTACCTCCCCGGCTGGACCCGTGACCTGCGCGAGGGCGGGCGGCTCTACCGGATGCTCGAGACCGGCTCGGAGATGCCGGGCGTGACCTGGGCCCTCGACCCCGCACTGGTCGATGCCGTACGCAACCTGGCGGAGGGCAACCCGCCGCGAGACGTGGCGGCGACCGACAACGGCGAGGAGCCGGAGGAGAGCGGCAGCGAGAGCACATCCCCGTCCGCCTCCGCCCTGGTGCCGAGCTCACCGTCGAGCACCGACGCCGCAGCCGAGGAGGAGGTGACCGACGAGGAGGCCGAGGCCGCCAAGGAGGCGGCGAAGGCATGGCTGGCCCGCCTCGAGGAGGCCCTGGCCGGCCACAACCTGCTCGCCCTTCCCTACGCCGACCCCGACCTGTCGGCGCTCGCCGCCGGCGACCCCGACCTCCTGGCCCTCGCCCGCGAGCAGACCGAGCAGGCGCTCGCCGACCTCGGCATCAAGGCCACCTCGGCCGTCGCGCCGCCCACCGGGTTCCTCGACCGGGCCGCGGTCAACCTGCTCGAGCCGGGTTCGGTCAACCTGGTCAGCGAGAAGATGTTCCGCGGCGAGGCTCCGGCCGTCGCCGACTTCGACGGCCACGAGATGATCGTGGCCTCCTCCCGCGCCGCCGCCGGCGGACCTGGGCCCAACGACCCGATCGACGCGATCTCGGTGCGTCAGCGGATCGTCTCCGAGGCCGCTCTGCGCCGCGACTCCGGCAAGCCGCTGGTCGTGGTCGTCGACGACGCCTGGCACCCGCCGCAGAGCCCCTCCTCGTTCGTCGCCGCGTGGAAGAAGGCTCCCTGGATCGCCTCTTCGACACTGCCCGAGGCGGTCTCCGACCAGAAGGCGACCACCATCACCGCCGACAAGCTCCGCTACCCCCGGCGCGAGATGAAGGCGGAGATCTCCGCCGAGCGGATCCGGGCGGCCAACGAGCTCATCAGCGCCGGCGAGACGCTGCAGCGCATCCTCACCCACAACGACGAGGTCTCCTCCGACGTCATCGGCGAGGCGCTGACCACCACGGCCTACTCCGCCCGCAAGGGGGAGACGCGCTCGGCCGCCGACGCGCTCGAGAAGATCAACGCCGACCTGGCCTCGATCACCGTGAGCGTGCCGCCGAAGGTGATCCTGTCGAGCATGAAGGGCGGGGAGTTCCAGGTCACGCTGAGCAACGATCTCGACCAGCCCGTCACCGTGCGGCTCGACGCGGTCACCGACGAGTCGCTGCGCGTCGCCACCTCGGAGCCGATCCAGCTCGACGCCAACTCGAAGGCGAGCTTCAACCTGGCCGCGAGCATGCACGACACCGGCACCCACACCGCGCAGATCGTCGTCACCGACACCAAGGGCAACCCCCTCGGTGCCCACGCCTCGGTCCCGATCCGCCCCTCGCAGGTGAGCGGCGTGATCTGGTGGTTCGTCGGCACCGGCTGCGCGCTACTCTTCGCCGCGATCGCCGTGCGACTGACCCGGCGCATCATGAAGGCCAAGAAGACACGTACGGCGGGAGGCGACGAGTGAGGAGCGGGCGCGAGCGAGGAACGAGCTCAGGCGTGCGCGACGAGCGAGGAGCCACAGCGAGCGAAGCGAGCGGCGGATCTGTGACAACGACCGAGCAGAAGTCCGGCGGCAGCTCGGTTCTCGCCAACAGCGCGGTGATGGCCGCGGGGACGCTCTTCTCCCGGGCCAGCGGGTTCATCCGCTCCGCGCTCCTGGTCGCCGCTCTCGGTTCCGGGCTGCACGCTGACGTCTTCAACATCGCCAACACCGTGCCCAACATGCTCTACATCCTGTTGGCCGGCGGTGTCTTCAACGCGGTGCTCGTGCCGCAGCTGGTCAAGGCGCAGAAGAACGACGAGGACGGCGGAGCGGCGTACACCGACCGGATCATCACGCTGGCCGGGCTCTTCCTCGGTGCTGTCACGGTCGTCCTGGTCGTCGGGGCGCCGCTGCTGATGCGGCTCTACCTCGACGACAAGTGGTACGCCGTAGCGAACGCGGCCCAGCTCGAGTCGACCCTCGACTTCGCCCGCTGGTGCCTGCCGCAGGTCTTCTTCTACGGGATGTTCGTGCTGGTCGGGCAGGTGCTCAACGCCCGCGGCAGCTTCGGCCCGATGATGTGGGCGCCGATCGCCAACAACATCATCGCCGTCTCGACCCTGGTGACCTACCTGGTCGTCTTCGGTCCCTCCGACGTCGGTGGCTTCACCACCGGCCAGGAGACGCTGCTCGGCCTGGGCTCTACCTTCGGCATCGCGCTCCAGTTCCTGCTGCTCCTACCGGTGCTTCACCGGGCGGGTGTCCGCTACCGCCCCCGTTTCGACTTCCGCGGCGCCGGGCTCTCCCAGACAGCGAAGCTGGGCATGTGGACCGTGCTCTTCGTGGTCGTCAACCAGGTGGCCTACACGATTGTCGTCAAGCTCGCCTCGGGCGGTTCGGAGTCCGGCGGCACGGGCTACACCGTCTACTCCAACAGCTTCCTGGTCACCCAGGTGCCGCACTCGATCATCACCGTCTCGCTGGCGACGGCGATCCTGCCGCTGCTCTCGCGCCACGGCGCCGCCGGCGAGCTGCCCGAGCTGGGACGTACGCTGTCGCACCAGCTCCGCAACGCGCTCGCGATCGTGATCCCGATCGCGGCCCTGCTGCCGGTGCTGTCGGAGGACATCGCCCACATCCTGTTCGGCTACGGCGCCGGCGCCGACGCGTTCCGCGACTACGCCCCGACGCTGTCGGTCTTCGCCGCCGGGCTGGTCTTCTTCACGATCCACTACCTGCTGCTGCGCGGCTTCTACTCGCTCGAGCAGAACCGCACGGTCTTCTTCATCCAGTGCGCGGTCGCCACCACCAACATCGTCGCCGCGCTGCTGCTGACCAAGGCGGTCTCCGCGGAGTTCACCGCGCCCGCGCTCGCCGCCGCCTACTCGCTGTCCTACCTGGTCGGCTCCGTCGTCTCGTACGTCGTGCTCAAGCGCACCCTCGGCGACCTCGACGGTCGAGGGCTGCTCGGCTTCCTCGCCCGGCTCGTCATGATCACGCTCGTCGCGGCCGCCGCCGCCTACCTGCTGCGCACCGGGCTGGGCTTCGTCAACGACGAGCCGACGATGGTGCTGGCCTTGATCGGGGCCGCTATCGTCGGGTCGCTGCATCTCGGCATGCTGCTCCTCGGGGCGCAGGCTGCCCAGGTCAAGGAGCTGACCGCGATGGTGCAGAAGGTCGCCGGACGGCTGCGCCGCTGAACCTGCGGCAACCCTGTCAGGTGACGGAGTAGACATCTCAGGCTCCGTGCTGTTGGCAAGGTCCGCCATACAAAGGTCTGAAAGGATGGGGCCCGATATGGAGTTCACGCAATCAGGCGACGTCCTCGCCGGTAGGTATCAGCTGACGGATCTGCTCAGCGAGTCCCGCGAGGGACGCTTCTGGCGCGCCCAGGACGCAGTGCTCGGCCGCCCGGTCGCCGTGCACGTGCTCGACGCCCGCGACGAACGAGCGCCCCGCCTGATGGCCGCGGCCCGCAACTCCGCCGCGATCGGTGACCCGCGCATGCTGCGCGTCCTCGACGCCGCCCAGACCGACCAGGTGGCGTACGTCGTCAACGAGTGGGGCGCCGGCAGCTCGCTGGAGAACGCCCTGGCTGCCGGTGGGCCGCTGCCGCCGCAGCAGGCCGCCTGGATCGCCTCCGAGGTCGCCGACCTGCTGGCCCTCGCCCATGACCAGGGCCATGCCCACGGTCGGCTCAACCCCGAGGCCGTGCTGCTCGACGACCTCGGTGCGGTGCGCGTCATCGGCTTCGGCGTCGACGCGGCGCTCCACGGCATCGACCCCGACACCCGTGACTCCCAGCGCCGCGACCAGGTCGACGTCGCCGGTGTGCTCTATGCCGCGCTGACCGGCAAGTGGGCCGGCGAGACCCTGTCGTCGATGCCGCCTGCTCCCCGCGACCACGGCCGCGTGCTACGCCCGCGGCAGGTGCGCGCCGGCGTACCTCGTCCGCTCGACGACCTGTGCGACCGGGTGCTCGGCAGCGGTGCCGACATGGCGCCGCTGAGCGCCGCAGAGCTCCACTCCGCGCTCGCCGGCTTCTCCGGTGAGCCCACCGCGCCCGTCAACCGTCCAGCTGCCGCCGACGAGGAGACCCAGGCGATGGCCCCGCCGGCCAAGGCCGAGCCCGCCGAGGCACCGGCCGCTGCCAGTGCAGTCGGTGTCGCCCCCGAGGTCGTGCGCCCCCAGCGTCAGCGTCCGTCGACGCCGCCGCCGATGCAGGACCCGACCCCGTCGAAGCCGCTCTTCGCCGACGAGACCCCTGGCTACACGCCGCCGCAGCGATCCGCTCAGCGCCCGCAGTCGGCGCCACGCCGCCCGGTGGCCCCCGACGCCTCCTACAACGGCTGGCAGAGCTCGTGGACCGGGGCCAACGTGCCGATCGCCGACGAGCCCAACTACGACCGCAAGCCCGGCACCAACTGGATCCGCGTCGCGATGGGCGTGGCTCTCGTCGTGCTGGTGCTCGTCGCCGGCACGATCGCCTGGAAGATCGTCAACGACACGCCTTCCGTTCCCAGCGCCGAGAATCCCGCAGCGGACGGTGACCAGGGCGGCGACGGCGACAAGCCCGCCAAGCCCACTCCGATCAAGGGCATCACCGCCAAGGATCTCGACCCCCACGGCGACCCGCCCACCGAGACCCCCGACCTCGTCAACCTCGTGGTCGACGGCGACCCCAACGGTCTGGCCTGGCGTACGTCCCGCTACAACGATCAGATCGGCCCGGTCAGCGAGAACCCGCGATCGCTCAAGCCCGGCATCGGCTTGGTGCTCAACCTCAGGGGCGAATACTCCGTCGACTCGCTCAAGTTCAACATGATCGGTGAGCCCACCGACATCGAGGTCTACGTCGGCGACTCCCCGTGGTCCGACGATCCCACCGGCGCTCCCGCCGCCAAGGGCAGCGTCGGCACCGAGGGCGAGATCAAGCTCGACAAGCCTGCCGACGGCAACTTCGTGCTGGTCTGGATGACCGGCCTGCCCAACGTCGACGGTGGCTACCGCGCCGAGGTCAAGGAAGTCCAGGTCCTCGGCACCTCGCTCGCCTGACCTGCCACTCCCGAGAAGTCACCCCCGCAGGCCGAAGAGTCACTCCTGCAGGTCGAGTTGGCACTGCGATGCCCATTCGACCTGCACACCTGACCTCTCGACCTGCAGACGTGACGTCTCGGCGTTCAGGGTCCTGGAATGTACGTGGCCTACGATCTGTTGTGCAGTTCGCCAGCCACACCTGAGGAGCCATAGATGCCGACCCCGTCGTCCCCGACAGAACCCCGCAACGTGATCGTCGTGGGCTCCGGCCCGTCGGGCTACACCGCAGCGGTCTACAGCGCCCGCGCCGGTCTGGAGCCGCTCGTCTTCGAGGGCTCGGTGACCGCTGGTGGCGCCTTGATGAACACGACCGACGTGGAGAACTTCCCGGGGTTCCGTGACGGCATCATGGGCCCCGAGCTGATGGACAACATGCGCGCCCAGGCCGAGCGCTTCGGTGCCGAGCTCGAGCCCGACGACGTCGTCGAGCTGGACCTGACCGGCGAGGTGAAGGTCGTCAAGACCGCCACCGAGACCCACTACGCGAAGTCCGTCATCCTCGCGACCGGCTCGGGCTACAAGAAGCTCGACCTGCCCCGCGAGGACGAGCTCTCCGGCAAGGGCGTCTCCTGGTGTGCGACCTGCGACGGCTTCTTCTTCCGCCAGAAGCCCATCGTGGTCGTCGGCGGTGGCGACTCGGCGCTGGAGGAGGCCCTCTTCCTGACCCGCTTCGGCTCCTCGGTCACGCTCCTCGTACGCCGCGACGAGCTGCGCGCCTCCAAGATCATGCAGGAGCGCGCCTTCGCCGACCCCAAGCTGGAGATCGCCTGGAACTCGGCGGTCGAGTCGATCAACGGCGAGCTGTCGGTGGAGAGCATCACCGTCAAGGACACCAAGACCGGCGAGCTGCGCGACCTGGAGTGCAGCGGCCTGTTCATCGCGATCGGCCACATCCCGCGCTCCGAGCTGCTCGTCGGCCAGGTCGACCTCGACGACGACGGCTACGTGCTCACCCAGGGTGAGACCACCGCCACCAACATCGACGGCGTCTTCGCCGCCGGTGACTTGGTCGACCACGTCTACCGTCAGGCGATCACCGCCGCGGGCACCGGCTGCCAGGCCGCGCTCGACGCCGAGAAGTACCTCGCCCACCGGGCCCACACCGACGCGGCTGCCGTCGCCGTCTGATCCGAGCATCTACGGTGGTGGTCTCGACCACCTCGACCACCGTGGCGCCGGGAATGCCCGACACGACCCCGGCGTTCTGACCACAGACCTCCCCAAACCGTCCCTACTGAGAAGGAACCCATCGTGGCTGACAACATCTCCGCCGTGACCGACGCCGAGTTCGACTCGACCGTCCTCAAGTCCGACAAGCCCGTGCTGGTCGACTTCTGGGCCGAGTGGTGCGGCCCGTGCCGCCAGGTCTCCCCGATCCTCGAGGAGCTCGCCGGTGAGCACGGTGACAAGGTCACCTTCACCAAGATGAACGTCGACGAGAACCCGGTCACCCCCTCCAGCTACCGCGTGACCGGCATCCCGACCATCAACGTCTACCAGGGCGGCGAGGTCGTGAAGTCGATCGTCGGCGCCAAGCCGAAGGCCGCGCTCCTCAAGGAGCTGCAGGAGTTCATCGGCTGACACCCGCTGTCACCCACCTGCCCGCCACCCTCTGGGGTGGCGGGCAGGTGTCATTTCGAGCGCGTCATCCACCGAGCAGAGGTTTCACGGGAAACATCACTCGGCATCGCGATGCAGCTCGGTGGAGGCCGGTGACGGATGGCTGCGAGGGCGTACGACCTCCCGCAGTCGCTCCCAGGCCTGCTCGAAGTCGTCGATCCAGGTGACCGTCTGCTTGAGATCCATCCGCATCCGCGGCACGGTGGGGTGCTCCCGGAACGTCTTGAAGCCGACACGGCTCAGGAAGTCGACAGGGGCCGCGCATCGCCGGCCGTGGATGCCGCTCAGCGGCCCGACGTCACCGAACGCCTCGATGGCCCTGAACTGACCGCGTTGCACCAGGTCACGGGCCACCCCCTGCACCAGCATCCGCCCGATGCCACCGCCGGCCCGGCGCGGGTCGATCCACACCGTCGTCATCAGCACCGCATCGCCGGAGACCGGGCCCGAGGGGAAGGACGCCACCCGCGGCACGAAGACCGGCGGTGCGTAGAGCACGAACCCGACCGGGTCGCCGTCGATCACGGCCACGCGTCCGCACGATCCCCACTCCCGGAGCACCTCGGAGATCCAGGCCTCCTTGACCCCGACGGCATCCGAGGAGTCGACACGACGATGGCCGACCGGGTCGCGCTCCCAGAACAGGCAGGCACGGCAGGGCGCCGGGATCTCGGCGAAGAGATCCAGCGTCAGCGGGAGGATGCGGCGTGCCACGTCTCACCTCTGATCCTCGGTTGAGACTCTGTCACCAGCGTATGCGATCCTTCATGATGGTGACACCATGACTGATCTTCCCCAGCGCGCAACATCATCCCGCCTCGACCCGTACGCGGACCGCTATGCCGCGCGCACGGCAGGCATGACGGTCTCGGAGGTGCGGGCCCTGTTCGCCGTGGCCGCCCGCCCGGAGGTCGTATCGCTCGCCGGCGGGATGCCCAACATCTCCAGCCTGCCGCTGGACGTGGTCGGCGACTCGATCGGCGAGCTGATCCTCAACAAGGGCGCGACCGCGCTGCAGTACGGCGGCGGCCAGGGCGACTCGGCGCTGCGGGAGCAGATCTGCGAGGTCATGCGCCTGGAGGGCATCGAGGCCCACCCCGACGACGTCGTGGTCACCGTCGGTTCACAGCAGGCCGTCGACCTGGTCACCCGGGTCTTCTGCGACCCGGGTGACGTCGTGATCTGTGAGGCTCCTTCGTACGTCGGGGCTCTCGGTGTCTTCAAGGGCTACCAGTGCGACGTCGTGCATGCCGAGGTCGACGCCGACGGGCTCATCCCCGACGCGCTCGAGCAGGCGATCGTCGCCACCAAGGCCTCGGGTCGCAAGGCGAAGTTCCTCTACACGATCCCCAACTTCCAGAACCCCACCGGCGTCACCATGAGCGCCGAGCGCCGCACCGAGATCCTCGAGATCTGTCGTCGCCACGACATCCTGGTGCTGGAGGACAACCCCTACGGCCTGCTCGGCTTCGACGACGAGCCGCGCCCCGCGATGCGTGCTCAGGACCCGGGTGTCATCTACCTCGGCTCGTTCTCCAAGACGTTCTCCCCCGGCCTGCGTGTCGGCTGGGCCCTGGCCCCCTCCGCGATCCGCGAGAAGCTCGTGCTCGCGCAGGAGTCGGCCACGCTCTGCCCGCCGCCGTTCAACCAGATGGCCGTCTCGGCCTACCTGACCAACCACGACTGGCAGGGCCAGATCAAGGAGATGCGGGAGATGTATCGCGAGCGTCGCGACGCGATGCTCGACGCGCTCGAGGCCTACATGCCGGCCGCCTGCACCTGGACCAAGCCCGACGGCGGATTCTTCGTCTGGCTGACCCTCCCCGGTGGCATCGACTCCAAGGCGATGCTCCCTCGTGCCGTCACCGCCCGTGTCGCGTTCGTGCCCGGCACCGGCTTCTTCGCCGACGGCTTCGGCGCCTCCTCGATGCGTATCTCCTACTGCTATCCCACCCCGGAGCGCATCCGAGAAGGCGTACGCCGCCTCGCCGGTGTCATCGAGGCCGAGATGGAGCTTCTGGAGACGTTCGGAGCCACCGGCCCGATCCCCGGACTCCCCATCCGCGGCGCAGAGCACCCCTCCACGAACACTCAGTAGCCTCTCCGGCCGCAACCGGGGAGCCGCCATCGCTCCCAGCGCTTCTGTGAGCGCCATTCTCCGGCGATTCCTGGCGTCCGGATCACGACAGCTGCATGCCGAAACGGGCACAGATCGCCTCTGAGAGAAGCGATCTGAGCCCGTTTTCGAACGTCGCTGAGCTATTTGTCGACAAAGCGCTTTATCGCTTAGCCGCTAGATCAACTAGTCGTCGCTCGGGTTCATCAGGTCGACGATGCGCCGCAGGTCGTCGAGGGTCGCGAACTCGACGGTGATCTTTCCCTTCGACCGCCCGAGGTCGACCTTGACGCGAGTGTCGAAACGGTCCGAGAGCCGGTCGGAGATCTCCTTCAGCCCGGGAGCGTTCGGCTTGGCCCGGGTCACTCGCGGCGTGGCGAACGCGTCGCCGTCGGGATCGCCCAGAGCGACGATCTCCTCGAGGCCGCGCACCGAGATGCCTTCGGCCACGACCTTCTGGGCGAGCTTGTCCTGCTGAGCCTCTCCCTCGACCGCGAGCAGAGCGCGAGCATGGCCCGCTGAGAGAACTCCGGCGGCGACCCTGCGCTGCACCGACGGCGAAAGCTTCAGCAACCGGATCGTGTTGGAGATCTGCGGACGGGACCGACCGATCCGCTGGGCGAGCTCGTCGTGCGTGCACTCGAAGTCGTTGAGCAGCTGCTGGTAGGCGGCGGCCTCTTCAAGCGGGTTGAGCTCGGAGCGATGCAGGTTTTCCAGGAGCGCATCGCGGAGCATGTCGGTGTCGTCGGTCTCGCGGATGATCGCCGGGATGACGTCGAGGCCGGCTTTCTGGGTCGCGCGCCAACGGCGCTCGCCCATGACCAGCTCGTAGGACTCCGTCGCGACTTTTCGGACCACGATGGGCTGCAGGAGCCCGATCTCGCTGATCGAATGGACCAGCTCGGCCATCGCTTCCTCGTCGAAGACCTGACGAGGCTGCACATGGTTGGGATGGATCTGCTTGACCGGCAGCTCGGCGAAATATGCCCCGTCGACGGGCGCCAGATCCGAATTCTCGATCTGGGGGCCTTCCGTCGAGCCAGTGGACCCGGGGTCCACGGAAGGCCCAGAAGTGTCTCCAGTGGAAAGGTCCGAATGGCGGACCTCCGAGTGGACAGCAATCGCCTCGCCGGACTCACCTCCAGCATTGGCCGGAGCCGTCGGGATCAGCGATCCCAGACCTCGTCCAAGGCCGCGTTTCGGCGCCTGCTTGCTCATCTTCCAGTCCCCCAGGTGTTCAGATTCATCGCAAAAGTCATGATCGTCGATCAGGCGAAGGGTCAGTGCTGGCCCTGCTTGGCGAGCTCCTTGGCCGCCTCGAGATAGCTCAGCGCACCCGGCGAGCCGGGGTCGTACGTCATCACCGTCTGACCGAACGACGGCGCCTCCGAGACGCGTACAGCGCGCGGGATGAAGGTGCGCATGACCGTGTCACCGAAGTGCTCGCGCACCTCCTCGGCGACCTGGGACGCGAGGCGGGTGCGGGCGTCGTACATCGTGATCAGCATCGAGGAGACCCGCAGCGTCGTGTTCAGCGAGGCACGCACCATCTCGACCGTGCGCAGGAGCTGCCCGAGACCCTCGAGCGCGTAGTACTCCGCCTGGATCGGGATCATCACCTCGGTGCTCGCGACGAGCGCGTTAACCGTGAGCAAGCCCAGCGACGGCGGGCAGTCGATGAGCACGTAGTCCCACCGGTCCTCGGCGTCACCGACGCGAGGGGAGTTCGCCAGAGCCGTCTTCAGACGCTGCTCCCGACCCTCCTCCTCGACGAGCTCGACCTCGGCGCCGGCGAGGTCGATCGTCGCGGGCACCAGGTGGAGACCCTCGAGGTTCGGCACGGGCACGATGACGTCGTCGATCGATGCGCCTTCGACCAGCACCTCGTAGGTGCCCGGCGTGCCTTGGAAGTGGTCGACGTCGAACGCGGTGCAGGCGTTGCCCTGCGGGTCGAGGTCGATGACCAGCACCTTCTGGCCGAGCTGGGCCAGGGCGGCCGCCATGTTCACCGTCGAGGTGGTCTTGCCGACGCCACCCTTCTGGTTGGCCGACACGATCACCCGGGTGCTGGCCGGGCGAGGCAGCGGCGGCCGGTTGCTGGCGGCACCCCGCGCGAGGAGCGTGTGCTCCGCGGCGGCGGCCAGCGGCGTCGTCTCCGCCGTGAAGTCGTTCTCGTACGATGCGATGTCACCGGCCGTACGAAGACTGATCGCTACCGGCTCGTCGGTTTCACGTGAAACGGCGCTCTGCGCACCCTCGTCGTCGTACGGCATTTCCCTCATCCTCCGTTGCTGGCGGCCGAGCATGTCGAGACCACCGCGATATGCCAACACTTCCGTGGTCTCGACCATCCCGACCACCGTCAGCGGCGCTTCTTCTTTCGGGACCCACTCTTGGAGCCCTGACGGGCGCCCTTCGGGACCGGCGGCCAATCTACCCGTGCAGGATCGGACCAAACCACCCGAACCGCGACAGTTGTTGTCTCCAAAACGTCTACACCGAGCTCTGAGACGGTCGGCGGGGCACATCCCCACCTCTCGAGGTCCGCCCGGGCCTCCTCGATCTCCGCCTCGATGCTCGAGCCCTTCATCGCGACGAGCGCGCCCTTCGGGGACACCAGCGGCATCGACCAGTCGAGCAGCTTGCCCAGGCCGGCGACCGCCCGTGAGGTCACGGCGTCGAAGCCGAGCTCTCCATGGAAGGCGTCTGCCCTCCCCCGCAGCACCGTGACGTTGCTCAGCCCGAGATCCTCGGCGACCTCTTCGAGGAATGTCGTACGCCGCAGCAGCGGCTCGATCAGGGTGATGTTCAGGTCGGGGCGAGCGATCGCCAGCACCAGCCCCGGGAGTCCGGCACCCGACCCGATGTCCGCCACCGAGACCCCTTCGGGGATCACCTCCCCCAGCACCGCGCAGTTGAGGATGTGCCGATCCCAGAGACGAGGCACCTCACGCGGACCGATCAGGCCACGCACCACGCCGGCGTCGGCCAACCAGGCGGCGTACCGCTCGGCGAGGTCCAGCCGCTCCGCCGGAAACAACTTCGCGGCCCGTTCGTCGACTCCGCCCACGTCCTCACGTCCCTCGCTCACCCCCAAACTGTTTCACGTGAAACGCAGATCTCGGAACTCCGTCCCGCGACTATCAGCCCCGGCGAGACCACCGGCTCGGATCCCGCCGGCGACACCACCGGCTCGATGACCTGTTTCACGTGAAACTGAGAGGTTCGGTCCGCCAGCACGGACCGCTGCGTTACAGTCCGCAGGCAGCCTCGATCCTGATGCAACCACCGAGGCTGCCCAAACGTCTCAGTCGTAGAAGTCGCACTCGGGTGCGGTGCCGACGGCCCGATCGAACGGGCCACCATCCCAGACACCACGGAGCTGAAGTGAACGTCCGTAGAACCCCGGTAGCGATGCTGCTCACCGCCATCCTCGCCCTGGGCCTCTCCCTCGGCAGCATGCTCGCACCGAGCAGCGCCCAGGCAACCACCACGTCGACCTCCGTCGGCAAGACCGGCCTGCACACGGCCTACAAGGCTCTCTACAAGCAGGGCTCCTCGGGCATCGGCGTACGCCGCGTACAGGCCCGCCTCAAGGAGCGCCGCATCTACGGCGGTCGCGTCACCGGAAACTACGGTTCGAAGACCGCAGGTGCCGTCAAGATCTTCCAGCGCAACCAGCACCTCGCCGTCACCGGGAAGGTCAACCAGCGCACCCTCGACCGTCTCCGGTCGATGACCCACACCCCGACCGACGCGAAGCTCTACAACCTCCACCGCAACTGCGTCACCAGCGGTCGCGTGCTCTGCGTCGACAAGACCGACCGTCGGATGCGCTACGTACGCAAGGGGCACATCGTCCGCTCGATCGATGCTCGCTTCGGCTGCTCGAACAACAAGTCCCGTCAGGGCACGTTCAAGGTCTACCGGAAGAGCCGCAACCACGTCTCGTCGATCTACCACACGCCGATGCCCTATGCGATGTTCTTCTCGGGCGGTCAGGCCGTGCACTACTCCTCCGACTTCGCCGCCCGCGGCTACAACGGCTGCTCCCACGGCTGCGTCAACGTACGCAACAAGTCGTCGATCCGCTGGGTCTTCGACCAGATCCGCATCAACGACCGCGTGGTCGTCTACCGCTCGTAGGCACCGCCCGTTCCACGTGAAACACCGCAGATAGAAACATCGCAGACAGAAAGAGCCCCTCGTGCCGGACGGCACGAGGGGCTCTTTCGTTCAGCGACGCGATGTCACTCGGGCAGCACGACCACGTAGCGACGCGGCTCGACGCCCGACGACTCGGAGGTGAGCCCGGCCTCGGCGACGGCGTCGTGGACGACCTTCCGCTCGAAGGGCGACATCGGCTTGAGGGAGACCGGCGCACCGGACTCCTTGACCTTCGCGACCGTCTCGTCGGCGAGAGCCATCAGGGTGTTGCGACGGTCGGCGCGGTAGCCACCGACGTCGAGCATCATCCGGGACCGCTCACCGGTCTCGCGGTAGACCGCGAGCCGGGTCAGCTCCTGGAGCGCGTCGAGCACCTCTCCGTGGCGGCCGACCAGCTGCTGCAGGTCGCCACCGACGATGGAGACGGCGGCACGGTCGCCCTCGACGTCCATGTCGAGGTCACCGTCGAGGTCGGCGATGTCGAGGAGCTCCTCGAGGTAGTCCGCCGCGATGTCACCCTCCTGCTCGAGCTGCTTGAGGCGTGCGTCTTCGCTGACACCCTCCGCAGGCTCCGTCACGGTGCCGCTCACATCCTGCGTCGTCACTTGGTTCCCCCGTTCTTCTGGGTCGTGGAGCGACCGGCGCTGCTGCCGGCCTTCTTCCGCTGGCTCTTGCTCTGGTTCTTGGGCTGCTGCCGCTGCGCGGGCCGCTTGTCGGCGGCGACCGCCTTCGTCTCGACGACAGCGTCGGCGTCTTCCTCGGGAAGACCCTTCTTCTGGCGCTTGGCCTTCTCACGCTCCTTCTTCGCGTCGAAGGCGGGCGTGCCCGGGGCCGGGTTGTTACGGATCACGTAGAACTGCTGGCCCATGGTCCACAGGTTGGAGGAGGTCCAGTAGAGGATCGTTCCGACCGGGAAGGCGATACCACCGATGGCGAACACGACCGGCAGCACGTACAGGAGCAGCTTCTGCTGCTGGGCGTACTGGCCGGTCATGGCGTCCGCCGGCATGTTCTTCGACATCAGCTGACGCTGGGTGAGGAACGTCGTGGCGATCATCGCGACCACCAGGAACCCGGTGAGGATCTGGGTCGAGACGTGGTCAGCGGTCGTGAACTGGTCCGACAGCAGCGAGCCCAGCCAGGTCGAGTTGGCGAACTCGTGGGCGTCGGCATCGGTCAGGAAGCCCTTGCCGTCGCCCTTCGAGGCGTGGGAGAGCATCCGGAACAGCACGAAGAAGATCGGCATCTGCAGCAGCAGCGGCAGGCAGGACGCGAACGGGTTGGTGCCCGAGTCCTTGTAGAGCTTCATGGTCTCGTTGGCGAGCTTCTCGCGGTCGTGACCGTACTTCTTCTGCAGCTCCTTGACCTTCGGCTGCAGCAGCTGCATGTTGCGGCTGGAGTTGATCTGCTTCACGAACAGCGGGATCAGCAGCGCACGGATGGTCACGGTCAGGCCGACGATGGCCAGTGCCCACTGCCAGCCTTCGGACGGAATGACGTACGAGAACGCCTTCTGCCACACGAGCAGGACGCCGGAGATGGCGTAATAAAGCGGTGTTGCGATCCATCCGAACAGATCGCCTATGGCTCCCACGGATCAGGCTCCTCGGTTTGGGGGGTCCGCACTGACGCGGACGAGGTCTTCAGGGTTTTCAGGTCGGGTCCCGACGGGCGCGACGGGTGGTACGGGGTCGAAGCCTCGAGTCTTGGCCCACGGCACGCACCGCGCCAGTCGGCGAGCGGTCAGCCAGCTCCCACGCCAGGGCCCGTGAGACCTGACGGCCTCGAGCGCGTACTCCGAGCACGAGGGGTAGTAGCGGCACACGTCGCCGTAGAGCGGGCTGATCAGAGTGCGCCACACGTGGAGAAGCCCGACCAGGACGTACGTCATCGCGGCACTGAGCCCAGCCATGACCGTCTTCATCGGAGTACTCGCTCCAGGCAGCTGCGCAGATCGGCGCCCAGCTCGTCATAGCCGGCGTCGGCCGAAGCGGGGAGCGCACGGACCACAAGCACAGCAGAGCCCGGGAGTCCGCTCAGGGACTCCCGGGCCTGGTGACGCAGTCTGCGCTTCACACGATTCCGGACCACTGCCGGACCGACGGCCTTGCTCACCACGAAGCCCACCTGCGGTCCGTCGACCTGGTCGGCAGCGCCGGCGCCAGGGACGAACAGATGGACCACCAGGCTCTTCGAGCCCGCGCGCTTGCCTCGTCGTACTGCTTCTTTGAAGCCCGACGAATCGACCAGTCGGTGGCGACGGGGCAGCACGCGCGTGGTGGCTGAGGCCGCGGCCTCAGACGGTCAGGCTCTTGCGACCCTTGCGACGGCGCGTCGCGAGGATGGCGCGGCCGGCGCGGGTGCGCATGCGCAGACGGAAACCGTGCGTCTTGTGACGACGGCGGTTGTTCGGCTGGTAAGTACGCTTGCTCACGGGTGCTTCCTTATTTGTGTGGTGGCCGGTTGCTCTGCCGGCTGGTCTGGACGGGGTCACCAGCGGTGACTCCAGGGCGGACGGTTTCAACAAGCACCGCCCATCCGCGCCTCGACCAACCAAGGCGTGGACATGCGGCACCCGTAGATCGGGCGACCTAGCAACGGTACGTGGACGGCGAAACCACGGTCAAACTCGCGCCCTACCACACGCGTGTGATTCGACCGCCACCTGTGGAGGACGGGTTGCCCGCCACCGTCACCTGCCGGTAGTTTCGTAGTCTACCGAGGTTTCCCTGCACTTAGTCAGGACCATCGGTCGCATTCGGGGGAATGCCGCGCTGGGATCGAAATGTCCGGCCTGACCTGCCGAAACGGCCGGTTTCTTGTGAGCGACGACGTGTCTCGGTTGGTCCCGGATGCCTAGATTCGGGGATGCTCCACAGCTTGTGGAAAAGTCTGTGGAGGATGTAGACCAGACCGCTGCGCCAATGCAGAACACCCACCCGAGCCCCATCAGGGAAGGCAGGAACCTGTGGAGAACTCCGGTCTCGCACCCGAACCGCAGCCAGATCTCCAATCCGCGTGGACGAGGGTGGTCGCCGACCTCCCGGCGAACCAGCGGGCCTGGCTGCGTGACAGCGAGCCGCTGACGCTGCACGGGTCGACCGCGATCGTCGAGGTCCCCAACGACTTCATCCGCAACCAGATCGAGGGCCGCCTTCGCGGCACCCTGGAGAAGTCGCTCGGCGAGATCTTCGCCGGCGAGATCCGGATCGCGGTCACCGTCAACCCCGACATCGAGGTCACGCCCGACCCCGACACACAGGCGATCATGATCTCCGAGCGGGAGATCGCCGCCGCCGACGCGGCCGCAGCGGCGGCTCGGGAGCAGCAGCAGTCGCCCTTCCCGCACCAGTCGGTCTATCCGCCGCAGCCGAGCTTCCCGAACCAGACGGCCTACCCGACCACCTCGCCCGGCCTGATCCCCGGAGTCCCCTCCGCGACCGGCCCCGAGGAGACCGAGGCCCCCGAGGCGTACGCCGCGCCGCAGGCCTCGCCCATCCCGCCGCCGCCTCCGCCGCTCACGCCGATGGCACCGACGGCGCGTGAGGACATGGGTCCCGGCTATGGCGACATGTCGACAATTCAGCCGCCTCCGGTGGCTCCTGTCGACGAGCCGGCACCGGCCCGTCAGCTCGTGCCCGGGCCGCCGACGCGGCCGAGCGAGCCGAGCCCCAACGTGCTCGAGACCCGGCTCAACCCGAAGTACACCTTCGAGACGTTCGTCATCGGGTCCTCCAACCGGTTCCCCCACGCGGCCGCCGTCGCGGTCAGCGAGGCGCCGGGCAAGGCCTACAACCCGCTGCTCGTCTACGGCGAGTCCGGGCTGGGCAAGACCCACCTGCTGCACGCGATCGGTCACTACGTACGGAGCCTCTACTCCGGGGCGAAGGTGAGGTACGTCAGCTCGGAGGAGTTCACCAACGAGTTCATCAACGCGATCCGCGACGACCGGCAGGACCGGTTCAAGCGGCGCTACCGCGACGTCGACGTGCTGCTGATCGACGACATCCAGTTCCTGGAGGGGAAGACTCAGACGCAGGAGGAGTTCTTCCACACCTTCAACACGCTCCACAACGCCAACAAGCAGATCGTGCTCACCTCCGACCGTCCGCCCAAGCGGCTCGAGGCGCTGGAGGACCGGCTGCGCAACCGGTTCGAGTGGGGTCTGATCACCGACGTCCAGCCGCCCGACATCGAGACCCGCATCGCGATCCTCCGTAAGAAGGCGGCGATGGAGCGGCTCACCGCGCCGCCGGACGTGCTCGAGTTCATCGCCTCGAAGATCCAGACGAACATCCGTGAGCTCGAGGGCGCGCTGATCCGGGTCACCGCCTTCGCCAACCTCAACCGCCAGGACGTCGACCTGACCCTGGCCGAGATCGTGCTCAAGGACCTGATCCCCGAGGGCGGCGAGCCGGAGATCACCGCCGGCCTGATCATCGCCCAGACCGCTGCCTACTTCGGGCTCTCGATCGACGAGCTCACCGGGCCCTCGCGTGGGCGTCACCTGGTGATGGCCCGTCAGATCGCCATGTATCTGTGTCGTGAGCTCACCGAGGACTCCCTGCCCAAGATCGGCAAGCACTTCGGCGGCCGCGACCACACGACCGTCATGTACGCCGAGCGCAAGATCAACCAGCTGCTCGCCGAGCGCCGGGCGGTCTTCAACCAGGTCTCCGAGCTCACCAACCGCGTCAAGATGCAGGCACGCCAGAGCTAGCCCGGCACCACATCCACACGGCCGCCGACCCCATCCGGGTCGGCGGCCGTCTCTGTGTCCGGCCCGTGTCGCGTCCGTGTTTTGGGATTTCCAAAACCCACTGGACGAGATTTCCCACGGTCATCCACAGCCCACAGCCTGGGTGGAACCTGTGGAGAACCCCGGGTTCAAATGGGATGGAAAAGGGGATGGCCTGTGCACAAAACACTCGAACGGGCCGACAACTCTCCACAGCCCACAGTGACGTACGTCATTTCAGCATCGCCTCCACACCCCCTGTGGAATCACATTCCTGCGCACGACCTGCGAAGACGCCGTTCGTCCACATTTCCCACAGATGCTCTTACGACGTACTGAACTCTCAATGTCCATGGATCATCCGTGAAATTCCACGAACGCCCCACCCTGGGGACAACCCACACATGCACCGAGTTTCTACACAGGCACTGCTTCGCCCTCGAGCATCACGAACCCGGCTGAGCGCTAACCGGTTGTCGGCGGTCCGTGGCAGGATGCGTACTCCAGGTCATGTCAGCGCGGGGGCGTTCCGGATCCGGTGACGTCTCCCTTCCCCGGCTCAGATGACCTGACACGCCCGATGTCGAGCTAGAAGAAGGACAGGTCATCGTGAAGTTCCGCGTCGACCGCGACGTGTTCGCGGATGCCGTCGCCTGGGCTGCCCGCAGCCTTCCGGTCCGCCCCAGCACCCCGGTGCTCTCCGGTCTCCTCATCGAGGCAGGACACGAGGGCCTCGTGCTCTCGACCTTCGACTACGAGACGTCCGCACGTGCGACGCTCTCGGCCGAGGTCGCCGACGAGGGCAAGGCACTGGTCTCGGGCAAGCTGCTCGCTGACATCTGCCGCAGCCTCCCGGCCAAGCCGGTCGAGATGGTCACCGACGGTGCGCGCGTCTCGCTCACGTGCGGGAGCGCACGCTTCAGCCTGCAGACGATGCCGGTCGAGGACTACCCGACCCTGCCGGAGATGCCGACCGCGGCCGGCACGGTGAAGTCCGAGCTGTTCGCCCACGCCGTCTCCCAGGCCGTGACCGCCGCCGGTCGCGACGACATGCTGCCGGTGCTGACCGGTGTGCGGCTCGAGATCGAGGGCTCCTCGATCTCGCTGCTCGCCACCGACCGCTTCCGGCTCTCCCACCGCGAGCTCGAGTGGAACCCGGCGACGCCCGACGAGACCCTGGCCGCGCTGGTGCCGGCGAAGGTTCTCGGCGACACCGCCAAGGCACTGACCAACGGCAGCGAGGTCACCCTCGCGCTGTCCACCACCGGCACCGGCGAGGGCATCATCGGCTTCGAGGGTGCGGCCGCCGGCGGCGTACGACGCACGACGACGCGCCTGCTCGACGGCGAGTTCCCGAAGGTGCGCAGCCTGTTCCCGGCCGAGCACCTCACCACCGCGCTGGTCGACAAGGCCTCGCTGGTCGAGTCGGTCAAGCGTGTCGCCCTGGTCGCCGAGCGCAACACCGCGGTGCAGATGGTCTTCGAAGACGGCGTGCTCACCCTCGACGCCGGTTCGGGCGACGAGGCGCAGGCCTCCGAGTCGATCGAGGCGACCATGGAGGGCGAGGGGCTGACCACCGGGTTCAACCCGCAGTTCCTCCTCGACGGTCTGCAGGCCATCGACGAGCAGGTCGTCGAGCTCGCGTTCACCCAGGCGCCCAAGCCTGTGGTGATCAGCGGCAAGCCGGCCGAGGGTGGCGAAGACCCGGGCTTCCGCTACCTCCTGATGCCGCGCCGCCTGCTCTCCTGACATTCGACGGTGGTCGAGCTTGTCCAGACCACCGTCGCTCGTAGTGTGGTCCCGACAAGCTCGACCACGACTTTCGCTGGATAGGAACCTCGCATGCACATCGGACTCGTCGGTCTCGGCAAGATGGGTGGCAACATGCGCACCCGGCTGCAGGAGGCCGGTCACACCGTCGTCGGTTACGACCGCAACCAGGATCTCGCCGACGTGGCCAGCCTGGCCGAGCTCGTCGAGGCGCTGCCCAGCCCCAAGGTGGTCTGGGTGATGGTGCCGGCCGGCGACCCGACCCGTTCCACCATCGCCGAGCTCAAGGAGCTGCTCAGCGAGGGCGACCTGGTCGTCGACGGCGGCAACTCGAAGTACACCGACGACGCGAAGAACGCCGAGAGCCTGGCCGAGAAGAAGATCGGCTTCGTCGACTGCGGCGTCTCCGGCGGCGTCTGGGGCCTGCAGAACGGCTACGCCCTCATGTACGGCGGCTCCGAGGAGGACGCCGCCAAGGTGATGCCGGCCTTCGAGGCGCTCAAGCCGGAGAACACCGAAGACGGCCTGGTCCACTGCGGCACCACTCCCGGGGCGGGCCACTTCTCCAAGATGGTCCACAACGGCATCGAGTACGCGATGATGCAGGCCTACGCCGAGGGCTGGGAGCTCCTCGACAAGGTCGACATCGTCGACAACGTTCCGGAGATCTTCGCCTCGTGGCGCACGGGCACCGTCGTACGTTCCTGGCTTCTCGACCTGCTCGTCGACCAGCTCCGCTCCGACGAGCACCTCGAGAAGATCAAGGGCTACGCCGACGACTCGGGCGAGGGCCGCTGGACCGTCGAGGCGGCGATCGAGAACGCCGTGCCGATGCCGGCGATCTCGGCCAGCCTGTTCGCGCGCTTCGTGTCGCGCCAGGAGGACGACCACGCGATGAAGGCGATCGCGGCGATGCGCAACGGCTTCGGCGGCCACGCGGTGATCTCCGAGTCGGAGGCCTGATCCGACCCGCCTCACGGGGCCTAGATCGCGGGGATCACTCCAGCCGCGGTGAGCACGAGCCGCACCGCGCCGTAGGCGATGAAGATCGCCACGAGACCGAGGACGATCGGTTTGCGGACGAGCTTGTCGAGCTCGGCCGGGCGCTTCCGGGCGAGCCGGGCGCGGCCGGCGACCACGGCGAGCACGAAGACCACGGCGATCAGCAGCGGTCCGAACCAGTTGCTCGCCAGCGACGAGCCGAGGTCGCCGTGCATCAGGTAGACCCACGACCGGGTCAGTCCACATCCGGGGCACGGCAGCCCGGTGAGCGCGCGGAACGGGCACAGGACCGGACCGTCCTCGATGCCTCCGGCAGGCAGCAGAGCGGCGATCGCCACCCCGCCCAGGCCGAGCGCGGCGACGACCTCGGTGGAGGTCACCGCCGCGAGGCGCCCGCGTAGTCCGGCGCGGTGCGACTCAGGCGAGGGGGCGTCCGTCAACATCCGGGAACTTTCGCACAGCGATGAGGATGATGTCGACGATCGACCAGATACCGAAGCCGCCGCAGGTGATCAGCTTGAGCACGCCGAGACCGATCTGCCCGACGTAGAACCGGTCGACGCCGAGCGAGCCGAGGAAGATCGAGAGCAGCAGAGCGACGAGCCACTCGCGGCTGGAGAAGACGCCGGGCACCTGTTTCACGGGAAACCACTGCTGGTCGTTGCCGAGGCTGGCCGGCGTATCCGCCTTGACCTGGCCCGCGGCCGCCATCTGGGCGAGCTGCTGCACCGGGTAGGGCCCGTGGACCTGACCCATCACGGACAGATAGAAAGGCCCACCCGGCGCTCCGTTGGCGGGTTGCCCTGGAGGCGGGCCGTATGGGTTGGGAGACTGGGTCATGCGGAAACCTTAAAGACTCCGCACCGACGACGCAGCAACGAGAGCATCAACGAGAGAGGAAACACGATGTACGTCTCCCACCTCTCGCTCCATGACTTCCGCTCCTACCCGAGCGTCGAAGTGCCCCTCGAGGCGGGCGTCACCGCCTTCGTCGGGCGCAACGGGCAGGGCAAGACCAATCTGGTCGAGGCGATCGACTATCTCTCCCGGCTGCAGTCCCACCGGGTCGCGAGCGATGCGCCGCTGGTCAGGGCGGGCGCCGACCAGGCGGTCGTACGCGCCGCGGTGGTGCGCGACGGACGCACCGCCACCCTCGAGGTCGAGATCAATGCCGGCCGGGCCAACAAGGCCCGGATCAACAAGAGCCCGCTCCCCCGCACCCGTGACCTGGTCGGACTCGTGCGCACCGTCGTCTTCTCTCCCGAAGACCTCACCCTCGTCAAGGGCGACCCGTCCGACCGCCGCCGTTTCCTCGACGACCTGATGATGCTGCGCTCGCCGCGACTGGCGGGCACCCGCAGCGACTACGACCGGGTGCTCAAGCAGCGCAACTCGCTGCTGAAGACGGCCGGCTTCGCGCGAGGGAGCGCTCGCGAGGGAGCGCTCGCCACCCTCGCGGTCTGGGACGACCATCTCGCCCGCACCGGCGCCGAGATCCTCGCCGAGCGGCTCTCGCTCACCGAGGCGCTCCGGCCCTATCTCGGCAAGTCCTACGAGACGGTCGCCCGAGGCGCCTCGCGCGACGACGCCGAGATCGACTACAAACCGTCCTTCGACCTGGCCGGTGCGACCTCCCCCGCAGATCTGCAGCTGGCGATCCTCGAAGAGGTCGCCCGCCGGCAGAAGGACGAGCTCGACCGTGGGATCAGCCTCGTCGGCCCCCACCGCGACGACCTGCAGCTCTTCCTCGGCCACGGTGCGGGCGCCGAGCGCCTCCCGGTCAAGGGCTACGCCAGCCACGGGGAGTCGTGGTCGTTCGCGCTCGGGCTCCGGTTGGCTGCCTACGACCTGTTGCGGTCCGACGGTGACGACCCGATCCTCATCCTCGACGACGTCTTCGCCGAGCTCGACAGCCAGCGTCGCGTGCAGCTGGCCGAGCTGGTCGCCGACGCCGAGCAGGTGCTGGTCACCGCCGCGGTGCCCGAGGACGTGCCCGCCGCGCTCGCGGGTGCCCGCTTCCATGTCGCTGCCGGCGAGGTGACCCGCGGTGACTGATGAGCCGGGTGCGGAGATGGAGCCGAACGCCGAGACCGACGGCGCCGAGGCCGACGAGACCACCGAAGAGATCGCCGAGAAGCCTGCCGACGGCCTCGACCTGGCCCGGTCCCTGACCCGCGCGACGGCGAGGATGCCGGCGCCGAAGGCCGGGACGCAGCGGAAGCGGCGTACGCCGCCTGACGGTGGGCCGCGCCGCGGGCGGGTCTCCGGCGCCAGGCCCGACGACCGCGATCCGCAGCTCATCGACGCGGTGGTGAGCCGCATGGTCGACGACCACGGCTGGGACACCTCGTTGCGCGTGCACGGCGTCATGGCCCGCTGGCCCGACATCGTCGGTGAGGAGATCGCCGACCACACCACCCCCGAGTCGTACGCCGACGGCAAGCTCTCGGTGCGCACCGACTCCACCGCGTGGGCCACCCAGCTCAAGCTGCTCGCCCCCAACCTGGTCAAGCGGCTCAACCAGGAGCTGGGCCACGGCACCGTCGTGATGATCGAGGTGCTCGGCCCGCATCTTCCCTCGTGGAAGAAAGGCCCGAGGGGCCTGCGAGACGGCCGTGGCCCGCGCGACACCTACGGCTGAGACCCCCACTTTGCACAAGTGTTCGAGCCCATCGGCGTGAGCCGCGATCTGCCGCTTCAGGCGCCCCATGGCCGTATGGGGACTCACTGAGCCCCCTGCTGGACGCGCAGAGCCGCCGTCACGAGACGCACAGAGGCTCATTTCGGTCACAGTTGCCCTCCGCTGGAGGCCGCATGCGTGGAATCCGGGCTTCCGCGGGGTATTATGGATGTTGGGTCGATCGCCGTAGGTTCCACTTCCCCGTCGCTGGTCGGCCCATCGCATGCCCGACCGACGCCACGTCCGAATCCGGACCGAAATGACAGGTGGATCGCACCGGTGACCGCTGCCGACCAGACGACTCCAACCACGGACGACAAGACCGCAGAAGGGGTCGAGTACGACGCCTCTGCCATCCAGGTTCTCGAAGGGCTCGAAGCGGTCCGTAAACGACCGGGTATGTACATCGGCTCGACCGGCACCCGGGGTCTGCACCACCTGGTGTGGGAGATCACCGACAACGCCGTCGACGAGTCCCTCGCAGGTTACTGCGACACCATCCGGGTGACGCTGCGCGAGGACGGCGGCGTCAGCGTCGCCGACAACGGCCGCGGCATCCCGACCGACACCGCACCCGGCCGTGACGTACCCGCTGCGACCCTGGCGCTGACCGTGCTGCACGCCGGGGGAAAGTTCGGCGGCGGCGGCTACAAGGTCTCCGGTGGTTTGCACGGTGTGGGGTCGAGCGTCGTGAACGCCCTCTCCACACGCCTGCACATGGAGATCAAGAACCGCGGCAAGCTCTGGGAGCAGGAGTTCACCCAGGGCGTGCCCGACTACGACCTCCGCGCGGTCCGTGACCTCGAGACCGACGAGCCCACCGGCACCACGATCACGTGGTACGCCTCCGACGAGGTCTTCGAGACCACCGACTACAGCCTCGAGACGATCTCCTCCCGCTTCCGGGAGATGGCCTTCCTCAACAAGGGCCTCAAGATCGTGCTGCGTGACGAGCGTCCGCACGTCGACGAGATCGCCGACGCCGTCGAAGACGCCACCATCGAGCACGACACCGACGCTCCCGACGCGCTGCACGCGAGCACCAACGGCACCAAGGCGCTCGAGCAGACGTTCATGTACGAGCGCGGCCTGGCCGACTACGTCGACCACCTCAACAAGCGCAAGGTGCCGGTCTCCTCGGTGATCTCCTTCGAGGCCGAGACCGACGCCAAGGTGAAGAACCCGATGAGCCTCGAGGTCGCCATGCAGTGGCAGGCCTCGTCCTACAACGAGTCGGTGCACACCTTCGCCAACAACATCAACACCCCCGAGGGCGGCACCCACGAGGAGGGCTTCCGGTCGGCGCTCACCACCCTGATGAACCGCTGGGGCGAGACGTGGGGCCTGATCAAGAAGAAGGAGGACCGGCTCACGGGTGACGACATCCGTGAAGGTCTGACGGCGATCATCAGCCTCAAGATCGTCGAGCCGCAGTTCGAGGGCCAGACCAAGGCCAAGCTCGGCAACACCGAGGTCAAGGGCTTCACCCAGTCGGTGATCAACGACGAGCTCGGCGCGTGGCTGGAGCAGAACCCGGCGGAGGGCAAGGAGGTCATCCGTAAGGCGATGGCCGCCGCGACCGCTCGCGTCGCGGCCCGCAAGGCGCGCGACCTGGCCCGCAACCGTAAGGGCATCGGCGGCGGTGGCGGCCTGCCCGGCAAGCTCGCCGACTGCCAGTCGACCAACCCCGAAGAGTGCGAGATCTTCGTCGTCGAGGGTGACTCCGCCGGTGGCTCCGCGAAGTCGGGCCGTGACCCGCGCATCCAGGCGATCCTCCCGATCCGAGGCAAGATCCTCAACGTCGAGAAGGCCCGGATCGACAAGGTGCTCGCCAACCAGGAGGTCCAGGCGATCATCTCCGCGCTGGGCACCGGCGTGCACGACGACTTCGACATCAACCGGCTGCGCTACCACAAGATCGTGATGATGGCCGACGCCGACGTCGACGGTCACCACATCAACACGCTGCTGCTGACGCTGCTGTTCCGGTTCATGAAGCCGCTGATCGAGCAGGGCTACGTCTACCTCGCCCAGCCGCCGCTCTACCGCCTGCGGTGGAACAAGCCGGCCGAGCACGAGTTCGTCTACTCCGACGCCGAGCGCGACGCGCTCATGCGTGACGGTCTCGAGCAGGGCAAGAAGCTGCCGAAGGACAACCCGGTCCAGCGCTACAAGGGTCTGGGTGAGATGAACGCCGACGAGCTGTGGGAGACCACGATGGACCCCTCGCAGCGTCTCCTGCTGCAGGTCACCCTCGAGGATGCCGCCCACGCCGACGAGATCTTCTCCATCCTCATGGGTGAGGACGTCGCCGAGCGGCGCTCCTTCATCCAGCGCAACGCCAAGGACGTACGTTTCCTCGACATCTGATGCCCGCGCGGCTCGACAGGCCACCGGCATTCACAGATAGACCCATGCAGAAAGAGAAATCGTGACCGAGACTCCTTCGGAAGGCTCCTCCGGGATCGTCCCCAACGGCGGCCGGATCGAGACCGTCGAGCTTCAGGCGTCGATGCAGGCCAGCTACATCGACTACGCGATGGCCGTCATCGTCGGCCGAGCGCTGCCTGACGTACGCGACGGCCTCAAGCCGGTCCACCGGCGCGTGCTCTACGCGATGTACGACGGTGGCTACCGCCCCGACCGCGGCTACTCCAAGTGCGCCCGCGTCGTCGGTGAGGTGATGGGTAACTACCACCCGCACGGCGACTCGGCGATCTACGACACCCTGGTGCGGCTCGCGCAGCCGTGGGTGCTGCGCTACCCGCTGATCAACGGCCAGGGCAACTTCGGCTCGCCCGGCAACGACCCGGCCGCGGCCATGCGTTACACCGAGTGCCGGATGGCGCCGCTGGCCCTCGAGATGGTGCGCGACATCACCGAGGACACCGTCGACTTCGGCCCCAACTACGACGGCCGCTCCCAGGAGCCGGCGATCCTGCCGGCCCGGTTCCCCAACCTGCTGGTCAACGGCTCGGCCGGCATCGCGGTCGGCATGGCGACCAACATCCCGCCCCACAACCTGCGTGAGGTGGCCTCCGGCGCGAAGTGGGCCCTCGAGCACCCCGACGCGACCCGCGAGGAGCTCCAGGAGGCGCTGATCGAGCGCATCAAGGGGCCCGACTTCCCCAACGGCGCGCTGATCGTCGGCCGCGAGGGCATCGAGCAGGCCTATCGCACCGGCCGTGGCTCCATCACCCAGCGCGCGGTGATCGAGGTCGACGAAGACAAGTCGGGCCGCACCAACCTGGTCATCACCGAGCTGCCCTACATGGTGAACCCGGACAACCTCGCGCAGAAGATCGCCGACCTCGCCGACACCGGCAAGGTGCAGGGCATCGCCGACGTCAAGGACAACACCTCCTCGCGCACCGGCCAGCAGCTCGTGGTCGTGCTCAAGCGTGACGCGGTCGCCCGGGTCGTGCTCAACAACCTGCTCAAGCACACCGAGCTGCAGACCAACTTCTCCGCCAACATGCTGGCGCTGGTCGACGGCGTGCCGCGCACGCTCTCGATCGACCAGTTCATCTCCAACTGGGTCGAGCACCAGATCGACGTGATCCGGAGGCGTACGGAGTTCCGGCTCCGCAAGGCCGAGGAGGACGCCCACATCTGGCGCGGTCTGGTCAAGGCGCTCGACCAGCTCGACGCGGTGATCGCGCTGATCCGTTCCTCCCCCGAGGTCGACGACGCCCGCCAGGGGCTGATCCGGCTGCTGGAGATCGACGAGGTGCAGGCCAACGCGATCCTCGACATGCAGCTGCGTCGCCTGGCGGCGCTCGAGCGGCAGAAGATCGTCGACCGGCTCGCCGAGCTCGAGGTCATCATCGCCGACCTCGAGGACATCCTCGCCAACGTCTCCCGTCAGCGTCGGATCGTCGACGAGGAGCTCGACGAGATCGTCGCGAAGTACGGCGACGACCGGCGTACGCAGATCATCGCCGCCGTCGGCGACCTCTCCATGGAAGACCTCATCCCCGATGAGGACCTGGTCGTCTCGATCACCCGCGGTGGCTACGCCAAGCGCACGCTCGCGGGCGAGTACCGCACCCAGAAGCGCGGCGGCAAGGGCGTACGCGGCGCCACCCTGCGCGGTGACGACGTGGTCGAGCACTTCATCGCGACCTCCAACCACCACTGGTTGCTCTTCTTCACCACCGCCGGGCGGGTCTACCGGATCAAGGCCTACAACCTGCCGGAGGCCGCGCGTGACGCCAAGGGCGGTCACGTCGCCGGGCTGCTCTCGTTCCAGCCCGACGAGTCGATCGCCCAGGTGCTCGCGATCCGCGACTACGAGCAGGCGCCGTATCTGGTGCTGGCGACCCGCTCCGGTCTGGTCAAGAAGACGCGTCTCGCCGACTACAACTCGCCGCGTCAGGCCGGCGTCATCGCGATCAACTTCCGTGAGGACGACGACGCCCTGATCGGCGCCCAGCTGGTCAACTCCGAGGACGACATCCTGCTGGTCTCCCGCAAGGGCCAGGCCATCCGGTTCCGTGCCGACGACAACCAGCTGCGTCCGATGGGCCGGGCCACGTCCGGCGTCACCGGCATGAAGTTCCGTGAGAGCGACTCGCTGCTGTCGATGTCGGTGATCCGGGCCGAGCACGTCGCCGCCGAGATCGCGGCCGGGCTCTCCGAGGCCAACGAGGACACCCCCGACGTCGACGCTCCGGTCACCGGCGAGGAGTCGCCCGACGAGGTCAAGGAGCAGTTCGTCTTCACGATCACCGACGGTGGTTTCGCGAAGCGCTCCAAGATCTCCGACTACCGCCTGCAGTCCCGCGGCGGCCTGGGCATCAAGACGATGGCCCTCTCCAACACCGACCGTGGCGGTCTGGTGGGTGCGTTCATCGTGGTCGACGGCGACGAGGTGCTCTCGATCACCGCGAGCGGCCAGGTCGTACGCAGCCCGATCAACGCCGACTTCCGCGCCACCGGTCGCTCCACCCAGGGCGTCAAGTTCGTCTCGCCCAAGAAGGGTGACTCGGTCGCCGTCGTCGCCCGTTCGGTCGAGGCCCGCGAGGTCGACGTCGAGGCGGAGGATGAAGTCGTCGCCGCGACAGAGGTTGCAGATGATGTAACAATCGGTGGGGACGGCGAGAATGGGGAGTCGTCCGAGACCACTACGGAAGATGAATCCTGATGACGGACCGCACCGCAGAGCGCACGACCGGGGGAGGCGCGATGACCGAGCGGAACGAGACCGAATCACAGCCGGTGACCCAGCGGATCACAGGCAAGGTTGCCAACGCCGCTGGTGAGTTCAAACGTACGACCTCGGCGGCCGCGTCCGCGGTGGCGTCGACCGCCCGCACCTCGGGCCCGGCCGGCGCCGCGCAGGCCTCGTCGGCCGGCTCGCGCCGAGCTCGGCTGAGCCTGAGCCGGATCGATCCGTGGTCGGTCATGAAGATGGCCTTCCTGCTCTCGATCGCGCTCAGCGTCGTGATGATCGTGGCCGTCTTCGTGATCTGGTTGGTGCTCGGCGCCGCCGGCGTCTGGGACTCGATCAACCAGGCCGTGCAGGACGTCGTCGGTGACTCCAGCGCCGGCTGGAACGTGCAGGACTACCTCGGCCTCGCCCGCATCATGGGCTTCACGATGGTCGTCTCGGTGTTCAACATCGTGCTGATGACCGCCGTCGCCACGCTGGCCGCGTTCCTCTACAACATGGCCGCCGCGCTGCTCGGTGGCGTCGAGGTCGAGCTGACGGAGAACTGAGCCGCGCCCGCTCTTCACACCTGGGGAGGGTCGTCCGAACACAGTTCGGACGACCCTCCCCAGGTTCATGTGTGCAGGCGGCAGTTCTGTCCGCAGTTCCTCCCCGAGGTTGCCGACGTGTCACCGTTTTGGCTCCGCAGGCGGCGGCCGGGTAATGTTTCCTCTCGCCTGCTGGTAGGGGCTTCCACCCTCCAGTTGGCGCCTGCGCTTATAGCTCAGACGGTTAGAGCACCACACTGATAATGTGGGGGTCGGAGGTTCAAGTCCTCCTAAGCGCACAGCATTCGCCCTGAACTCCGGTTCGGGGCGTTTCTGCTTGTCAGGCGCCCTTTTCCTCCTCGCCCTCAACCTCTGTCTTGGGGGCCTCGGTGTCGTCTGAATCGGGGTTGTCGGTTTCGTGGTACCCGAGAGGTACTCGACCTTCTTGGCGGCGTCCCAGAGGTTCGCGCCTGGCCGCCTGCCGATGAACTCCGACCAGCGAGGAGCGACATCAATGTGGGGAACGGCAAGCGGCGGTGCCCCCGGGCACCTGCCCAAAATTTGGTAGCTGCCCCGGACCGAAGCCATGTCTGCTTGCGCGGGCTAATGAATCCGAAGTGTGACGGATCGCTACATCGCGAGCCGCCACACCGCTGGGGAGTTCAAGGTCAGCCTCCATCAGTCACGTAGCAGGCACGTAGCAGGTCAGCCTGTGCATCAATCACCTAGCTGCCGTTGCGTACGGCGTCGTAGAAATCGCTCAGGCGGGTGATCAGTTCTTCCACCATGGCCGGGGTGGGTCCCGCTGCGGGTACGTCGAGGACCCAGTCCGCGATGATGTCGAACAGACCGCCGATCAAGCCGATCACGATCCCGTGGTAGCGCTCTGTCAGGACGGTGCCGTAGCCGACCCACAAGTCTTCGACGAACGCGGCGGCCGCGCGGCGGTTCTCGCGGCGCTGTCGCTCAGCCGCCGGCGTGATGGCGCTGCCCTGGCCGAAGGTGACCTGCGCGATCCGGACGTCATCAACGAAAGTGTGCGCCAGCTCGGCAAGCAGCAAGCGGGTGCTGGTCTCCTCGTCGGGTGCCTCATCGACCACACTCGCGAGCCGTGCGAAGGCTCGGTCGGTGATCTGCTGCAGCAGGGTGCCATAGAGGTCGTCGCGGCCGTCGAAGGACTCGTAGAAGGACTTGGTGGCGACGTAAGCGTGCTGGCACAGCTGCTCGATCGAGGTGTTGACGAAGCCCTGCGCGGCGAACAGCTCGAGCGCCGCATCCAGCAGGGCCTGCCGGCGCTGCTCACGGCGCTGGTCGGCGTCCAGGCCGCGGATCACCCTCTGCTGCTTGCCCGTGGTCTTGCCGCTGGTGCTGTTGCGTGGCGTCACTGCACCGAGGTTAGAGCACCCTGGTCGGGATGCCTCGCCCCCGTCACCGATCTTCGGTGCCGGGGGTGTGGCGTTCCGCGAGACGGTCAGGACAGCCAGGGCATCGGGACGCAGCCGACGGGCTTGGCGTTCGCCGGGTCTAGCGCGTTGGTCACCAGCGCGAACACGTTCGGGTCCCAGGCCAGGCCCAGGTGGCCACTGAGGTCGACCGCGCACACGTCCTGGAGAACGACGTTATTCACATTGCTCGCCGGCGCGAGGATGCCGCTGGTGTAGGGCGTGACGACCTCGTCGTACTTGGTGACGATGCTGGTGTAGCTGGGTCCGGGGACGCTCACGCCACCTTCGTTGAGGTCTTTCATGAACTCCGAGTTCGGAGCGAACTCGTTGCAGGACGTGCAGCCGCCGGCGTCCAGGATCGGCCGGAACCCGAGCAGGTCCGCGAGCTGCTGCAGACCCCCCAGAGTGCTCCCCTTGAAGTTCGAGCCGAACCCGACGAAGTGCTTGACCACCTTGTCACCGCCGAGGAACTTCAGGTAGTACGCCGGTACGGTCGTCCCCTCGGAGTGTCCGGCGATGCTGACCTTCTTCGCACCCGTCGAGGCTCGGACCTTCTCCACGAACTCATCGAGCTCGACCGCGCTCTCGCGCATCGAGGCGAGCCCGCCGATGAACGGGCCCCAGTGGGTGGTGCCGTAGGTCTTGTAGTAGACGCAGTAGCCCTGGCTCTTGAGATGCTGGGAGAGCAGCAGCATGCCGACGTCGCCGCTGCTGCCCAGGCCGTGCCACAACACGACCGGTTCCGGATGTGCAGCGCTCGGCCGGCAGGTCCAGTCGTTGATGCCCGACGTGGGCGCGGCGGTGGCCGGCGCGGCCACCGCCAGACTGGCCAGAACCGCCACGAGCGCGGTCGCCAGACAGGTGACGATCTTCTTCATGGGTCTCTCCGAACGCCTAAAAGTGATGGGGGTCACCAGATTGGAACATGAATGCGACTTTGAAACAAGAGTCCTTTTCCGGATGGTCGCCGAGCGCGGACTTTCGCCCAGCGCGATGACGGATGCCAGAGAGCAGGAACTGTCCGATGGGGGCGGTGATGTTGCCGAACTTGGTGACATCGACGTGGATCAGTGGTCCGGTCGATGTGGGTGAGCCGGTTGACCCGGCAGCGTACGAGGACCGCGTGCACCGTCGAGGCCTGCATCCTCCTTCGGGGCCTCTTCCGGGTTCTAGATGTGATGTCCAGGGACGTTGGTCAATCGGCTGATGGGTGGTTGGTCTCCGATGGCGCTGTGGGCTCGGTGGTGATTGTAGAAGTGAAGCCAGCCTGGGAGGGCTGCTCGACGTTCGGCTTCTGAGTTGTAGAAGCGTGCGTAGGCCCATCCCTCGCCCAGGGTCCGGTGGAAACGCTCGATCTTCCCGTTGGTCTGGGGCCGGTACGGACGGGTCCGTTTGTGCTTGATGTTGAGGTCTGCGCAGGCGTCGCGCCAGGCGAAGGAGCGGTAACAGCTGCCGTTGTCGGAGAGAACGCGTTCGACGGTGACGCCGTGCTCGGTGAACCAAGCCACTGCTCGCTGTAGGACCCCGACGGCGGTGTCGGCCTTCTCGTCGGTGCAGATCTCGACGTAGGCGAGGCGTGAGTGGTCATCGATCACGGTGTGCGCGAATGCTTTGCCGGTACGTGGCTTGTAGTCGGCACCTTTCGGGAGCCCTGTGGTGGCGCGTTTGTTGCGTTCGCCTTGCTGGCGGCCGACGTAGCGGTGGCCGCCGCCGTCGGGGATGTTGCCGAACTTGGTGACATCGACGTGGATCAGCGAACCCGGGTGCGGATGTTCATAGCGGCGTATCGGTTCACCGGTGGCTCGGTCGATGTGGGAAAGCCGGTTGATCCGGCAGCGCACCAGCACGGCGTGCACGGTCGAAGCCGGCATCGCGAGCCGGCCGGCGATCTGGACCGGGCCGAGGCGGTGTCGCCACCGCAGGCGCACGATCTGGCGGACCAGGTCCGGGCTGGTCTGAGTCGGGCTGGTGCGTGGTCGTGAACTGCGGTCGCGCATGCCGGCCGGACCCTCGGCCCGGTACCGGTCAGCCCACTTCTTCGCGGTACGTGGGGCAACCATGAACATCTTGGCTGCGGCAGCGTAGGTCCACCGGCGCTCGACAACGAGCTGGGCGAGTCGTAAACGAGCGCGTGGGGTCAGGGCAGCGTTAGCGTGGGACACGAAGGCCTCCGGTCGGTGAAGTGTGTGAACTAGACAGCTCCACTTCACAACCGGAGGCCTTCACCTCTCAGCAGACTCACCGTCCCAGGGCGGTACAACCTCCCTGGACATCACATCTAGAGCAGGCTGGTGGCATCGTGGTCGTGGGTCGGGACGATCCGCATCTGGTGGCGAGCCAGATGAAGGCGGTGGAGAGCGGCGAAGGCGGCGTCTCGGTCTTCGTCGACGAAGTCTCCCGGGAACGACGGCTTCTGCCTGATCAGGTCGACCTGGTCGTAGTGCCAGGCGGCGTCGCCAGCGATCAGGACCCACCCCGTGGCGGTTCGGGCGAGGACCCCGATGCTTCCCGGCGTGTGGCCGGCGAGGTCGACCAGGATGACCGAGCCGTCGCCGAACATGTCGTGGGAGGCGGTGAAGGTCGCGACGGGCGGCCCACCGAGGTCGTACGTCTCGACGGACCGTCCGTCGGTCAGGGCGGGGCGCACTCCCCCGACAGGTGCGGGCCCGGGGCCGAGGATCCAGTCGCGCTCGATGGTGCGCAGGTGCACCGGGAGGCTGGGCAGGTCCAGGAGGCCGCAGACGTGATCCCAGTGGGCGTGGGTGGGGAGGGCGAAGTCGGGCCGCACCTGGGCGGCGCGCAGCGAGTCGACGGTGGCCACCGTGTCTGCCGGCGGTGCGACCAGGCGGCGAAGCATGCCGGGGAGCTCTGCCAGGGCTCGCTCGGGAGCGTCGCGGCAGTAGGACGGATCGACGACGAACGTGGCGTCGGGATGCTCGACGACGAAGCCGGTCATCGCATTCCGGACGCGGCGTAGGGGCCCGGCGCCCTCGATGATGCCGCCGGCGGGCAGGGCACGTGAGACCTGCGGCAACGGACGCACCGTGACGGTTCGGTCTCCCCGGGGCAGGCCGGCGTCGCTGATCGAGGCGAGGAGCCGGTCGTCGGGTCGCCGGGGCCGCAGCAGGCCGCGGCCGAACCCGCTCAGAGCGCCGAACAGGTCGCGGGGCGAGAGGGCGGCAGAAGAAGCAGTCGCATCGCTGGTCACATCGGGAACGTACCGACACCGCCACGGGATGCCATCCGCCCACGGTAGGAACGACATGCGAACATCACAGACATGACGAAGATCGACCTGCCGTTCGACCTCGACTCGTTCCCGTGGCGTACGCGTCGCTGGGTGAGGCAGGGAGTGAACCGTACGTCTCGCTGGACCCGGAAGCTCGGCGGGCGGGTCGGGCCGGTCATCCCGAACACCTTGGCCACCGGAGGTGCGCACGACTGGACGCCGCAGGGGCTCGGCTATGACCCCGAGACCAACCTGCTGGCGCAGAGCTACTACTCCCACGACCGCGGATCGGCGCTCGTCCTGGTCGACCCGAAGTCGGGAGAGAACGCCGGCGAGGTGATCCTCGCGGGCTACCGGGGCAAGGCCGGCCCCGGCCACGCGGGCGGCGTCGCGATCGACGGTGACGACGTGTGGGTCTGCAAGGGCACCGGTGGCGCCGGCCGGCTCTACCGCTACTCGCTCTCCGCGATCCGTTCGGCGGAGAAGGGGGCCGAGGTCGAGCCGACCGAGCCTCCGGCGAAGGTGGCTGCCGGCTCCTACTGCCGACTGCGGGGAAACCGCCTCTACCTCGGCGGGTTCGGCAAGCAGACCCTCTTCGCCTACGAGAAGGCCGAGAGCGGCGAGTGGGACTTCTCCGAGCCGGTCGTCTCGACCACCACGCCTCCGAAGGTCCAAGGTGTCGTCGTCCGCCGCGACGAGTACGTCTTCTCCTCCTCGTTCGGCCGCCACCGCCCCAGCACCCTCTTCATCTGCGAGCGCACGTCCGACGGCGGCGTCGGCGCGGTGCGCCGCACCTTCAAGTTCCCCAACATGGCCGAGGCCATCGTCGAGGTCGACGGCGAGCTCATCGCCACCTACGAGTCGGGCGCCTCGCCCTACAGCCGCCCCTCGGCGTACGGCTTCGGGCTCCTGACCGGCCGGATGTGGGCGAGCACCCACATGACCTGCACCCCCATCGCCGCCCTCGGTCTGGAGCCCGACCCCGAGGCCGGTTGATTTCGGCCGGTTGATTTCGTACGGCTCCCAGCAGGCCGGTACGCTTGCCGCGTCTCACCGGGCAGCGATGTCCGACACGACCAGCAGGAGAAGACATGAAGAAGCTCGTCCTCGTAGTGCTGGCCGGAGCCGGCATCATCCTCGCCAAGAAGAAGCTCGACCAGTCCAGCCCCGAGAAGGGCAACTGGTCCGACGCGACCGACACGGTGAGGTGACCGGCGCAGACCGCTCGGGGCATTGGCGCAATTGGTAGCGCACCTGCTTTGCAAGCAGGGGGTTAGGGGTTCGAGTCCCCTATGCTCCACCAACTCTGACCAGGCACAACGCGAAAGCGCGCAAGCCGGAGTCAGTGGCCGGAGGGCCACATCCTGACGAACTACCTGACGACGCTGTGTCGTCTTTGAGAACCCGTGGGCGGGGATCCAACTGCGTACGCGCTCAATCGATGCCCGGGCCGGGGCTAGGAAAAGCGCAGATGTGACGTCGGCCACACCATGGGACGCTTCCGGAGCCAACGGCGGCTGATCACGATCCGCGTGACCACAGCCGAGAGCCGCCGCGGAAGGAACCCACATGGAGACCCCTGAAGCCCCTCGTCCCGCCGGCCGGTTGTCGCGACGCTCGGCCTTGACGGCCGCACTCGGCGTGGCGGGGGCCACGTCGCTGGCGGCCACCACCCCTGGTGCTGCCGCGGCGGACCCGGGACAGGCGGTCGGACGCGGCCCGGTCGACGACCACGGTCCGCTGCCCACCGGGCCGTTGTGGACGTGGGCCGCGGCCGACGTCGCCCGCGCCGTGCGCACGCGCCGGGTGAGCAGCCGCCAGGTCACGGAGAGCTGCCTGACCCGGCTTCGCGAGGTCAACCCGACCGTGAACGCGGTCGCGGAGAGCCTGGAGGACGAGGCGCTCGCGGCGGCTGACGCCGCCGATGCGCAGGTGCGCGCGGGAGCGACGCTCGGCGTGCTCCACGGGGTGCCCGTGACGGTCAAGATCAACGTCGATCTCGCCGGGCACGCCACCACCAACGGAGTGGTCGCCTACCGCGACGCAGTCGTGGCCGAGGACAGTGCGCCGGTCGCGAACCTCCGCCGGGCCGGCGCCGTGATCCTGGGGCGCACCAACGTGCCCGCTTTCTCCTTCCGATGGTTCACCGACAACGACCTGCACGGTCGGACCGTCAACCCCTGGGACCCGAAGGTCACGCCGGGTGGGTCGAGCGGCGGCGCCGCGGTGGCCGTGGCCACCGGCATCGGCCCGCTGGCCCACGGCAGCGACATCGCGGGGTCGGTGCGCTACCCGGCCTGGGCGTGCGGCGTCAGCGGGCTGCGACCGACGATGGGCCGGGTCGCGGCGTTCAACCCGTCGACGGCCGAGGTTCCCCGGACGATGATGACCCAGCTGATGTCGACGCAGGGCCTTCTCGCCCGAACGGTGGGCGACCTCCGGATCGGCCTGGAGGCTCTGGCGCTCCGTGACGTGCGTGATCCGGGGTGGACCGCTGTCCCCGCGCCGGAGAGCGTGCCCGAGCCTCCGCGGCGCGCTGCGGTGCTGACCCTGCCCGGAGGCGACGACTCCGTCGACGCATCCGTACGAGAGGCAGTGCGCCGTGCCACCACGGCGCTGCGACGGGCCGGCTACGGGATCGACGAGGTCGAGCTCCCTCACCTCGCCGAGCTGGCCGACCTCTGGTCGCCGCTCGTCATGGCCGAGAGCCGATACGGCTTCGCCGCGGCGGTGGAGAAGGACGGTGACCAGGCCATCAAGACGGCCCTGAAGACGTGGCTGGAGGTCACCCCCGACCTCAGCCTCGCCGACTTCTCCACGAAGCTGGGTCAGCGCGAGGTCTACCAGCGTGAGTGGCGCCGGCTCCTCCAGGACTACGCGGTCGTGGTCACGCCGGTCTCCCTGCGGTCCCAGTTCCCGGTGGACCTGGACCAGCAGGGCCCGGACGCCTTCAGATCGATCCTGGCAGCGCAGCAGCCCATGCTCGCGCTGGCCATGCTCGGGCTGCCCGCCCTGAGCGTGCCGACGGGCCTGCACGACGGCTTGCCGATCGGTGTCCAGGTCGTGGCCGACCGGTTCCGCGAGGATCTCTGCTTCGAGGCCGGGGAGGCGATCCAGGACGGCATGGGCAAGGCGATGACCCCGATCGACCCACGCCGCGGCTGAGCGGCGAGGAGGGTCCCGGTCACGACGAGAGCAGAGCGGCGTACGAAGGCCGCAGCTCGTCGCTGCGGGCCGTGACCCGCTGGACGACGAGGGCAGCGGACTCCTCGGTCGGCGCGGTGGGGCCGTCGTCGAGGAGGTCGGTGAGCTGGTCGAGGCAGACGTGCCAGCCGACCGCGGTGTCGGTGTTGCCGGCGGAGCCGCCGAGCCACGTGGTGAAGGTGAGGCGGGTGCCGTCGTCGGTCGGCTCGAGCTCGAAACGGAGCAGGTCGGTGAGCTCGGCGCGACCGTCCATCCCCCAGGTGAGCTCGAAGACGTGGGGCGGGTCCCAGACGCGCAGCTCGCCTTCCGACACGTAGCTGCCCGGGTCCACCCCCATCCCGTCGAGCGCCTCGGTGGTGCTCGCCAGCTCCAGGCCCTCGGGCCAGAACGGGAGGCGCAGCCGCGCTCCGGAGGCTCGCTCCCCGACGATGTCGGTCGGGAACCAGTGGCGCAGGCCGTCCGGCTCGGTCAGTGCACGCCAGACCTTCTCCGGGGAGTGGCGGAGCAGGCGTACGTAGCGAAGGCCCGTCCGCTCGCCGTCGCGGAGCACGTCGCCCAACGGGCCTGTGGTGGTCTCGGTCATCTCAGTCCTCCAGGTGGTTGTCGAGCTCGTCGTCGAGCTGGTCCAGGTGCCTCTCGAGCGCGTCGAGGCGGCCCGCCCACATCCGGCGGTAGGGCATCAGCCACTCGTCGAGGTCGCGGAGCCGCTCGGGGTGGAGCCGGTAGTGGCGGCGCGGGCCGTCGATGCGCACGTGCACCAGATCTGCGTCACCCAGGGTGCGCAGGTGCTTGGACACGTTGGGCTGGGCGAGCCCGAGCGTCTCGACGAGCTCGCTCACCGCCATCTCGCGCTGGCAGAGCAGATCGAGGATCTGCCGACGCGTGGGGTCGGCGATCACGCTGAAGACGTCTCGGGTAGGCACGCATCTAATATGCCCAGACAGGAATATGCCTGTCAAGGCATGTCAGAACCAGAGGGCGTTGACCACCAGGCCGACCGTCGCGACGGCGAACAGGCCGGCCAGCACCCAGAGGATCATCGAGCCGTTCCCGGACAGCAGTGCGCGCCGGGGCGGCAGTGTGGAGTTGGTGACCCCCTTGCTCCTGCCGGCGCGTGACAGAGGCGGGGCGACGGGGGTCGAGGGGGCCGTAGGTGGCGAGATGCGACGCTCCTGCTCGTCACCCATCCAGTCGATGACGTCCTCGTCCTTGTCAGCGTCGTCGTCGGTGGGTGTGGGTTCGTACGCGCCGTGGCCGGTCGGTCGCCCCGTCAGTGCGAGCAGTTGCTCGGTGTCGGCGGCGAGCACCGCGTCCAGATGGGCCCGGGCCGGATGGTCGTCGGGAAGGTTGTCGAGGATCTGGGCGTATCGCTCGATCCGGTTGAGGAGCCGGGCTCGCCGGCTGCCGTTCTTGAACATCCAGGCGAGACACGCGAGCGCCACCGCGAAGAGTCCCGAGATGATCGCTGCGCCCATGGGCCGGAGCGTAGTGGCGCCGGTCGGTTCCCGCTATCAAAGCAGCAGTCAGGCAACTGTTGAACCGCAATGTCGATACATTCCCTAAACAGGTTCACGGCCTTTGCGCAAGGGGCCTAATACCTATCGTCTCGTTATTTGGACCTATCACTCGTTTGAATTCCGTACGGCGGAACAAAGTAGATGACAAGTAAGGCAATCCTTTGGTGGGAACGCCAGATTTCACTCTGACAAACCCTCGCCACAATGTCCGAAAGGTCAATGTTGTGGGCACACAGTCCGTAGTCACCAGGGTCGAGATGACCCCAGCAGAGTCCGAGGCCGCAGCGAAGCTGGCGGCGTCCCTGCTCGCCCGGTTCGAGAGCCCGGTCTCCTCCGAGTTCCTCGAGACCGCGCCGTTCCTCGGTGGTGAGCTTCCCGCCAGTGTCGCCCAGGCGATCCGCGCGTTCCGTTACGGCGACGCGACCGGCGCGCTGGTCGTGAGCGGGCTTCCGGTCGACGCCGGCCCGACCCCGCCGCACTGGAACCACCCCGACGCGCAGAAGCCGCACGCGGCCGACTTCTGGCTCGCGCTGATCATGGCCCAGCTCGGTGACGCCGTCTCGTGGTCGTCGCTGCAGGGCGGCCAGCTGGTCAACAACATCCTGCCGATCCAGAAGCAGGAGAGCCTGCAGACCGGCCACAGCAGCGACGTCCTCCTCGACCTGCACATCGAGGACGCGTTCAGCGACCTGCGCTGCGACCACCTCGGTCTGATCGCCCTGCGCAACCACGACCTGATCCCGACCACCGCGGTCGGCATCAGCTCGATCGACGTCACCGGCCCCGAATACGCTCCGCTGTTCGAGCCTCGCTTCGTGATCCACCCCGACGACGAGCACCTGCGCAACCTTCGCCTGGCCGGTGTCAACGAGGACGAGCTCCTCGCCGTGCCGACCGCGGTGCTCTCCGGCTCGCCGCAGGCACCCGACGTACGCCTCGACCCGCCCTACATGGCGGCGCTGCCCGGCGACGTCGAGGCCGACCGCGCGCTCCAGCTGCTGATCATGGAGCTCTCCGCCAACGTCGAGGATGTCGCGCTCGCGCCCGGTGAGGTGCTCATCGTCGACAACCACCGCGCCCTGCACGGCCGCAAGCCGTTCACGGCCCGCTACGACGGCACCGACCGCTGGCTGCGTCGTCTCACGACGGTGAAGGACCTGCGCCGCAGCCGGGTCGCTCGTTCCGAGGCTTCCTCGCGGATCATCGATCCCGTGCTCGAGCCTTTCCCCGAATCCCTTGAGCTCACCAGCGCCGGACGCTGAACGCTCGGGATCCAGGAGGCCGCAGGCATCATGCCTGCGGCCTCCATCTATTTTCGATACTTCCGTATGCCGTCCCGGGGATCGGCGATACTCATCACGTGAACGCGAGGCGATGGGGCATCCCGGTGCTGGCTGCGGTGTCCCTGGCGTTGGCCGGCTGCGGCGACGACAGCGCGCCGAAGAAGCCGGCGGCTGCTCCCACGCAGGAGTCCTACCCTGCGTACGAGGCCACGATGGACCCGGCCCAGGCCGCGATGACGCTCGTGCCGGTGGGTGCGAAGACGCTGTCGGTGACCGACTACGACGAGGTGAAGTCGCTCTTCGGGCTCGAAGACGTCACCAGCAGGTCGAGTCCGGCCGACCAGCAGGATCTGTGGAGACGGGCCGACAAGGAGGCAGCCCAGGTCAGTGGCGGGGTGCTCCGGGGCGTCGACCAGCGACTGCGCGACTCGTTCAGGTGGGGTGCGGCCGACGTGGTCTGGGAGGCGAGGTTCGCCGGCGGCGCGAAGACCGGCTTCGTCATCAGGGTCGCCGACCAGGTGGATCCCGCGAAAGCCATCAAGGCCGGTGTCGGTCCGTTGAAGGGTGCGACCTTCGACTCGAAGACCCATCTGATCACCAAGAACACCGCGGCCGCCGACGTCGAGAACTGGGCGGCTCACGACGACATCGTCGCCGTTGCCGGAGGGCCGGCGACCTCGACCTACGTCGTCAAGGGGTGCGCCGAGGGCGGCCCCGAGGAGAAGACCAGGCTGGCGCCCGTGACGAGCTATTCGGTCGAGTTCGGCGGAGGGCTGGCCACCGTGCGCCTCGGCGAAGACCGTGACGACCTGTTCTACCGGCTCGCGCTGGGAGACCAGGACGCGGCGTACAAGAAGGTCTTCACCGACGGGGTCGCCGACCCGTCGTCCGGGCGGATCGGGTTTCGGGTGACCGATCCGGTGCGCGCGGCCGAGCTGGTGAAGGCAGAGGCCGTCCCATTCGCCGTCTGTGACTGACCACCCGTACTCTGGTAGCGCTATGGCCGCCCAGACCCGTCCCCCACGGAGCATCTTCTCCCCCCGGATGTGGGGTGCTCACCTGCTGGTGCTGGTCTTCGTATCGGGCGCGGTCCTCCTCGGCATCTGGCAGTACCAGTCGAGCCAGGAGGACAAGCAGGACCAGATCGCCCAGCTGGTGCATGCGAAGCCGAAGACGTTCGCCGACGTGATCGGGCACAACGACGCCTTCCCCTGGGAGCAGATCGGGCGCCCGGTGACCGTCTCCGGCATCTGGATGCCCGACGAGACCATCTTCATCGACGGGATGGAGCGCGGCTCGCAGGTGGGCTTCTGGGCCGTCACGCCGGTGCTCGTCGAGGACACCGAGTCGGCCGTCTACGTCGTACGCGGCTGGACCCCCGAGGTCGGCAGCGCGCCGCCCGCGCCGCGTGGCCACGTGACCGTCACCGGATGGCTGCAGCCCAGTGACTGGACCGATGTCGCCGACGACCGCAAGTCCGACAACATCTATCCGCAGCTCGACATCTCCGACCTGATCTCCCGCACCAGCTACGACCTCTACAGCGCCTACGTCGTGCGCGCTCCGATCGAGGACGGCTGGCCGGCCAGCTCGATGCCGGTCAACGACGGTGCCACCGATGTCGCGGAGGTGCCTGCTCCCAAGCTGCCCGAGCCGGAGGCGACCGCCGGACTGCGCAACCTGCTCTACGCGATCGAGTGGTGGCTGTTCGCGGTCTTCGGGATCTACGTGTGGTGGCGCTACGTGCGCGACACCCTGCACCCGCGCCCCGACGAGGACGACGATGACGCCGATGACGACGATGACGCCGTCGACGACAGCCACAGCGAAGCAGACCCTGAGAGAACGCCTCAGGATGCGGGCGTACGCTCAGACGCGTGAACAAGCTGTTCAGCACCTACAAGGTGCTTGCGTACGTCGTCGGTGTGCTGCTGCTCGTGGGCACCATCTGCTCGCTGCTCAAGTATCTGCTGCCCGAGGGCAGCGCGCTGCAGTCCTTCGGTGACGCGATGACGCCGCTGTGGGTCGCCCACGGCTGGATCTTCATCGTCTACGTGATCGTCGCGTTCCTGCTGACGCAGAAGGCGCGCTGGACGGTGCCGGAGTTCCTGCTGATGATGATCGCCGGCCTGGTGCCCGGGTTGATCTTCTGGGTCGAGCGTCGCGTCGCCAGCCGCATCGCTCCCAAGCTGGCGGAGAGCGCGGCCTCCTGATCACAGGGCCGCCACCGGCACTGTGGGAGGATCGGGACGTTATATCCCGCATCAATCCCAATGTCGGAAGGGCAGGTCATGGCTGACCAGAAGGCCATCCTCCACACCAATCACGGTGACATCACGATCACGTTGTTCCCCAACCACGCTCCGGAGACGGTGGCCAACTTCGTTGGCCTCGCGACCGGGTCGAAGGACTACAACGACGACGCCGGCCGCAGCGGCGTGCCGTACTACGACGGCCTCGGCTTCCACCGGGTCATCCCCGGGTTCATGATCCAGGGCGGTTGCCCGCTGGGCACCGGCACCGGTGGTCCGGGCTACGAGTTCAAGGACGAGCCGCACCCCGAGCTCACCTTCGACAAGCCCTACCTGCTCGCGATGGCCAACGCCGGCCCGGGCACCAACGGCTCGCAGTTCTTCATCACCACCGGCCAGGCGCCGTGGCTCAACTTCAAGCACACCATCTTCGGTGAGGTCGAGGACGAGGCGTCGAAGAAGGCCGTCGACTCGATCTCCGGCACCAAGACCGGTCCGATGGACCGTCCGGTCGAGCCGGTCGTCATCGAGAAGGTCGAGATCGTCTAGTTGTCCGACACGGCCCCGGTCGGGGCGCCGGTCTGCTATCGGCACCCCGACCGTGAGACACATATCCGCTGTCAGCGCTGCAGCCGCTCGATCTGCCCTGACTGCATGACGGGTGCCTCGGTCGGCTTCCAGTGCCCCGAGTGCGTGCGTGAGGGGCGGAAGTCCGTACGCCAGCCCAAGCGCTTCACGGGAGCGCGAGTGAGCTTCCGGGCGCTCCCGGTGACCTTCACGCTGCTCGGCGTCAACGTGCTCGTCTGGATCGCCATCTTCCTGACCGGCAGGTCGGGCTCGAAGCTCGTCGACCTGATCGCGCTGCGATTCGGTGGCTCGTGCGTCGCCGACGACGGCAACGGCTACTTTCCCAACGTCTCCAGCGACCAGGTCTGCTCGTCGCTGCAGAGCAGCGGCGCGGCCGCTCACTGGGTGCTCGGTGTCGATGACGGCGCGGTCTGGCAGCTGCTGACCTCCGCGTTCACCCACGTCTCGATCATCCATCTGGCCGTGAACATGCTGTCGCTCTACATGCTCGGCTCTTTTCTCGAGCCGATCGTGGGCCGGTTGCGGTTCCTGGCCTTCTACCTGATCTCCGGCCTGGCCGGGTCGGCGCTGGTGGTCTGGGCCGCCGCGCCGGCCGCATCGACGGTCGGCGCCTCCGGCGCGATCTTCGGCCTGCTGGGTGTGCTGGTCGTGCTCTTCGTCAGAGCCGGCCAGTCGCTCGCTCCGCTGCTGCCGGTGCTGCTGATCAACGCCGGCATCACGTTCTTCGGCCAAGGCATCTCGTGGCAGGGCCACGTCGGCGGTTTCGTCGGCGGGCTCGTCGTCGCGGGCATCTTCACCACGCTCCGGGCCGACCGGAAGGCGCCGTTGCAATGGGCTGCCCTGGGCGGGTTCGTGTTGGTGCTGCTTGCTCTGGTCGGCGTACGAATTCTGGTGTTCTGACCGCTTCGAAACAGGTGTTTTCGAGGCGTTTTCGGAGGGTCAACAAATCCACAGGTGTGGAGTAACCTGTGGAGAACTACATGGCTGTAAGCAAAGCAAAGCGGCGCAACCTCAAGGGTTGCGCCGCTTTGTCGCTGTCTCGGGGAGGGGTCACTCCCACTTCGTGGCGAAGGTGAAGCCCACCGCCATGAATCCGATGCCGACCAGCAGGTTCTTCTGACCGAGATCGTTGAAGACCCAGATCTTGTCGAGGTGGTCGTTGGCGAAGACGTAGAAGACGCAGATCCAGATCAGCCCGATGAGGAAGCAGCCGAGCATGCCGATGACCACGCCGCGCCCGCGGCCCAGCGGCGTCTTCGGGTGGGCGGCGAAGGCCAGGCCCGCGAAGAGCAGGATGAAGCCGATGAGGTAGTTCCACCCCTCGAGCTTCTGGACGGGCTTCGGGCCGGTGAAGTCGCCACCGATCTCGTTGGGGCGCACCCCGACGTAGTAGTAGGCGATCCAGCCGATGCCCAGGGCGATCAGCAGCAGTGCGATCCCGAAGCGGGGAGTGACGATCGGTTCCTTGGGCAGGTCGAGATCACTCTTCTTCGAGAGCTTGAGCTTGGCCACGGGTGATGCTCCTCAGACAAATATGATTGCTGCGCATACCCTAATGGTCGTGAGCTCCGGAACCCAGGCGAACCCCACCCCTGAACGAAAGCGTTGGTCGCGCGCGACCGCATGGAGGGTCGGCACCCCGATCGTGGTGCTGCTCTGTGGCGGGCTGCTCGCGGTGAGCTTCGTGAACGCCGACGGCACCGATCTGCGCCCAGGCCGCTACGAGGACCTGACGACGCTGGTCGACGGTGAGCGGTTCCGATACAACCGCCTCGAGGCCCAGTTGGCCGAAACGCAGAGCGAGGTCGACCAGCTCACCAGCGGCGTCACCGACAAGGGCGTCAAGAAGCTCCAGGGCCAGTCCAAGAAGCTCGCCGACCCGGCCGGCACCTCCGACCGCAGCGGCGCGGGCATGCAGATCGTGCTGGGCGACGCGCCCTCGCAGGCACAGAAGGAGTACGAGGGCGACGACCCCAACTCGCTCGTCGTGCACCAGCAGGACATCCAGGCCGTCGTCAACGCGCTGTGGTCCGGCGGCGCCCAGGCGATCACGATCGCCGGCAAGCGGATCATCACCACCACCGGCATCAAGTGCTCCGGCAGCACGGTGCAGCTCGACGGCGTGCCCTACCCCCAGCCGTACGTCATCGAGGCCGTCGGCGATCCAGCCCGGCTGCAGGCGGCGATCGACCGCGACGAGCACGTCCAGAACTACCGTGCCGACGCCCGCGACCCCAACGTGCAGATCGGCTGGAACCTCAAGCCGCTGACCTACCTCACCGCCCCGGCCTACGACGGCCTGCTCGACGTGAAATACGCGAAGCCCCTGCCTCAGGACAAGTAAGACAGGGGCTTCGGAGCCAGCAGACCAGGAGGCCGGTCAGGGAGCCGCCGGTTCACTCGGCGGCAGGGCCGGGTCACACGTCGGCGGGTCACCGGGCTCGGCGGTCTGGGTCGTCGGAGCCGCCGGGTCGTCGGGGTTCGGCACGATCGTCTGGCAGCTCGGCAGGGTCGGCGGCGTGGACGACTCCTCCTTCGTCGAGACGAAGATGATCACGTCGCTGTCCTTGGCGAGCTCCGTGCCCTTGCGTGGCGTCTGCTCGACGACGGTGTCCTTGGGCTTGTCGGTGTTGGGCTCGTCCTTGCGTACGGGGGTGAACCCGGCGTTGCGGATCAGCTCCTCCGCCTCGGCGACCGTCTTGCCGACCACGTCGGGCACCGACTTCGGGCCCTTGGCGACCGTGAGAGTGACGACCGTCGACGAACCGGTGGTGACGCTCTGGCCGTCGACCGGGTCGGACTTGATCACGGTGCCCTTGTCCTCGTCGGAGGCGACGGTCTTGATCTTCACCGTGAACTTGTAGGGATCACCCTCGAGCAGTTCCTTGGCCGTCTTCTGCGGTGACCCGACGACGTTGGGCATCTCCCGGTTGGGTGGCCCGGTGGAGACCGTCAGCGTGACGGTGCTGCCCTCCTCGGCTTCCTGGCCGGCGGGCGGGTTCTGGGAGATCACCACACCCACGGCGACCGTGTCGCTGGGCTCCTGCTTGATCTGACCCTTCAGCTTGGCCGCGCTCAGCTCGATCATCGCCTTCTCCTGGGTGAGACCGGCGACGTCGGGGGTCGGGGTGGTCTGCGGGCCGAGAGCGGTCGGCAGGAAGTAGGCGCCCACCGCGATCAGCCCGATGATGATCAGGCCGAGCAGCACCAGCACCCACGGGCGAGGGCCGGCGGGCCGGTCGTCCTGCGGGTAGTAGCCACCGGTGGTGGGGTCGCCGCTGTAGGGCCCGGCCGCGACCGCACGGTTCTGGGCGACCTGGGTCTGGTCGAAGCTCGGCGGCACGACGGCCTGGACCGGCCGGCCCGCAAGGTAGCGCTCGATGTCGGTGCGCATCTCCTGCGCCGACTGGTAGCGGTCCTCGACGCGCTTGGCCAGCGACTTCATCACGATCGCGTCGATCTCGCGGGTGAGCGTCGGGTCGTGGGCAGAGGGAGGCTGGGCCTGCTCGCGTACGTGCTGGTAGGCCACCGAGACCGGCGAGTCACCCACGAACGGCGGCCGCCCGGTCAGCAGCTCGTAGAGGAGACAGCCGGCCGAGTAGACGTCGGAGCGGGAGTCGACCTGCTCGCCACGGGCCTGCTCGGGGCTGAGGTATTGGGCGGTGCCGACCACGGCCGCGGTCTGGGTCATCGTCGACTGGGCGTCGTTGAGCGCCCGGGCGATGCCGAAGTCCATCACCTTCACGTCACCGGCCGGGGTCAGCATGACGTTGCCCGGCTTGATGTCGCGGTGGATGATGCCGTTGCGGTGGCTGTAGTCGAGTGCGTTGAGCACGTCGGAACTGATCTCCAGCGCCCGCTCCGGCAGGATCTTGCGACCCTCGCGGAGCACGTCGCGCAGCGTGCGGCCGGCGACGTGCTCCATCACGATGTAGGGCTGGGCGACGCCGTCGTCGCTCTTCTCCTCGCCGGTGTCGTAGACCGACACGATCGCGGGGTGGTTGAGCTTGGCCGACGACTGCGCCTCGCGCCGGAACCGCGCCTGGAACGTGGCATCGCTGGCCAGATCCATCCGCAGGCGCTTGATCGCGACCACGCGCCCGAGGCGGTGGTCGGTGCCCTTGCGCACCTCCGCCATCCCGCCTCGGCCGAGCAGCTCGGCGACCTCGTAACGTCCGGCGAGGAGTGCTGGCTCCTGGGTGTTCACGTGAGCTCCCCCGTCGCGTGACAGGTGGACGGATCAGCCATTGCCGCCGCCCCCGTTGCCATTGCCGTTGCCGTTGCCGTTCGTCTCCTCGTCACCGGGAAGCTCCGGGAAGACCCAGCCGTCGGACGACTCCGACGCGGAGGGATCCTCCTCCGGCGTCTCCTCCTCGGTCGGCTCCTCGGTGGGAGTGGGGTCGACCTCGGGGCGCTCGCCGTAGTAGCGGATCGTGATCGTGTCGCCCTCGTAGAGGTTGCGGGTCGGGTCGAGGCCGGAGACGGTGTCGGGCTCGTGGCTGCCGTCGTTCTGCTGCACCGAGACCTTGGGGTCGAGGCCGAGGTCGCTCATCGAGTCGCGTACGTCGTCGACGTTGTCGCCGATGTAGTCGTCCTCGTTGATCTCGACCGACTTGGGCTCCTCCTCGGCCGCAGCGGTGGGCGTCGGCTCGGCCGATGTCGAGGGTGGCGTCGACGCATCGCTGGTGGGTGAGTCGTCAGGGCCGCCGGCGAGGGCGGAGAAGATCCAGATGACCGCGAGGATGACTGCGACCAGCAGCACCAGAACCACGATGTTGAACGGGTTCTTGTACCAGGGCTTCTTCTCGTCGTCGTAGTTCTCGTACGGGTCCTGGTAGCGCGGCGGGCCGTCGGGAGGCGTCGTCGGGCCGGCGGCACCCATGGGCACGTAGCTGGGCGACGGAGGCTGGGCGACCGGGTCCATGACGGCCGTGGCGGTCGGGTCGGGGGTAGGCGGAGCCACCATCGTGGTGGCGTCGGCGCCCGCGTCAGGACCGCCACCGTGGCCGACCATCGCCGAGGTGAACGCGGCCGCGTCGGCGTAGCGGAGGCTCGGGTCCTTCTGCAGGCTCCGCATCACGATCGCGGACAGCTCTGCCGGCACGTGGTCGGGCAGCGGCGGCACCGGGTCGTGCAGGTGCGCGATCGCGGTGGCGACCGGGGTCTCCTTCTGGAACGGCCGATAGCCGGCCAGGCACTCGAAGGCGACGACGCCGAGCGAGTAGACGTCGGAGGCCGGGGTGGCCTTCTCGCCGCGGGCCTGCTCGGGGCTGAGGTATTGCGGCGTGCCCATCACCTGGCCGGTGCCGGTGATGCCGGTCGACGCCTGGGCGCGCGCGATGCCGAAGTCGGTGACCTTGACCTTGCGGGCCGGGGTGATCAGCAGGTTGGCGGGCTTGACGTCGCGGTGCACGATGCCGGCCCGGTGGGCGGCGGCCAGCGCGTCGCCGGCCTGACCGAGCAGGTCGCGTACGACCTCGGGGTCGAGGGGGCGGCCGTCGCGCAGCAGCTCGGAGAGCGGCTTGTGGTCGACCAGCTCCATCACCAGGAACGGACGCATCAGGCCCGACGCGGTCGGCATCTCGCCGACGTCGTAGACGGCCACCACGTTGGGGTGGTGCAGGGCGGCGGCGTGCTTGGCCTCGGACTCGAAACGAGACCGGCCGATCGGGTCCTCGGCGTGCTCGGGCTTGAGGAGCTTGATCGCGACCTCGCGGTTGAGCGTCGTGTCGGTCGCCCGCCACACCTCGCCCATGCCGCCGGTGCCGATGAGCTCGTGGAATACGTAACGACTCATGAGATCGCTGCCTCCATCATGGCCTTGGCGATTGGGCCGCCCAGCCGCCCGCCGGCGATGTCGCTGCGGGCGGTGCCGCTCTTCTGGACCATCACGGCAACCGCGATGGACGGGTTCTCCGCCGGAGCGAACGAGGTGAACCAGGCGTACGGTGCGCGCTCCTCGCTGCTCTGCGCGGTGCCGGTCTTGCCGGCGACGCTCACGCCTGGGATGGCCGCCGGTGCCGCCGTGCCGTTCTCGACGGTGCTGACCATCATCTCGGTGAGACCCTCTGCGGTCTTGTTCGACACCGCCGGCTGATCCTCGATCTCGGTGGGGTTGCCCTGGTCGATGACGTCGAGCGAGGACGACGTCACCCGGTTGACGAGGTAGGGCTTCATCACGGTGCCGCCGTTGGCGATGCCGGCCGAGACCATCGCCATCTGCAGCGGGGTGGCCTTGACGTTGTACTGCCCGATCGCGCTGTAGGCGCGGAACGGCGCGGCGTCGAGCTTGTCGAGATCGTCGGTGAGCGTGCTCGTCGCCTGGTTGGGCAGGTCGGTCAGGTACTTCTGGCCGAAGCCGAACTTCTTCGCCTGCTCGTTCATCTGCTCCTTGTTCAGGTCGATGCCGAGCTGACCGAAGGCCGTGTTGCACGAGACCTCGAGCGCGCGGGTCAGGGTGATCTGGTCGCCGCCGCAGGACCCGCCGCTCTCGTTGGGAAGGTTCTTGTCGCTCTGCGGCAGATCCAGGACCGCGCCGCCGTACACCTTGCTGTCGGGGTCCTTGTCGAGCTCTTCCATGGCGGCTGCCGCGGTGACCAGCTTGAAGGTCGATCCCGGCGGGAGCGCGGTCTGGACGGAGCGGTTGAGCAGCGGCTCGTTGTCGTCGCCCGCGAGCTGGTCGTAGGACTTCTTCGCGGCACCGAAGTCGTGGGTCGCCAGCTTGTTGGGGTTGTAGGAGGGCGTCGATGCCATCGCCAGGATGCGGCCGGTCTTCGGGTCGAGCGCGACCGCCGATGCCTGGACGTCGTCACCCAGGGCGGTCAGACCGTCGTAGGCGGCGTTCTGGACCTTCGCGTCGATGGTGAGCTCGACGTTGCCGCCCGACGGCTCGGAGTTGGTGACCAGGTCGATCAGCCGGTTGGTGAAGAGCCGGTCGTCCTTGCCGGAGAGCACGTCGTTCTGCGACCGCTCGATGCCGGTCTGGCCGTAGGAGTAGGAGAGGAAGCCGGTGAGCGGGGCGTACTTCTTGCCGCCGGGGTAGGTGCGCTGCCACTTGAACGTGTCGTCGCTCGGCTCGCTGGTGACGATCGCCTTCTTGCCGACCAGGATGTCACCGCGCTGGCGCGAGTAGGCCTCTTCGGTGACCCGCCGGTTGTCGGCGCGGTCGTTGTACCAGTTGGCCTTGAAGAACTGCACGTACGTCAGGTTCAGCATCAGCGCCACGAACAGGATCAGGCAGCCCACGCTCAGCGTGCGGATAGGGCGGTTCACGCGACCACCTCCGTAGCGCAAGCGCCAATGTACGGACGCGGTCGCGTGTTGAAATCGTGGTGCGCTCGCTTACGCTCGCTCACAGCTTCATCGCCCCTTTGTCGAGCTTGACGATCTGGGTCTCCTCAGCAGCGAGATCTTCATCGGACGGCGCCGTCGGCAGTGGGCGGCGGGACTGGTCCGAGACGCGCAACAGCAGAGCCACGATCACCCAGTTGGCGACCAGCGAAGATCCACCATACGAGAGGAACGGCGTGGTCAGACCAGTCAGCGGGATGAGCCCGGTCACGCCACCGACGACGACGAAGGTCTGCAGCGCGATCGAGGTGGCCAGGCCGACCGAGAGCAGCTTGCCGAAGTCGTCGCGGGCGACGATCGCCGTGCGCAGGCCGCGCTCGACGATCAGGCCGTAGCAGAGCAGCAGGGCCAGGAGGGCGGTCAGGCCCAGCTCCTCGCCGATCGCGGGGAAGATGAAGTCGGAGTTGGCGTAGGGGATCCGCCAGGGCTGGCCGGAGCCGAAGCCCCGCCCGATCATGCCGCCCCAGGACATCCCGAACAGGCCCTGGACCAGCTGCTCGGAGGACGTGCCGTTGACCGGCTCCGGGTAGTACTTGAACGGGTCGAGCCAGGTCAGCACCCGGACGCGGACGTGGCTGAAGAGGCTGATCGCGGAGAAGACGCCGCCGGCGAAGAGCAGGCCGCCGACGACGATCCAGCCCTTGCGCTCGGTCGCGACGTACAACGTGACCACGAAGAGGCCGTAGAAGAGCAGGCTGGAGCCGAGGTCGCGCTGCAGCACCAGGATCGCCAGGCTGATCGCCCACATCATCAGCAACGGACCGAGGTCGCGACCACGCGGCAGATCGATGCGGACGATGCGGCGTCCGGCGAGCGCCAGCGCGTCGCGGTGGACCGCCAGATAGCCGGCGAAGCAGATCACCAGCATCACCTTGGCGACCTCGCCCGGCTGGAAGCTGACCGGCCCGAGGTTGATCCAGATGCGGGCGCCGTTGATCGTCTTACCGATCAGCGGGAGCATCGGCAGGATCAGCATGACCACGGCGGCGAGGCCGGCGGTGTAGGTGAACCGCTGCAGCATGCGGTGGTCGGGCACCACGAAGAGCGTGATCAGGAACAGGACGACGCCGATCGTCATCCAGACCAGCTGCTGACGGGCGAAGGAGTCGGACTCGTTCGTGCCGGCGGCCAGGTCGAGACGGTGGATGATCGCCAGGCCGAACCCGTTGAGCATCGCCACCAGCGGAAGCAGCACCGGGTCGGCGTACGGAGCCATGAGGCGTACGCCGATATGGGCTGCCAGCAGGATCACGATCAGCCACGTGCCGTAGCCGACGATGTCGACCGGGATCTTCTCCTGCACGCCCAGCCCGACGGCTGCGTAGGCCCCGACGCCGACCACGAGGGCCAGGATCATCAGGACCAGCTCCGCCCCCCGGCGGGACCGGTGGACGAAGACGGGCATCGAGGTCGCCGGGGTGAACCCGCTCATCGAATACCCCGCAACGGGCTGTGCTGACAGGTGCGCTCGCTCATGACCCGCTTCCCGCGTCGGCAGCGTTCTGGTCGGCCAGCGACTGCACCTTCTCCTTGGCGCCGGCGAGGTCCTTGCTGTGGATGCCGTCCTTGAGCTGGTCCTGGTAGGTCTCGGCGAGGTCGGCGACCTTCAGGTCGGAGGACTGGTAGGGCTCGGAGAGATCGAGCCCGATCATCGTGGTGGGCACGCCACGGAAGATGGTGACGTTGCCGTCCTGCTCGCCGATGTACCACTGGTTCTGCGACCACACGAAAGCGGTCGCGACGGCGATCCAGACGAGACCGACGAGCGCCAGCAGGCCGAAGGCCCACCGCAGCCGCAGGTACTTTCCCGGCGCCTGCAGGGCGTAGCGCATCTCCTCCGGGTCGGCCGCGATCGCGCCGTCGGGGATCTCCTCGTCGATCGGGTCGAGCTCGCCGGTGTCACCCATCCGGTGACCACGGAAGAGCGCGGTCATCTGGCCGGTCTTGGTGGTCTTCTTCTTGAGCTCGGCCGCCGCACCGACCATCTGGGCCTCGAGGCCCGCGGACGGCACGGTGTCGCTGGGCACCACGTCGGCGACGATGCAGGTCACGTTGTCGGTGCTGCCGGAGTCGAGGGAGACCCGGACGAGCTCGACCGCGGCGAACTCCGGGGTGCCGGTGGCCAGGATGTCGGCGATGCGCGGGTCGTCGACGTAGCCGCAGACACCGTCACTGCAGAACATCAGCCGGTCGCCGGCCGCGAGGTCGACGATGAACAGGTCGGGCTCGAGCTCCCGGGTGCCGTCGAGGGCCTTGAGGATCAGGTTGCGGTGAGGGTGGGTCTTGGCCTCCTCCTCCGTGATCCTCCCCTCGTCGAGGAGCGTCTGCACGAAGGTGTGGTCGTGGGTGACCTGGTGGATCGCGCCGTTCCGCAGGAGGTAGGCGCGGCTGTCACCCACGTGACCCAGGGTCAGCTTGGCGCCGTCGAAGAAGCCCACCGTCGACGTCGTCGAGGTGCCGTTGAGGCTCGGGTCGTGGTCGACCAGGTGGCCGATCTCGTCGTGGGCCATGTGGAGCGCGTGGGAGACCAGGCCGATCAGGTCGTCGTCGACGAGGCCGGGGGCCGGCTCCTCGTCGAGCTTGCGCAGCTGCTGCACGGCGGTGCTGGAGGCGATGTCACCGCGGGCGGCACCACCGACGCCGTCGCAGACGGTCAGCACCCAGGGGCCGGCGTACCCGCTGTCCTGGTTGTCCTTGCGGACCCGGCCGACGTCGGAGACGGCCGCGAACTCGAGGCGGAACGGTCGGCCGTCGGCGGAGCCGGGGGCGGGGGAAGACTCGGGGGTGGGGTCGGTCGCAGCGGTCACTTGCGCAGCTCCAGGATTGTCTTACCGATCCGCACCTGGGTTCCGAGGGAGATGGCGGTCGGCTGATTGATCCGGACGGACCCGATGTAGGTGCCATTGGTCGATCCGAGGTCCTCGACGAACCACTGGTCGCCGGAGACGGCGATGCGGGCGTGGCGGGTCGAGGCGTAGTCGTCGTCCAGCAGGATCGCCGCGTCGCTGCCCCGGCCGATGACGATCGGCGCCTGGGAGAGCGGAACGGTCACGCCGGCGTTGGACCCGGTGGTGACGGCTACATGAGTGGGTACGCCGCGCTTCGGCGCCCGCGACGCGGCGGACTTGCCGCGGCCCGGGGACGACTGCGGCTGGGAGCTCCCGGCGTTGGTGACCCGCGCGCCGAACATGTCGGAGCGGATCACCGACAGGGCGGCGAGGACGAAGATCCACAGGATCGCCAGATAGGCGACCCGGATGAGGAAGAGAGTGAGCTCGCTCAACGGCGTTCCTCCACGATGTGCGCGGTAATGACGGTGGTGCCGATGCGCACCTGGGAGCCGTCGTCCAAGGTTGCGCTCGCCATCTTCTGACCGTTGACCAGCATGCCGTTGGTCGAGCCGAGGTCATAGACCTCGACCCGCACCCGTTCCCCGGCCGGCTTCGCGCGGAACTCGATGTGGCGACGGCTGATGCCCGGGTCGTTGATGCGTAGGTCGGCGTCGGTGCCTCGGCCCACCACGACGTTGCCGTGGAGCGGGTGCCGGGTGCCGTTGATCTCCAGGAAGGCCTGGGCGCGGCTGACCTGGGTGTCGCTCATGTCTGAGCCCGAGACGGCCGCCTGGGCGCGGCTGCGCACCCGGAACCGGCCGATCGTGAGGTCTTTCGCCTCGCCGAACTCGATCGAGACGCGACCGGGGAAGACGAACCCCTGCACCTCGGCGTGGTCCATCAGTTGGCGCTTCAGCTCTTCCTTGAGATGCGGGCCGTAGGACTCCAGCTTGCCGAGGTCGCTGGTGGACAGCTCGACGTGGAAGTCGTTGGGCACCAGCCGGCGCTGCCGGCTGAGCACCTGGGCGTTGTTGTCGATCTCGCGCTGGAGAGCAGCGACGATCTCGACCGACTTCACCTCGGACCGGAACGCTTTGGCAAAAGCGCCTGAGATGAGCTGCTCCAGCCTCTGCTCGAACTTCTGCAGGCCGCTCACGTGTTGCGCTCCTCTCAGGTGCCGGGTGGTCCGGTCATGGTTGGCCGGGTCGGGTCGTTGCTACCTCGCGTCGACGTCTGCCTTCGCTCGGCGCCGTGCGGGCATAGTGGTCCCCCCGGATTCGGCCCGATCGTATCGGTGCACCCTAGGGGATCTGCTACTTCCCGCGATCTGCGTGGTTTCGATCCTCCCACGATCGGGTGACCACCAGCGTCAAGGCTGGCGGGGTGCCGTCGTTTTGGGGCGTCGGCTGCCGGTGGGCTAACGTTTCCTCTGCTGCACGCGCGAGTGGCGGAATAGGCAGACGCGCACGGTTCAGGTCCGTGTGTCCGAAAGGACGTGGGGGTTCAACTCCCCCCTCGCGCACGTGGAGCGAAGGCCCCGGATCACCGATCCGGGGCCTTCGTCGTCGTGGGGCGACTCCGGGGGCAACTCCGGTCAGGTCAGCGTGGCAGCCCGGCCAGCACCTCGTTGAGCGCCTCCGTGCTCGACGGGTGCGTCCAGATGCTGTCACGCAGGTCGCTCGCGCGCACGCCGGCCCGCATCGCCAGCGCGACCAGGTTGACGAGCTCTTGGGAGTCGACGCAGAAGAGCGTGGCGCCGAGGAGCAGGCCGGTGTCGGCGTCGACCACGAGCTTGATGAGCCCGTGGGTCTCGCCGAGGATCTTGGGCCGCGGCATGGCGGCGATCTCGGCGACCGGCTTGACGACGACGTGCACGTCGAGACCCTGGGCGCGGGCCTCGGTCTCCGAGAGCCCCACCCGTGACAACGGCGGCGTGATGAAGGTCGTGGTCGGCACCGCGACCCGGTCGGTGGTGCGGCGGGTGCCCGTGCCCGCCAGCTGGTCGAGCACGATGCGGTGGTCGTCGAAGGAGATGTAGGTGAACTGCGGGCCGCCGTTGACGTCACCCACGGCGAAGACACCGTCGGCGCTCGTACGCAGCTGATCGTCGACCACGACGTAGCCGCGCTCGTCGACGTCCACCCCGGCGGCGGCCAGGTCGAGCCCGTCGGTCGCCGGCCGGCGGCCCGTCGCGAGGAGCACCGCGTCGGCGTCGACGCTGCCGGAGGCGTACGCCACGGAGACGCTGTCGCCGTGGTCGACGATCTCCTGGGCACGAGCCCCGTGGATCACCTCGACGCCGGCATCGGCGAGCGCGGCGGCGACGGCCTCGGCGACGTCGGTGTCCTCCCCCGGCAGGAGCCGGTCGGCTCCGTCGAGCAGCGTCACCTCCGACCCGAAGCGGGCGAACATGCCGGCGAACTCCATCCCGATGAAACCGCCGCCGACCACGGCCAGGCGCTGCGGGAGCGGGTCGACGTGCTGGATCGTCCTCGAGTCGTGCACGCGAGCACCGTCGGCGCCCGGAAGGTCGGGGCGGGCCGGCACGGTGCCGGTGTTGATCACGACCGTGCTGGCGCTGATGCGCAGCACGTCGGAGCCTGCGGAGACCTCGACCTCACGGGCGCCGACGAACCTGGCACGGCCGTCGACGAGCGTGACCGCGTCGACGTTCTCGAGCATGGCGTGGTTGGCGGCGCGGAGCTTGTCGGTCAGTGCGTCGCGCTTCCCGACGGCGGAGGCGAACCACTCGGCCGGGCTTTCGCCGCGTCGCAGCTCGGCCTGGTGCACCAACGCCTTGGTGGGCACGCAGGCGATGTTGATGCAGCCACCGCCGTACATCTGGTCGGACTGCTCGACCAGCACGACGTCGCGGCCGGCCGACCCGAGAGCCTTCGCGAGGGACTTGCCGGCCTTGCCCCAGCCGATGACCAGCAGGTCGGTCTCGATGTGTTCCATGTTTCTGATGCTAGTGGCGCCGCCGAGACCCGCGGTGCCGTACTTTCGATGGCTGTGAGCAGACGCAGCATGTCCGGACGACACGCCCTGGTGACGGGGGCGGCGAGCGGGATCGGCCGGGCGGTGGCCGAGAAGCTGGCCGACTCCGGCGCCGTCCTGCACATCACCGACCTCCATGAAGACGGTCTGCGCGAGACCCGCAGAGCCATCGAAGCCCGTGGCGGGATCGTGGCGACCGCGCATCCGGCCGACGTCTCCTCGCTCGATGACGTACGCGCGCTGGCCGAGCTGGTGCACGCGCAGACGCCCGCGGTCGACGCCGTGCTCAACGTCGCGGGCATCGCGGTGTGGGGCACGGTCGAACGGCTGAGCCACGAGCAGTGGCGCTCGGCGATCGAGGTGAACCTGATGGGCCCGATCCACGTGATCGAGTGCTTCGTGCCGGCGATGATCCACGGCGGGCGAGGGGGCCACCTGGTCAACGTCGCCTCCGCGGCGGCGCTGGTCGGGTTGCCGTGGCACGCCCCCTACAGCGCCAGCAAGTTCGGCCTGCGCGGCATCTCGGAGGTGTTGCGGTTCGACCTCGCGCGCCACCGCATCGCGGTCACGCTGGTGACACCGGGTGCCGTCGCCACCCCGTTGACGGGCAGCGTGCAGATCGCCGGGGTCGACACCACCTCGGCGCAGTTCCGCAGGCTCCGGGAGCGTTTCGAGGGGCGTGCCGTCTCGCCCGAGCACGCGGCCGAGCGGATCGTCGAGGGGATGCTCCGCGGGCGCTACCTCGTGCAGACCTCTCGTGACATCGCGCTCCTGCACGGCATCCAGCGCTACGCCCCGCCGGTCTACGCACTGATCATGGGTGTCGCCAACCGACTGGTCTCCCGCATCCGCTGGGACGCGCCGTGACGCGGTCGCGCCCGGTCCGGCCGGGCAGGCTCGGAGAGGTCGGTGTCGTCGCCTGGCTGCTGGCTCGGGTCGGAGGGCGCACAGCGAGCACGGAGCCGCTCAACCTGTTCCTCGTGCTCGGGCGGCACAAGCGGCTCTTCCGCGGCTGGCTGGCGTTCGCCGGGCTGCTGATGCCGGGTGGGCGGCTGCCCCGCTCCGACAGCGAGCTGGTGATCCTGCGGGTCGCCCATCTGCGTGGATCGGCCTACGAGACCGGTCATCACACCCGCGTCGGCAGGCGGGCGGGCCTCACCACCGCCGAGCTCGAGCGGATCGCCGACGGAAGCACCGTCGAGGGCTGGCCGCCGCGCCGTCGGGCGCTCCTCCTCGCCGTCGACGAGCTCGTCGACACCCGCACCCTCTCCGACCCGACCTGGGACGAGCTGCGCGAGCACCTCACCGAGATCGAGGCGATCGAGCTGGTGCTGCTCGCCGGCCACTACGACATGCTCGCGGCCGCGATCGCGGCCCTGGGCATCCAGGTCGAAGCCCACGACCACCGCGAGGCGTAGGCGCCTCGGCATCGGGGCACTCCCTCAGGCACAGTGGTGCCGTGGGACCTGCGATCCGTGCTGCCAGCCTGCGGGGCATCGTGCCGCTGGTGGAGCAGCTGGGCGGCGAGCCGCATCGGCTGCTCGCCCGGTTCGGCATCCCGGCCGACGCCCTCGAGTCCGAGGACGCCTGGGTGCCGATCACCGAGCACGACCTGATGCTCGATGCCGCGGCCGCCGAGCTGCGGTGCCCCGACCTGGGTCTGCGGTTGGCCGAGGGTCAGGACCTGACGATCCTGGGCTCGCTCGCGGTCGCGATCCAGGCCTGTTCCACGGTCGCGGAAGCCCTGGAGACCGGGTCTCGCTATCTGTACGCACACAGCCCCGCGCTGCGGATCGCGGTCGAGCCCGACCCGTACGAGCGTCAGGGCGTGGTGGCGCTGACCTACAGCAAGGACCTGCGCGAGTCGTCCTACTCGCCGCAGGCGACCGAGCTCGGCCTGGGGCTCTTCTACCGGGTCGCGACCACGCTCATCGGCAGCATGTCGGGCCTGCGCTCGGTCGAGCTGCCGCACCAGCCCCTCTCGCCGGTGCGCCGCTACACCGACTACTTCGGCGTCGACGTGAAGTTCGGACGCGCCACGGCGGCGCTCCGCGTCGACCGGCGGATCCTCGACGAGGCGTTCGCCACCGCCAACGAGGCGATCCGGCTGCTGGCGCTCGAGCACATCGCCCAGCGCTACGACGACCCCGCACGACGCGTCTCCACCCAGGTGCGCGGGGCTCTCGCCGAGGCGCTCGGCACCAACCCGCCGGCGGTCGCGACCGTTGCGCGCCTGCTGGCCCTCCATCCACGTACGCTGCAGCGCCGGCTGGCCGCGGAGGGCACCGGCTTCGAGGCGGTGCTCGACGAGGTGCGCCGCGACGCGACCCATCGCCACCTGACCACGACCACCCTGCCGCTGGGTCAGGTGGCGGCGCTGGTGGGGTTCGCCGACCAGTCGACGCTGAGCCATGCGGTGCGGCGCTGGTTCGGCTGCACCCCGCGTGAGCTGCGTCGCGACGAGGCGCGGGCACTGACGACTTTGTCGCGCTGAGACAAGTACTGGCGTCGGTGGCGACCGATCATTGCTGCGAGGCACGGACCACGAAGGAGCAGCACATGGCTACGGAAACGACCACCACCGTCGAGAACCGCGACGCACACCTGGACGCGATCGGCGCCCGGACGATCCCCGAGTTCGACGGGGTGCACGACGTCTGGCCGCGCGGCGAACGACTGGCCGCGGTGCGTGATGCTGCTGCGGCGTACAAGGTCAGGTTCAAGGAGCAGGGCACGGTGCGCGCGGTGAAGTCCGTCGACGTCGCCGCGGCGCCCTACCCGGTCAAGTACGCCTTCCACGACGCCGTCTCGGTGCCGACGCTGCCGCTCATCTCGATGATCAACCGCATGCTCGTCGTCCAGTACGACGACTGGAACGGCACGCCGCGCACGCTCGTCTTCGAGCCGACGATGCCGGAGGGCTCGGCCGAGGCGCCGTTCTACAGCAACCTGCAGGCGCTGATGGACAAGGTGCCGGGCGCGAAGCTCGTCGAGAAGATGATGCTGGAGTACTACAACGAGCCCGACGAGGTGCTCGCGCAGCTCGGCCTGAAGCCTGCCGACATCGACTTCTGCACCTTCGACCACCTCCACGTGCAGGACCCGCGGATGATCCTCGGCTCGACCGCGACCATCCCCGGCGAGCCCACGCGCCGCGAGCCGCTCTTCGGCGACGCGAAGATGCTCGTGCACACCCGCGAGCTGGCCACCCTGCAGTCGCTGCACCCGATGCAGTGGGCCTGGTACGTCGAGGACGGGCTCGAGGGCGTCGACCTCGACAAGTTCGTCACCTTCGAGGGCGACATCGAGCTCGGGCCCGGCATCGCGCTGCTGTGGACGCCGGGGCACACCGACGGCAACCACTCGCTGGTGATCAACACGGCCGACGGCGTGTGGGTCTCCTCGGAGAACGGCATCTCCCTCGACAACTGGCAGCCCGAGCTGTCGAAGATCCCGGGCGTGCGCAGGTATCACGAGCAGTTCGGCCGCGAGGTGTGCCCGAACGCCAACACCCTCGAGGACTCCCTCGACCAGTACGACTCGATGATCAAGGAGAAGACGCTGGCCGACACCTGCAAGGACGACCCGCGCTGGCTGCAGATCCTGCCGAGCACGGAGCTGGCCCCCTGGAAGCGGTTCTGGCCGGTCGTGCCGACCTACGTGCACGGCGGCATCGACTACGGCACGATCACGGCAGGTCTGCGATGAGCGCGACTGCGATGAACGGGCCCCGGGGCGGCGCGGTCGTCACCGGTGCCGGTCGCGGCCTCGGCCGGCAGATCGCCGAGCTGCTGGCCGACCGTGGTCACCAGGTGCTGGTCACCGACGTCGACGAGGCGAGCGCGCAGGCGGCGGCCGACGAGATCGGCCGGGGCGCGGTGGCGATGGCCGTCGACGTACGCGACGCCGCCCAGGTGGAGGCCGCGCGCGACGCGATCGTGGCCGCTGCCGGTGGCATCGAGGTGTGGGTGAACAACGCCGGCGTGCTGTTCACCGGCCCGGCGTGGGAGCAGTCTGCCGAGCAGCGAAAGCTCATCCTCGACGTCAACGCGCACGGCGCGATCAACGGCACCGTGGCCGCGATCGAGGCGATGCGCGAGAGCGGTGGGCACATCGTCAACATCGTCTCGCTCGCCGGTCTGACCGCCGTGCCGGGCGAGGCGGTCTACGCCGCGTCGAAGCACGCCGCGATCGGGTTCAGCCTCAGCACGATCCAGGACCTGCGCCTGGCAGGCATCAAGAACGTCGACATCTCGTGCATCTGCCCCGACGGGATCTGGACGCCGATGCTCCACGACAAGCTCGACGACCCGGCCTCCGCGCTGTCGTTCTCGGGCAAGCTGCTCCAGCCCGAGGAGGTCGTGGCCGCGGTCGGCAAGGTGCTCGACAAGCCACGGCTGGTCACTGCGGTCCCCGGCTGGCGCGGGCTGGTCGCCCGGTTCGGCGACGTGCTGCCCGGCTTCGGCCTCGCGGCCGTGCCGCTCGTGGTCGCTCAGGGGCGTCGTACGCAGCGCAGGATGCTCCGCGAGAGCTGTTGACAACTCTGCCGCTCATGTTGAGGATATGAGACATGAGCGCAGATCTGTCTCACGACGTTGCCGCAACGTACGTCCCACGGTCGGGTGCTTCCTGGGCCGACCCGTGGCCGATGTACGCCGCGCTGCGCGAGCACGATCCGGTGCATCACGTCGCGCGCCACGACTACTGGGTGCTGACCAGGCACGCGGACGTCTTCGCGGCGGTGAGGGACCACGAGACGTTCACCTCCACGCAGGGGCTGACGACGGCCTACGACGAGCTGGCTCAGATCGGGCTCGCCGACAACCCGCCGATGGTGATGACCGACCCGCCTGCTCACACCGCCTTCCGCAGGCTCGTGAACCGCGGCTTCACCCCCAAGCAGGTCGAGGACGTCACGCCGCGCGTCACCCGTTTCGTGGTCGATCGGGTCGAGGAGATCAGGGCGGCGGGTGGTGGCGACATCGTCGAGACGCTGTTCAAGCCGTTGCCGAGCATGGTCGTGGCCCACTACCTGGGCGTGCCGGAGGCCGACTGGGACCGGTTCGACGTCTGGACCGAGTCGATCGTGGCGGCCAACGCCGCGCAGGACGGTGGCGTGGGGGCCGATGCCGCCGCCGACCTGATGGGCTACTTCGCCGAGCTGATCGAGCTGCGCAGGCGGGAGCCCGGCGACGACACCGTCTCGCACCTCGTCGCCGCCGGCGAGGCCGACGACGACGCAGGTCTGCTGCGCGTGCTGGCGTTCGCCTTCACGATGGTCGCCGGTGGCAACGACACCTCGACCGGTCTGCTGGGCGGTGGGCTCCCCCTCCTCGCGGATCGGCCCGACCAGCGCGAGCTCGCGCTCCGCGACGTGCCCGCCGCCGTCGAGGAGCTGCTGCGGCTCACCTCGCCCGTGCAGGGGCTCGCACGCACCACCACCCGTGACGTCACGATCGACGACGTGACGATCCCGGCGGGCAAGAAGGTGCTGCTCTGCTACGCGGCGGCCAACCGCGATCGGCATGCGTTCGGCGACGACGCCGACGACCTCGACGTCACCCGCGACCCGCGGCAGATCCTGACCTTCGCCCACGGCGCCCACCACTGCCTCGGCGCCGCGGCCGCCCGGATGATGGGTCGGGTCGCGCTCACCGAGGTGCTCGGACGGCTGCCCGCCTTCACCGTCGACCACGACTCGATCGAGTGGGCACCGGGCAGCTACGTACGCAGGCCGCTGAGCCTCCGCATCGAGGTCGGCCGATGAGCTGGCTGGCCGAGGCGAAGACCGAGCTGGCCGCCGAGCGGATCCTCGACGCGGCCGGCGAGCTCTTCGCGGAGCAGGGCGTCGACAGGCCCGGGATGGACGAGGTCGCGCGCGCCGCCGGCTGCTCGCGCGCGACGCTCTACCGCTACTTCGAGAACAGGCAGGCTCTGGTCCGCGCCTTCGCCCACCGCGAGGCGCGGCTGATCACCGAGCAGGTCGGCCGGGCCACGGCGGCCTACGAGGGCGACCCCGGGCGGCGCGTGGTCGAGGCCGTGCTCGGGTGCCTGGCCGCCGTGCGCGAGCGCCCCCACCTCCAGGCCTGGTACGCCGGTGACAGCACCGCCCTGCGTGCGGTGCTCTCCGAGTCGCCGCTCATCCGCGGCACCGCCCAGGCCTATCTCACCGCTGACGGCGACCCCGCCGACCCCGACCTGGCCGACTGGGTGCTGCGCGTCATCCTGTCGTTCCTCACCGAGCCCGGCAGCGACGCCGACGAAGAGCGCCGGCTGCTGGAGCGGTTCCTCGCGGCGACCGCTCGTTGACCGCTCGGCGACATGGGATAGTTGCCGACAGCCGATTGGATGGAGACCGGGCATGGCCGGCAGAAACCTCCGTGAGCGGATCCTCGACGCCGCGACGCAGGTCTTGCGCGAGGGCGGACCGCGCCCGCGCCTGATCACCAATATCGCCGAGCGGGCCCAGGTCTCGCGCCCGACCCTCTACCGGCACTTCCCGGAGCGCAGCGATCTCTACGACTCGTTGATCCGGGTGGAGCTCACCCGCGTGGTCGACGAGGTGGTCTCCCGCGCGCGGGACACCTCCTCACCGCGGGAGGAGTACATCGACGTCGTGGTGCTGCTCGTCCGCGAGGCCCGCGGCCATCCCGCGCTGCAGGCCGTGCTCGCCCGGCACCCCGAGATCATGGCGACCTATCTGCCGCGCATCCTCCCGATCGTGCTGGAGATCGCTGAGCCTCGGCTCGGTCCGATCATCGACGCCGGGGTGGCGCAGGGGCGCTGGGCGCCGCTCGACAAGCGGGTGGCGATCACCTGGACGACCCGGTTGATCACCTCGCTGATCGTGATGCCGTCCCAGGAGGACAGCACCGACGCGGGGCTGCGGGCGGAGGTCGCGGCTCTGGTCGAGGTCGCCGGTGCGATCACGGGCGACCAGACGCCTCCGGGCGAATAGCCGTCGGGCGGTCGGCCGGCGGAGCCCGAGCTCCGTCCGGTCGACGATCGGGTCAGGTCGCCGGTCGAGTTGCCGGTCAGGACAGGTCGACGGCCGGCCCGGTGCGCTCGACCGTGGTGACGTCGTCACCGGAGGTCGAGGTCCACGTGGTCACCGGCGTGAACGACCCGCGGTCGAGATCGTCCTGGGTGACGACGTGATAGGCCGACGTGCACTCGTAGGTGCCGGACGCGGCGAGGTCGCGCCAGCGGCAGTTGCGTGAGTCGACGCTCGGGTCCAGGTCGCGCAGGTTGCCGCTGGGTGCGACCGTGGTGACGGCCCCGCTCAGGTTGGTCACCCGATAGCTGAACGAGAGACGGTCGCCGGCGGCGTACGGGGTGGTCTTGGGGTTGGTGTGGGTGGCGTCGGTGACATCGATGCGCCCGTCGACCTCGTCGGGCAGCTTGGGCACCACGACGGTCACCGTGCCCGACGACGCCCGGCCGGCTGTGTCGGTCAGGCGCACCGGCACCCGGTAGGTGCCGCCGTCGGCGGACGAGGGCACCTCGAGGGTGAAGGGCACCTCGGCGCTCTGGCCGGGCCGGAGCGTACGAGGCTTCGTCGCGCTCATCGTCCAGCCGTCGGGAGCGTCGAAGGCGAGCGTGGCCGGCGTGAGCACCGGGCCGAGCTGGTTCTCGATCTGCAGGCTGCTCGTCGTCGACGTGCCGCGCTCGACGGTGAGCTCGGGTGCGGTCACGGGAGCGCACAGACCGCCCAGCCAGGCCAGGTTGAACTTCGCGAAGCGAATCGCGGCGCCGCCGGGCTCGTAGAGGAGTCCGACGTCGCCGTCGGGCAGCGTCGCCAGGGTGGAGTAGGACATCTCCCCCTCCCGGAACTCACGAGCGATCGGCCAGGTCTCGCCGTCGTCGCAGCTGGCCCGCACGGTGCCGTGGGTGCGGCTGGTCTGCGACGCTGCGTTGGAGAACAGCAGCACGCGCGCCTCGGCGGTGTTCGGCGCAGCGTTCGGGAAGGCCCGCACGATCGAGCCGTTGTTCGTCGGATCGGGAAGCTCGCGGTCGATCGTCACCTCGCCGTACGTCACCCCGCCGTCGTGCGAGTAGGCGACCTTGCGGAACTTCGACCCGGCGGAGTCGCGGGAGTTGAGCATGACCGTGCCGTCGGAGAGCTCGACCGTCTTGTTCTCGTCCATGCCGGTGCCGACGGGCTTGCCGGCCTGCCATGTCGTGCCGTGGTCGTCGGAGAAGACCGACACGGCCTGGAAGGCGCCCGCGCCGTTGATGATCGTGAACTGCTGCACCAGGCGGCCGGCGTGGGGGCCGTATCGCAGCTGGATGCCTTGCCCCGAGGCGGCGAAGCGCGAGCGCCAGCCGAGGTCGGGCGTGATGTCGGCCGTGATGATGCGGTGCTGCCACGTCGCGCCGTCGTCGGACGATGTGCTGACCTCGGCGTGCAGCACGTTCCGGTCGGCGGGATCGACGCCGGGCTCCGAGCCGATGAAGCCCTGGTCCATCGAGAAGACGTGGAAGTTGAAGACCTTCCCGGTCTCGCGGTCGACGACGTAGCTGGGGTCGGAGTAGCCGGTCTTCGCGTCGCCGTCGGTGCCGTGGTGCACGACGGTCTGCGGCCCCCAGGTGTCGCCGCCGTCGGTCGAGCGGCGCTGCAGGATCGAGTTGGGGCCGGGTGCGTCCATGGAGGTCGGCCGGCCGTCGTAGGAGGCCAGCAGGTCGCCGTTGGGTGCGACCGTCAGTGCGGGGATGCGGTAGTTGGGGAAGACCCCGTCACCACCGACGGCAAGGTCCTGCTCGGTGTAGCTCGGCTCCTGGCCACGGCTGGGAGCTGCTGGTCGAGGAGGGTCGGCTCTCGGACGTCGGTCAGCAGGTCGTCGCGTACGCCACGAGATGACCCCGCCCTTGCTGACCTGAGCTGACACCCTCGAAGATGAAATCGAGAGCGCCCGGATGCCTCCGGCGCCGCGAGAGGAGAGCCATGGACCAGGTCAAGGCCGTCATCGCCCGCGCCAAGGGCGCACCCGTCGAGCTCGTGACGATCAACGTGCCCGATCCCGGACCGGGCGAGGCCGTGGTGAAGATCCAGTCGTGCGGGGTCTGCCACACCGACCTGCACTACCGCGAGGGCGGGATCAACGACGACTTCCCGTTCCTGCTCGGTCACGAGGCGGCGGGCGTCGTCGAGGCCGTCGGCCCCGACGTCACCGACGTGGCGGTCGGTGACTTCGTGGTGCTCAACTGGCGCGCGGTCTGCGGCAGCTGTCGGGCGTGCAAGCGCGGTGAGCCGCAGTATTGCTTCGCCACCTTCAACGCGACCCAGAAGATGACCCTCGAGGACGGCACCGAGCTCTCCCCGGCGCTGGGCATCGGCGCGTTCGCGGAGAAGACGCTGGTCGCGGCCGGGCAGTGCACGAAGGTCGACCCGGGCGCCCGGCCCGCTGCCGTCGGGCTGCTCGGTTGCGGTGTGATGGCCGGCCTCGGTGCCGCCATCAACACCGGCGGCGCGACCCGCGGCAGGTCGGTCGCCGTCATCGGCTGCGGCGGCGTCGGGGTGGCCGCGATCGCCGGCGCAGCGCTGGCCGGCTCCAGCCCGATCATCGCCGTCGACATCGACCCGAAGAAGCTCGAGCAGGCCAAGGCGATGGGCGCGACCCACACGGTCGACTCGTCGGCGGCCGACCCGGTCGAGGAGATCCGACGGATCGCCGCCGAGACCTACCCGGGCGCCGAGGGAGCCGACATCGTCGTCGAGGCGGTCGGTCGGCCGGAGACCTGGAAGCAGGCCTTCTACGCTCGCGACCTGGCCGGCACCGTGGTGCTCGTCGGCGTACCCACGCCGGACATGAAGGTCCCCGAGATCCCGCTGATCGACGTCTTCGGCCGCGGTGGCGCGCTCAAGTCCAGCTGGTACGGCGACTGCCTCCCCAGCCGCGACTTCCCCATGCTCGTCGACCTCTACCAGCAGGGCCGTCTCGACCTCGACGCCTTCGTCACCGAGGAGATCGGCATCGGCGACATCGAGTCGGCCTTCGAGAAGATGCGCCACGGCGGCGTCCTGCGCTCGGTGGTGATCCTGTGAGCGACGTACGTGTCGACCACGCGGTCACCAGCGGCACCTTCAGCCTCGACGGGGAGACCCACCAGGTCGACAACAACCTGTGGGTCGTCGGCGACGACCAGGAGTGCCTGGTCATCGACGCGCCGCACTCGGTCGACGACATCCTCGCCGTGGTCGGTGATCGCCGGGTGAAGGCGATCGTGTGCACGCACGCCCACGACGACCACGTACGCGTGGCGCCGGCGCTGCGCGAGTCCGTCCGGGCGCCCATCCTGCTCCACCCCGACGACAGGCCGCTGTGGGAGCTCACCCACACCGACGAGCTGTGGGACGCCGACCTCTCCGACGGGCAGGCGATCACCATCGGTGACACCGAGCTGACGGTGCTGCACACGCCCGGTCACGCCCCCGGGGCGGTCTGCCTCTCGGCGCCCGACCTGGGGTGCGTCTTCACCGGTGACACCCTGTTCCAGGGTGGCCCGGGGGCGACCGGACGCTCGTTCAGTGATCGTCCGACGATCGAGGCGTCGATCCGGGAGAAGCTGTTCGGCCTCCCTGGTGAGACGGTCGTGCACACCGGTCACGGCGACGACACCACGATCGCGGCCGAGGCGGCCGCCCTGGGCTGACCTACCGTTCCGTGAGGAACCGCACCACACGCGGCGTGACGTCGCGGGAGAGCTCGTCGAAGAACCCGTGGCGTCCGCCGGAGAAGAGCGCCAGCTTGGCGCCGGGGACGAGGTCGGCGATGGTGCTGGCGTTGACCGCCGGCGTCATCGTGTCCTCGATCCCGTGCATGACCAGCGTCGGCGCGGTGATGCGGGAGAGGCGGCCGGCGGCGTCGTGGCCCGAGCTGACCTCGAGATGCCGGCGCCGCGCTTCGGCGCTCATCGAGGGGTCGCCCAGCAGGTCGCGCGGAACCCCGTCATAGCCGCCGTACGCCGCCACCCAGGCCGGGCTGTAGAAGAGGTCGATCATGGTGCGCAGCCGCACGTCCGGGTCGGGTGACGCCAGGTCACGGCGCACCGCCGTCCTGCGCTCGGTGGCCCGGAAACCGCCTGGTGAGGTGCAGGCGAGCACGAGCCGGCCGACGGTCTCGGGGCGGGTGATCGCCAGCTCCTGGGCGACGCGCCCACCCATCGAGGTGGCATAGACGTCGGCGCGCGGGCGACCGACCGCGGTGAGGACGGCCGCGGCGTCCTCCGCGAAGAGGGCCGTCGACCAGGGCGGGGCGCCGGCTGCGTACGCCTCGGGGGTGAGCTCGGTGGCGCCGGTGCCTCGATAGTCGAAGGTGATGGTCATCCAGCGGCGGGAGAGCTCGCCGCGCAGCCGATCCCACCAGGCGTGCGAGTTGGCCTGGCCCTGCAGCAGCAGCAGCGCCGGCGCGGTGCGCGGCCCGGTGACCTGGATCGCGAGACGGGTGCCGTCCGGGCGGCGCGCCCAACCACGCCACCTCCGAGGTGCGGTGTTGCCGGACGGTTCGCTCATCGCAGCCATTGTCGCCGACGGCGCGCGCTCGCGAGCAGCGGGCTCGAGCGATGGTCCCACCACTAGAATCGCGGTGTGGACCATCAGCTGTTACTGATCGTCGGTGCGGCGCTGGCGATCATGATCGCGGCGTCGGTCTTCTCTCGGCGCACAGGCGTGGCGACGCCGCTGCTGCTCGTCGGGCTCGGCATCGGGGCGAGCTATCTGCCCGGTGCCCCGGCGATCGACCTCGACCCGGAGCTGGTGCTCGCGGGCGTGCTGCCACCGCTGCTCTACTCGGCCGCGGTCAACCTCCCGGTGATCGACTTCCGCCGTAACCTGCGACTGATCAGCTGGCTCTCGATCGTGATGGTGATCGTCTCGGCGCTGGTGATCGGCACGGTCGTCTACTGGATCTTCCCGGCGATCTCGTTCCCGCTGGCGGTCGCGCTCGGTGCGGTGGTCAGTCCCACCGACGCGGTGGCGGCGACCGCGATCGGGCGCCGGGTCGGGCTGCCGCCCCGGGTGATGACGATCCTGGAGGGCGAGAGCCTGGTCAACGACGCCTCCGCCCTCGTGGTGCTGCGCACGGCGGTCGCGGGGCTGGCGGCGACCAGCTCATTCTCGCTGGGGCGTACGGCCCTCGAGTTCGGGTGGGCCGTGATCGGTGCGCTCGTCATCGGCGGGGTCGTCGGATGGCTCACCGTGCTGCTGCGTCAGCGCCTGGACGACCCGGTGCTCAACACGACGATCTCGTTGGTGGTGCCGTTCCTCGCCTACTTCCCGGCCGAGGAGCTGCACTCCTCCGGAGTGCTCGCGGTGGTGGTCGCCGGTCTGGTGACCGGCGCGCTCGGCAGCCACCGGTTCAGCGCACGCGACCGGCAGACCCAGGCGACCACCTGGACGACCTTCAGCTTCATCCTGGAGAGCGGCGTCTTCCTGGCCATGGGCTATCAGGTGCCCGAGCTCATCGACGCCGCCCAGGGCGAGACCTCGCTCGGCGAGATCGCGCTGCTCGTGCTGGTCGTGCTCGTGCTGCTGGTCGTGCTCCGGTTCGGCGGCCTGGCCGTTCCGGCGCTGAAAGACCGCTACACCGACCAGAACGAGCAGATCCGGGCGCGCCTCGACCAGTTCGAGGGGCATCTCGACTCGATGACCCCCGCCGACGACCGGGAGGACAGCCGGATCGGCTCGGCCCGGCGGCGGCTGGCGCGCAGCCGGGCCGACGTCGAGTTCGAGGAGCGTGAACCGATCACCGCCCGTGGCTTCGTGACGATGGGCTGGGCCGGCATGCGCGGCGTCGTCACGGTCGCGGCGGCTCAGACCATCCCGGCCGGCGCCTCCCACCGGGCGACCGTCGTGCTGGCGGCGTTCCTGGTCGCGCTCATCACGCTGGTGCTCTTCGGGCTCACCCTGCCGGCGGTGATCCGTCGGATGCGTTTCTCCCCGGTGAGCGCCAAGGAGAGGCACGACGCGTTCCGTGCCCTGCTACGTCAGGTCGGCGAGTCGGCCGTCGACAACCTCGGGCCGCTGGAGTCGCAGACGATCGACGGCGAGCCCATCGACCCGAAGCTGGTCGCCAAGCTCAAGGACCACATCCTGCCGCGGGTGCTCGCAGGCGTACGCGAGGCGCCGAGGTTCCGTCCTGCGGTGCGGGAGCAGACCCTGATCCTGCAGAACCGCTACCTCGACGAGATGCGCGCCGCGCTGGTCGCCGAGCGCAGCATCGGTGCCTACAGCTCGCAGACCTACCGGAAGGTCGAGGCGGTGCTCGACGACATGGAGCGACGGCTCGACCTGGCCTGAGCCCGCCTGCTTACGCCGCTCACTCCGTCTCGAAACCGGCCATCATCGCCATGTCCTCGTGCTCGAGGTTGTGGCAGTGGATGAGGAACCGGCCGGCGTACCTCTCGAACCGCACCCGCACCCGCACCGCCTCATACGGGCGGACGTCGACGGTGTCCTTCCAGCCGAGATCCATCGGGCCGGGGCCGCGGTTGCCGCGCCGCAGCACCTGGAAGGGTGAGAGGTGCACGTGCACCGGGTGGTGGGCGTCGGTGTAGAACTCCCAGATCTCGGTGGACCCCAGCGGCACGCGCGCCTGGGGCACGGCCGGCGCGAAGGGCTTGCCGTTGATGCCCCAGCCCCGGCGGCCGTGCACGTGCTCGCGGCGGAAGTGCCACCTGCGCACGACCGCTCCGTCGGGCTTCTCGACGTAGGGCACGTCGACCAGCCGGTCGGGGATCTTGACGTCGTCGGCCGCGCGGCGGGTGACGCGGAAACGCATGACCTGCGCGGTGCGACCGGTGCCGAGACCGTTCCTCATCTCGACCGTCGTGCCCGGCGCGAGCGGGCCGAAGTCGACGACCACGTCGAAGCGTTCGCCCGGGGCCATCGTGATCTCGGCGTGCTCGACGGGCTTGCTGAGCAGGCCGCCGTCGGAGCCGATCTGGGTGAACCTCACCGACTTCCCGTCGGAGGTCCGCAGGCTCAGCTCGTAGCGACGCGCGTTGGAGGCGTTGAGCAGCCGCAGCCGATGCTGCGCCCCCTCGACCTCGGCCTCCGGCCAGGGAGCGCCGTTGACGAGCACGACGTCGCCGAGCACGCCGGCCATGTAGCGGTCGTCGACCCCAGGCTCCCCGAGCAGCTCCGGATCGAGCGCCGGGTAGCGGAGCGCGCCGTCTTCGGCGAACGCCCGGTCGGCGATCATCAGCGGGATCTCGCGCTCGCCGCGCGGCAGCGAGAGCGCATCCTCCTCGTCGTCGCGGATGATGTGGAAACCGGCCAGCCCGCGCCACACCTGCGGACCGGTGAAGTCCATCCGGTGGTCGTGATACCAGAGCGTCGTCGCCGGCTGCTCGAGCGGATAGCGGTAGTCCCTCTTCTTGGATCTGACCTGGGCTTTCGGGTCGGCCATCGTCTCGTGGCCGGCGTGATGTGCATGGTGCTGGTCGAAGCCGTCCGGCACCAGCAGATCCGTCGGCCAGCCGTCGCTCTCGGCGGGCGTGTGCCCGCCGTGCAGGTGCGTCGCGGTCGGTAGCGTGAGGGAGTTGGTGTGGCGTACGGTCACTGCCTGGTCGCGGCGCGTCTCCAGCGTCGGTCCGGGAAAGACCCCGTCGTAGGTCATCATCTCGGTCTTCAGGCCGGGCAGGATCTCCACCGACGCCGTGCGCTGGGCGATCTCGATCACCCCGCCCGCGGGCCGCTTGATCGGCGGCAACGGCAACGGCGTCTCGTACGCCTTCGGCAACCGTGCCGCGCTGCGCAGGATCTTCCCGGTCTGCCCGGGAGCCTCGCCGCAGGAGGTCAGGGCTCCGGCCGCCGGTGCGGCCAGGGTGGCCCCGAGGAGGGTGCGTCGCCCGAGCTTCATCGCCGCACCTCCCGCGGGGTGCCGGCGCCCCGGCGCAGGGCCGCGACGGCCACGGCCACCACCACGCCGACGGTGAGGACGCCGACCGGCACGTGCACCTGGAGCACCCGGGTGTAGCCGAGGATCGCCTGGAGGTAGACGAGGAGGAAGACCGCGACCGACGACCACAGGAACCACCAGCGGCCGCGCATCGCCACGACCGCGCCCGCGGCGATCACCATCACGAAGGCGACGAGCTCGAGGAATGCGGCACCGGCGCTGTGGAACCCGAGGGCCGCGAAGGTGCCGTCGAAGTAGGAGCCGATGGAGATCGGCTGTCCGATCGCGAGGAGCGCGGTCAGCACCGCGACGGCGCGGAAGCAGAACAGGCTGATGCGCGGGCGCCGCTCACGAGGAGGGGATGCGCTGGGGATCTGGGTGGTCACAGCTCCGACAATAGGTAGCCAGAGTACTTATGACATCAGGGCTCTGCCCTGAGAAGGCGCGTGAGGCGTCGGGGTCAGCCCTGGTGGGAGAAGACCTCGTCGCGGGCGGTGTCGAGGCCGATCTGGAGGGCTCCGCGGAGGACCGGGTCGCCGGTGATCTCGGTGGGGACGACGTCGGGCACGTTGGGGCCGAGGGCGGCGATCGCCTTCTGCACGCGAGAGGCCAGGGCCGCGCCGCCGGTGCGACCGATCTCGCCGGCGAGCACGCACAGCTCGGGGTCGAGCACGACGCAGATGCCCGCCAGGCCGAGCGCCAGGCGTCGGGCCAGCTCGTCGAGGAACGGCTCGCCGTCGGGGTCGCCGTCGACGGCGGCGCGTACGCACTCGATGCCGGTGCCGCGCAGGCCGAACGCGCGCGCGAGGGTGTCCATGGCCTCGGAGCTGACCAGCGACTGGAAGGCGGCGTGCTGCGGGCTGTCGGTGCCGTGGGGCGTCGAGGTGCCGGGCACCGCCAGGTAGCCGATCTCGCCCGCGCCGCCGCCGACCCCGCGGTGGAGCCGGCCGTCGACGATCACCGCGAGGCCGAGACCTCGGTCGATCCAGGCGAGCACCGAGTCCTTGACGCCGTGGGAGGCGCCGAGGGACTGCTCGGCGAGGCCGGCGAGGTTGACGTCGTTCTCGATCAGTATCGGGCGACGGAAGCTGCCGCGCAGCTCTTCCAGGACGCCTGCGCGCCAGTCGGGCAGATCGTTGGCGAAGCGGATGTCGCCGGTGCGAGGGTCGATCATGCCGGGCGTGCCGATCGAGAGGCAGCTCAGCTGCGAGACCGTGATGCCGGCGCTCCGGGTGGCGGCGGTGACGGTGCCGCGCACGGCCGCGACCGGGTCGGAGGCCTCGTGCGGATCAAGGGAGCCGGTGGCCAGCACGGTGCCGGTGATGTCGGCGACCGATGCGGTGATCCGGTCGGGGCCGATGTGGACGGCGGCGACATAGCCGGCCGACGGCACCACTCCGTAGAGGGCCGCGTTGGGTCCGCGGCCGCCCTGCTGGGAGCCGACGACCTCGACCAGACCGCGGTCGCCCAGGCGGGTCAGCAGCTGGCCGGCCGTCACCTTCGAGAGGCCGACCAGCTCGCCGAGTCGGGTCTTCGTCACCGGTCCGTCCGAGAGCATCAGATCCAGAGCCGCGCGGTCGTTGGTGTCGCGGATCAGGTGGGTCTTCGGCGCGCTCGACAACGCTGGCGCTCCTTTCGCGGGCGGGTCGGTTTTCAGGAAACCAACTTAACAATTGAGCGGCTCTCGCCGGTGAATGTCCAGATTGGGTCTAGACGGTTACTGTAAAGGAACCTTACAGTGGGGCATCCATCGCCATCCATCTCAACCCCCTCAAGGAGCTTGGAATGCGTACTCCCACAAAGATCGCCGTTCTCGGCGGGATCTTGCTGGCGCCCGTCCTGGCCATGCTGCCGACGAGCCCTGCAAGTGCGCACGGCTACATCTCGGACCCGCCGAGCCGACAGGCACAGTGTGCTGCCGGCACCGTCGAGTGCGGGGACATCAAATACGAGCCGCAGAGCGTCGAGGGCCCCAAGGGCCTGACCAGCTGCTCCGGCGGCAACTCTCGGTTCGCCGAGCTCGACGACGACTCCAAGGGCTGGCAGGCCACTCCTGTCGGCTCGTCCCACACGTTCACGTGGTCGCTGAGCGCTCGGCACTCCACCAGCACCTGGCAATACTTCATCGGCGACACCAAGATCGCCGAGTTCGACGACGGCGGCGCCCAGCCGCCGGCCACCGTCGAGCACCAGGTCGACTTCGGCTCCTTCACCGGTCAGCAGAAGGTGCTCGCCGTGTGGAACGTCGCCGACACCGACAACGCGTTCTACGCCTGCATCGACGTGAACATCGGCGGCTCGGCCTCCGACGCCCCGGCGACGACGGCCGACGAGTTCCCGGTCAGCGAGGAGCAGTTCAACCAGCTCTTCCCCAACCGCAACCCCTTCTACACCTACGCCGGGCTCGTCGAAGCGCTCAGCGCCTACCCCGAGTTCACCAACACCGGTGACGACACGGTCCAGAAGCAGGAGGCGGCGGCGTTCATCGCCAACGTCGCGCACGAGACCGGCGACCTGCAGTACGTCGTGGAGCAGAACGAAGAGAACTATCCGCACTACTGCGACCCGAACCAGTCCTACGGCTGCCCGGCCGGCAACGACCAGTACTACGGTCGCGGCCCCGTCCAGCTGAGCTGGAACTTCAACTACAAGGCCGCCGGTGACGCGCTCGGTATCGACCTGCTCAACAACCCCAACCTGGTCGCCACCGACTCGGCGGTCGCCTGGAAGACCGGGCTCTGGTACTGGAACACCCAGTCCGGCCCCGGCACCATGACGCCGCACGCCGCCATGACCAACGGCTCCGGCTTCGGCGAGACCATCCGCGCCATCAACGGGTCCATCGAGTGCGACGGTGGCAACCCCGGTCAGGTGCAGAGCCGCATCGACAACTACACGGAGATCACCAGTCTGCTCGGGGTCGACCCGGGCGGGAACCTTTCCTGCTGAAGCGGAGCTCGAAGCAATTAGGCACTGCTGAAGCGGAGCTCGAAGCAATTAGGCACTGCTGAAGCGGAGCTGATTGGCCCCGCTGCCCATCCGGCGACGTACGCACCCCACACCTGCGCACGTCGCCGGAGGCGGTTTTGTGGTGACCGCCCAAAGAGGTTCGACTCCGCTGCCGGTGACCGACGACGTCGTTACCGTCGAGTATCAACTGGGACCCCGGACAGCCCGGGGCCAGATGATCGAAGGAGCTGGCTCGGTGCGCAGATCACTCCCTCTTCGAATCGCCGCGTTCGCCGCGGCACTGACAGTCCCCTTCCTCGGCACGGCGGCGCCGGCCGAGGCGGACACCTATCAGCGAGGCCCGGATCCAACGGCGTCGAGCGTGCTCTCCCACGGCACGTTCGCGCTCTCCACGACCTCGGTCTCCTCGGCTGTCTCCGGCTTCGGCGGCGGCACGATCTACTACCCCAGCTCCACCGACGAGGGGACGTACGGCGGGGTCGTGCTCGCCCCCGGTTTCACGGCCTCGTCGTGGATGTATGACTCCATCGCACGACGGGCGGCCTCCCACGGGTTCGTCGTGTTCGCCATCGACACCAACTCCATCTACGACCAGCCGGGCAGCCGTGGCACGCAGATCCTCGCTGCCGTCGACTACCTGAAGAAGGGCGCGTCCTCCGCGGTCGCCTCGCGTCTGGACGAGTCGCGGATCGCCGTCTCGGGCCACTCCATGGGCGGTGGCGGCACGCTCGAAGCCGCGAAGGCCAACTCGTCGCTCAAGGCGGCGGTCGCCCTGCAGCCCTGGCACACCGACAAGACCTGGCCGGAGGTGAGGGTGCCGACGATGATCATCGGCGCGGAGGACGACACGATCGCGCCGGTCGCCTCCCACTCGATCCCGTTCTACACCTCGGCCACGGGGGCGCGGGAGAAGGCGTACGGGGAGGTCGCCGGTGCCGGACACCTCATCGCCAACACCGACGACGACTGGCAGGGACGCCTCTACGTCACCTGGCTGAAGAGATATGTCGACGACGACACGCGCTACTCGCAGTTCCTGTGCCCGCCGCCGTCGTCCTCCAGCCTGTCCGACTACCGCCACACCTGCCCGGACTGATCAAACCGGCCCGAACGTAGGGATCGAGCCGGTCACCTCGGGGGAGGTGGCCGGCTCGATGTGTGCGGCAGTGGAAGATGGGGACATGACCGCACACAGTGGAAACGGCGGAGACAGCACAGGCATCCGCGTCGCGTCCGTCGACGACATCCCGGAGGGCGAGGGCATCGCCATCTCCTCTGACATCACCGGCACCGACGACGACATCGCCATCCTGCGCAAGGAGGACGGCACCTGCTGGGCTCTCAACGACACCTGCACCCACGAGACCGCGTCGCTGGCCGAGGGGTGGGTCGAAGGCGACGACGTCGAGTGCCCGCTGCACTCCTCGACGTTCAACCTCAGGACCGGCAAGGTCGACGGGCTCCCGGCCACGCGTGACACCGTGGCTCACCGGGTCGAGGTGCGTGACGGGGAGGTCTACCTGTTCCCGGGTGAACGACCCTGATGGTCGCCTCGTCCGTTGCCTCGGTCGTCGTTGTCGGTGGCGGGATCGCCGGGGTCTCGACCGTCACGGAGCTGCGGAAGAACGGGTACGCCGGCGGTCTGACGCTCCTCACCGCCGACCCGTTCCCCTATGACCGTCCGCCGTTGTCCAAGGCGTATCTGTCGGGCGCGAAGGACCTCGAGTCCATCGCGCTGCAGGCTCCGGAGTGGTATGCGGGGCAGCGGATCGACGTGATCAGGGGCTTGGCGGCGGCGCTGGATCCGGCGGCCGGCACGGTGACGCTCTCCGACGGCCGACAGCTCTCCGCCGACCGGATCGTCCTGGCGACGGGTGGCTGGCCGCTGTGGCCGGACATCGAACGCGTCGTTCGGGGTCTGCTCGACCGTCCGCCGGCCGGTAGCGGGATCCCGCGCTCGACCACGGGTATCCATCTGCTGCGGAGCGCCGAGGACGCCGACGGGCTCCGGGCCGTACTGCTCCCGGGCGCGCGACTGTTGGTGGTCGGCGCGGGGCTGATCGGGGCCGAGGTCACTTCGACCGCCCGCAAGCTGGGGTGCGAGGTGGTGCTCGTCGATCCCGCGAACCCGCCGATCGCGGCGGCGGTCGGCGCCCAGGTCGCCGAGTGGCTGCACTCCTTGCATGCTCTTCATGGTGCGGAGACGGTGACCGCCACGGTCGAGAAGGTCGAGTCGACCAACGCCGGGGTCGTCGCACAGATCGCGGGCGAGGCGTCGCCGCGTACGTTCGATGCCGTGCTGCTCGCCGTCGGGATGGTGCCCGACACGGCCATGGCGAAGGAAGCCGGCCTCGACGTCGACAACGGCGTCGTCGTCGACGACCACCAGGTCACCTCGCACCCGACTGTTCTCGCCGTCGGTGACTGCGCCCGACGTCAGGGCCACCGCCGCGCGGAGCACTGGGAGGCGGCCGTGCACGACGGCGCTCGAGCAGCGGCCACGATCCTCGGCGTCGACGCGCCGGCGGCCTCGGCGCCGTGGTTCTGGACCGACCGCTACGACCTGCACGTGGAGGTCGTCGGTGAGATGCACGAGCCCGAGGGTGAGCACGAGCAGGTCGTACGCGGCACCCTCGGCGAGCCGCCGTTCACGGTCTTCACGCTCCGTGGTGAGCGTGTCGTCGGCGCGGTCGCGGTCGACGACCCGAAGGCCGTGCGCGCGGCCCGCCGGATGATCGACCGCGGTGTCGACGTACGCGCCGCTGATCTCGCCGACCCGTCTACCGACCTGCGCCAGCTGCTGCGATCTGCCAGGTGACGCGTCGTCGGCAGACATGCCGAGTCGGCTCGTTCTGACCGGGATTCGCGCCGAGTCGGCTCGTTAGAACGAGCCGACTCGACGTGCGTACGACGAAGGCGCCCGGCGAGCAGCTCGCGGGGCGCCTTCGTGGGTGAGCGTGCTCAGACGGTGAGCTGAGCCGGCTTCGACTGGTTGGCGACCCGGTTCTCGGCGTCGATCATCCAGGCCAGCTGCTCGAGCCGGTCGATGATCGAGTGGAGCAGGTCGGCCGTGGTCGGGTCCTCGGCGTCGATGTCGTCGTGGATGTCGCGAGCGGTCTTCGAGGTGGCGTAGAGCGCGGCGACGACCAGGTCGACGCACGTCGCGGTGTCGACCTCGGTGCTCGGGAGCGGGGCGAGGGTGGTGTCCTCGGAGACGGTGGCGGTGCGGCCGTCGGGGACGATGTAGAGCGCGCGCATACGCTCGGCGACCTCGTCGGTGAAGGCGCGGGCAGCGTCGACGACCTCGTCGAGCACGAGGTGCATGTCGCGGAAGTTCTTGCCCACGACGTTCCAGTGCAGCTGCTTGCCCTGGAGGCTGAGCTCGGTCAGGTCCACGAGCACGCGCTGCGTCTGGGTCGCGAAGGACTGGCTCGGCACGAACGCCGGGTGGGAGGTGTGGTTTGCGCTGCTGGTGGAGCTGGCGGTCTTCGTGGCCATGTTCGGTGAATCCCCCTGGATCGGATGTGGACTTCTGGAGTGATGCCTACTGTGCCACCTTTTCTTGAATCATTCCAGAAAGGTAAGTCTTCCCTAAGTTCCTACCCGGGCCGACCCCCGCCGAGAAGTCACTTCTGCAGGTCGAGTGGGCACCTCGGTGCCCACTCGACCTGCAGAAGTGACCTTTCGGCCTGCAGACCTGACGTTTCGGCACAAAAGGATGACAAGTCCACGAAGATCCGATAGTCCTTCCATGCGATTCCGTCGAGAGCCCCGGATCTGAACCCGCGGGGGCATGGCGGACCACGCTCCTCGAATCCCCCACTCCTAAGGAGAAGTACGTGCGCAACGGACTCACCACCGGACGCGGCCTGGGCATGGCCGCCGCCGGTGTCGCAGCGATGGCGCTGACCCTGACCGCTTGCGGGTCGGGCGGCATCGGCGGCGAAGGCGGTGGTGGCGACGACACCCTCACCATCGGCTTCGTCTCCACCGAGACCGGCTCCTCGGCGCCGTTCGGCGAGGCCAACAAGTTCGTCGTCGACGAGCTCGAGGGCTACTTCAAGGACCACCCGGTCAAGGCAGGCGACGAGGAGCTCGACGTCGAGATCGTGGTGCGTGACGCGCAGAGCGACTCGACGAAGGCCGGGTCGGTGGCCGGCGACCTGATCAACAAGGACGGCGCCGACATCATCGTCGCCTCCTCGACCCCCGACATCGTCAACCCGGTCTCGGAGCAGTGCGAGGCCAACTCCGTCCCGTGCATCACGACGGTCGCGCCGTGGCAGCCGTTCGCGATCCGCAGCGGCGAGAAGCCGGCCGACCTGAAGTACAGCTACCACTTCTTCTGGGGTCTCGAGGACGTCTCGGCGGTCTACGCCGACATCTGGAGCAAGGTCGACAACAACAAGAAGGCCGGCGGCCTGTTCCCGAAGGACCCCGACGGCGAGGCCTGGGGCGCCAACTTCCCGGCGCTCACCAAGGCGTCCGGCGTCACCATCAAGAACCCGGGCAACTACCCCAACGGCACCAAGGACTTCTCCGCCCAGATCGGTGCCTACCAGGGCAGCGACGTGCTGGTCGGCGTGCCGATCCCGCCCGACTTCACCACCTTCTGGCAGCAGGCCAAGCAGCAGGGCTACAAGCCGAAGGTGGCCACCATCGGCAAGGCCCTCCTCTTTCCGTCGTCCGTCGAGGCCCTGGGCCCGATCGCTCACAACCTGTCCACCGAGGTGTGGTGGACCCCGACCGCTCCCTACGAGTCGTCGCTGACCGGCGAGTCCGCACAGGAGCTCGCCGATGCGTACGAGAAGAAGACCGGCAAGCAGTGGACCCAGCCACTGGGCTTCGCGCACGCGCTCTTCGAGGTCGCGACCGCGGCGGTGACCGAGGCCGGGTCCACCGACGCCGACGCGGTCACCAAGGCGTTGTCCGGGCTGGAGGTCTCCACGGTCGTCGGCGACGTCGCCTGGGGCAAGGACAAGAACGTCCCGCCGTACGTCGCGAAGACCCCGATCGCGGGCGGCCAGTGGCGTCAGGTCGAAGGTGGCAAGCACCCCTTCGAGCTGGTCGTCGTGCAGAACTCGCTGGCGCCCGACGTACCTCTCGGGGGCGAGCCCGAGGCGCTGAAGTGACCCTGCTCGACGCTGACGGCCTGGCCAAGTCCTTCGGCCAGGTCGTCACGGCCCGCTCGGTCTCCTTCCATGTGGCCGCGGGCGAGGCGCTCGGCATCGTCGGGCCCAACGGCGCCGGCAAGTCGACCCTGCTCAACCTGATCACCGGCGCTCTCCCCGTCGACGCCGGTCGCATCGGCTTCGACGGCGCCGACATCACCCGCGCTCCGGCCGCGCACCGCACGGCCATGGGCATCGGGCGTACGTTCCAGATCCCGCGTCCGTTCGAGGGCATGACCGTCTTCGAGAATGCGCTGGTCGGGTCCACCTTCGGTGCCGGGCTGCGCCGCCGGGCGGCCGACGCCCAGGCCTGGGAAGCGCTGGAGACGGCCGGTCTCACCCACGTCGCGAACGCTCCCGCCGGATCGCTGCGCCTGCTCGACCGCAAACGGCTCGAGCTCGCCCGCGCGCTGGCCACCCGGCCACGGCTGCTGCTCCTCGACGAGATCGCCGGCGGGCTGACCGAGCACGAGCTGCCCGCGCTGATCTCGACCGTCGCCGCTATCCGCGACGGCGGCACCGGGGTCATCTGGATCGAGCACATCGTGCACGCGCTGCTGCAGGTCGTCGACCGGCTGATGTGCCTGGCCCAGGGCGACGTCGTCGCCACCGGCGACCCGCGTGAGGTGATGGCGAGCGATGCCGTCGCCTCCGTCTACCTCGGCTCCCCCGACCTGGAGGGCGAGACCCCATGAGCAAGCTGCTCGAGGTCGATGCGATCGACGTCGACTACGGAGACTTCAGAGCCCTGCACGGCATCACCCTGACCGTCGCCGAGGGCGAGACGCTGGCTGTGATCGGCGCCAACGGCGCCGGCAAGTCGACGCTGCTCAAGACGATCGCGGGTCTGCTCCGACCGAGCGCCGGGCAGGTCCGCTTCGACGGCCACGACGTCTCCCGCACGCCCGCCCACCGCCGGGTCCGCGAGGGCATCGCCCTCACCCCGGAGGGGCGACGTATCTTCGGCTCGCTGACCGTCGAGGAGAACCTCGAGGTCGGTGCCCACGGGCGCCGCCCCGGCCCCTGGAGCCTCCAGGCCGTCTACGACACCTTCCCGCTCCTTGCCGAGCTGCGCACCCGCCGCGGCGCCCATCTCTCCGGCGGCGAGCAGCAGGCGACCGCGATCGGCCGGGCGCTGATGTCCAACCCGAGGCTGCTCCTGCTCGACGAGGTCTCCCTCGGCCTCGCCCCGGTCGTGGTCGCCGACATCTACCAGGCGCTCCCCGCGATCGCCGAGAAGGGGACGACCGTGCTCGTGGTCGAGCAGGACCTCACCCAGGCGCTGACCGTCGCCGACCGGGTGCAGTGCATCCTCGAGGGCCGCACGGTCCTCGAAGGGGCCAAGAGCGAGGTCACGCGCGAGCAGGTCCAGGCGGCGTACTTCGGGATCGACGACACCCGGGAGACGAGCTAGATGGACTGGATCAACGCGGTCCTTCAAGGACTCCTGCTCGGCGGCCAGTACGCACTGCTCGCCTGCGGTCTGAGCCTCATCTTCGGCGTGATGCGGATCGTCAACCTCGCCCACGGCGTGCTCGCCGTCGCTGCGGCCTACCTCGCGCTCTGGCTCGTCCAGCAGACCGGGATGCCGTCGTTCCTCACGCTCGTCGTCGTGATCCCGGTGCTCGCCGCGGTCGGCTACGCCATCCAGTGCGGCCTGTTCAACGCCGCCCTGCGCCACGGCGAGCTGAGCCCGCTGCTGGTCTCGTTCGGCCTCGCCGTCATCGGCGCCAACCTGCTCCAGGAGATCTTCACCGCCGACACCCGCAAGATCTCGGTCGGCGACCTCGCCACCGACTCGGTCGAGCTCGGCCAGCTCCGGCTCGGCGTCTTCTCGCTGCTGACCCTCGTCGTCGCGGTCGCCGTCATCGTCGGCCTGCAGCTCTACCTCTCCCACACCCGCATCGGCCGCGCCATGCGCGCGACCAGGGACGACCCCGAGGCGGCCACGCTGATGGGCATCGACCAGAAGCACATGTACGCCCTCGCCACCGCGATCGCGATCGGCACCGTCGCGCTGGCCGGCGTCTTCCTCGGCATGTCGACGCAGTTCAGCCCGACGTACGGCGATCTGGTGCTCATCTTCGCCTTCGAAGCCGTCATCATCGGCGGCCTCGGCTCGCTGTGGGGCACGCTCCTCGGCGGGCTCGTGCTCGGCGTCGCGCAGACCGTCGGCGCCCAGATCGACCCGGCCTACGGCGTCCTCGCCGGCCACCTGGTCTTCCTCGTCGTGCTCCTGTTCCGACCCCAGGGCCTGCTCCCGAAGGCGGTGGCCGCATGACTGTGAACACGACAGGAACCCCGAAGGTCGTACGCGGCGGCTGGTCGTCGCTGGCCGGCGGCGGTGTCCTGGCCGCGGTCGTGGTGTTCCTGGCCGCGGCGCCGTGGTTCGTCTTCAGCCCGGGCGACGTGACGAACCTGGTCACGCTCTTCGCGCTGATCATCCTCGGCACGACCTGGAACCTGATGGCCGGCTATGGCGGGCTGGTCTCGATCGGCCAGCAGGCGTTCATCGGCGCCGGCGGCTACGGCGTGATCGTGCTCGCCGACGTCGTCGGGCTGCCGGTCCCGGTGGCCGTCGTGGCGGCCGGCGTGGTCTGCGCGGCTCTCGCGCTGCCCACCTCGTTCCTGCTGTTCCGGCTGGTCGGAGGCTACTTCGCGATCGGCACCTGGGTGGTGGCCGAGGTGTTCAAGCTGGTCACCCAGGAGCTGCCCGCCTTCGGCGGCGGCTCCGGCCTCTCGCTCACCGCCTTCCAGGGCGTCGACCGGGTGACCCGGATCGCGACGGTCTACTACCTGGCGCTCGTGCTGGCCGTGCTCGTGGTGCTCGCGACGTACGTCCTGATGCGCTCGCGCGTCGGCCTCGGTCTGACCGCGATCCGTGACGACGCCGTCGCGGCCGCGTCCCTCGGCGTCACCGTGCGGCGCTCGCAGCGGATCGTCTACGTCGCGGCCTCGGGCGGAGCCGGTCTGGCCGGCGCCCTGATCGCGATCAACGGGCTGCGGGTCTCGCCCGACTCGGTCTACTCGGTGCAGTACACCGCCTTCATGATCTTCATCGTGGTCATCGGCGGGCTGGGCACGATCGAGGGTCCGATCCTGGGCGCGGTGATCTTCTTCGCGCTGCAGCAGGCGCTCGACTCCTACGGCACCTGGTATCTCATCGCTCTCGGCGCGGTCGCGATCGCTGTCGTGCTGCTGGCGCCGAAGGGTCTGTGGGGCCTGGCCTCGCGCGGGCGCTACGAGGTCTTCCCGGTGGGTCATGCGGTCACGATTCCCGGCGCCACGGCGAAGTAGCCTCGTTGCAACCAGTTATCCACAGGATTGTCCACAGTTGTGTGAGCCTGTGGAGCCCGAGTGTGATCTTTCGCTACCCCGGGCCGCATGACCCTGGGGATACTCACGAGTAACATTGGCCGCGTGAGCGAGACCTACGCCGTGGAGCGTGCCGAGGGCACCAGCTTCACCCTGACCGTCGCCCGCGCGGCGGACCCGGAAGCGCCGACGCTGCTGATCGTGCCCGCCATGGGCATGCCGGCCGGCTACTACGACAAGCTGATCGTCGCCCTCGTCCAGGCCGGCCTCAACGTCGGGCGCATGGAGCAGCGCGGCCACGAGGAGGTCGGCGGCAAGACCGCCGGCTGGTCCTACGACTTCGGCTACGCCGACCTGGTCGACGACATCGACGCCGCCGTCGACCGTCTCGGCGAGCTGATCCCGGCCTCGGCGGGTGCGGCGTACATCGTCGGTCACAGTCTCGGCGGGCAGACCACCAGTGCCTACGCGGCGCTGAACCCCGGCAAGGTCGCGGGTCTGGTCTACGTCGCCTCGCAGACGCCCTACTGGCGCAACTACGGGCCGGGCTTCCTGGTCGCCAGCCAGGCGATGGGCCTGATCGGCCAGGTCGTCGGCCACTTCCCCGGCAAGCAGCTCAAGTTCGCCGGCCGCGAGGCCAGGACGCTGATGCGCGAGTGGTCGCGCTACGCCCGCACCGGCCGTCTCCGCTTCGGTCGGCCGAAGCGTGACGTCGCGTCGCTGATGCGGGAGCTCGAGAAGCCCGCCCTGATCGTCTCCATCGAGGGTGACTGGCTCGCCCCGAGCTCGACGGTCGACGAGATCCACCGGCGGATGCCGGGGCTCGACGTCAGCAGGGTGCATCTCGACGAGGACGGCATCGACCACTTCAAATGGGCCCGCCGGCCCGACTCGACGGTCGCCGCGATCCTCGACTGGCTTCCGTCGGCGGATTTCCGCCAGTCGACGACCCCTGCAGTTGAAGGTTCAACCGCGGGACGGTAAGACTCACTTGGAGACTGCGATCCCACACCCCGCCGCGGTCCCGGAAAGGTGAGGAACATGCCAGTCTTCGACGACGGCCAACAAGCGACCGAGGTTCCTGAGACCGAGGACGTGGTGACCACCGACGTGCTCGTCGTCGGCTCCGGTCCGGCCGGTGCGTCCGCCGCGCTCTTCCTGAGCGAGCTCGGCGTCGACAACATCATGATCACGAAATACCGCTGGACCGCGAACACCCCGCGCGCGCACATCACCAACCAGCGCGCGATGGAGATCTTCCGCGACCTGGGTATCGAGGATCAGGTGCTGGCGGAGGCGACTCCCCACGAGCTGGTCGGTGACACCGTCTTCTGCACCAGCATCGCCGGCGAGGAGATCGGCCGGATCCGCACCTGGGGCACGCGCCCCGACCGCGAGGGCGACTACCAGCTCGCCTCCCCCTGCCTCACCGTCGACATCCCGCAGACCTACCTCGAGCCGATCCTGGTGCGCAACGCGACCGAGCGCGGCACCCAGACCCGGTTCTCCACCGAATACCTCTCCCACACCCAGGACGACGACGGCGTCACCACGATCGCGCGTGACCGGCTCACCGGCCACGAGTACAAGATCCGGTCGAAGTTCCTCATCGGCGCCGACGGCGCCCGCACCCAGGTGGGCGCCGACATCGACCTCCCGCTCGAGGGCGCGATGGACATCGCCGGCTCGATGAACATCACCTTCAAGGCCGACCTCGCCGAGCTCGTCGACCACCGCCCCTCGGTCCTCTACTGGGTCATCCAGCCCGGCTCGAACGTCGGCGGAATCGGCACCGGCCTGGTGCGGATGGTGCGCCCCTGGGACGAGTGGCTGATCGTGTGGGGCTACGACATCAACGAGCCGCCGCCGGAGCTGACCGAGGAGTACGCGGTAAAGGTGATCCGCGACCTGCTCGGCATGCCCGGCCTGGAGCCTGAGGTGACCGGCTACTCGCTGTGGGGCGTCAACGAGATGTACGCGACCCACGCCCAGAAGGGCCGGGTCTTCTGTGCCGGCGACGCCATCCACCGCCACCCGCCGTCGAACGGTCTCGGCTCCAACACCTCGATCCAGGACTCCTACAACCTGGCCTGGAAGCTCGCCGCAGTGCTGCAGGGCTATGCCGATCCGGCGCTCCTGGAGTCCTACTCCACCGAGCGCACCCCGGTCGCCAAGCGCATCGTCACCCGGGCCAACCAGTCGGGGCGCGAGTTCGGCGAGCTCTTCGAGGCGCTCGGCGTCGTCGGTCTCGAGGGTGAGGAGATGGCGAAGGCGATCGAGGAGCGCAAGGCCAACACCCCTGAGGGCGCCGCCAAGCGCGCTGCGCTGGTCACTGCGATGGAGCGGAAGAACTACGAGTTCAACGCCCACGGGGTCGAGCTCGGCCAGTTCTACGAGTCCGACGCGATCGTCTCCGACGGCACCCGGCCCGCGCCGAGCGCCGACGAAGACCTCTACCACCAGATGTCGACCTCGCCGGGGGCCCACCTTCCGCATGCCTGGGTCGGTGACAACGTCGAGAAGCACGCGATGCTCGACCTCGCGCCCTACACCCGATGGACGCTGATCACCGGCGTCGCGGGCGAGGCCTGGGAGGAGGCCGCGGCCGACGCCAAGGCGACCTTCGGGATCCCGCTCGAGACCGTCGTGATCGGCCCCGGACGAGCGGTCACCGACCTCTACTTCGACTGGGCCAAGCTGCGCGAGGTCGAGGAGTCGGGCGCTATCCTGGTACGCCCCGACAAGCATGTCGCCTGGCGCGCGATGTCGCTCCCCGACGACCCGGGCGCCGCCCTGGGGGCCGCGGTCGCGACCCTGCTGGGCAAGGCCTGAACCGCGACCTGAGCGAGGGACGATGAGGTTCACACACGAGTCGCTGCCGCAGCGGGTCCGTTTCGCCACCGGCGAGGCGGACGCCGCGTTGGCGGCCGAGATCGACCGGCTGGGCGCTCGGCGGGTGATGGTCATCGCCTCCGGGCGTGAAGCCGAGACTGCCGCCCGGATCACCTCCGAGATCCCGGTCGCGCTGCGCCACGACGAGGTCGTGATGCACGTGCCGGTCGAGGTGGCCGAGCGGGCGCGTGCCCGGGCGGCGGAGCACACCGTCGACGCGATCGTGTGCATCGGTGGTGGCTCGACCACCGGGCTCGCCAAGGCGGTCGCGCTCACCACCGGGCTGCCGATCGTGGCGGTGCCGACGACGTACGCCGGCTCCGAGGCGACCGACGTGTGGGGGCTGACCTCGGACGGGACCAAGACCACCGGGGTGGATCCGCGGGTGCTGCCGGGCGCCGTCGTCTACGACGCCTCCCTGCTCGCCACGTTGCCCGGTGAGCTGGCCGTCGCCAGCGGGCTCAACGCGCTCGCCCACTGCGTCGATGCGATGTGGGGGCCGCGGGTCGACCCGATCGACCAGGTCTTCGCGACCGAGGGCATCCGGGGGCTCGCCGCGGGCCTGCCGAAGGTCGCGCGGGACTCTGCCGGCGTCGAGGGCATCGAGCAGACCCTCTACGGCGCCTATCTGGCCGCGGTCTCGTTCACCTCGGCCGGCTCCGGGATGCACCACAAGATCTGCCACGTGCTCGGCGGCATGTTCGACCTGCCGCACGCCCAGACCCACGCGGTCGTGCTCCCGCACGTGCTCGCCTTCAACGCGCCCTCCGCTCCCGAGGCGGAGGCGCGGATGGCCTCGGCGTTCGGGGCAGCGAGCGCTGTGGAGGGGCTGGCGGGGCTGCGTACGACGCTCGGAGCGCCGCAGGCGCTGAAGGACTACGGCATGCCCGAGGACGGCATCGCCCAGGCGGTCGCGCCGATCCTGGCCGCGATCCCCGACAACAACCCGGCCCCGGTCACCGAGGCGAACCTGGCCGCGCTGCTGAGAGCGGCGTGGGCGGGAGCACACCCCGACAAGCGCGAGGAGAGCTGATGAGCGACGTATCCCCCGAGCAGCAGGAGGTCGAGCAGACCCTGGTCGACACCGTGGTCGCGTCCTTCGACGCCTGCGAGGACCCGCGCCTGAAGGAGGTCATGGTCTCGCTGGTCAAGCACCTGCACGGCTTCATCCGCGACGTACGCCTCACCGAGGAGGAGTGGGGCTCGGCCATCGAGTTCCTGACCAAGGCCGGCCACATCACCGACGACGTCCGCCAGGAGTTCATCCTCCTCTCCGACACCCTCGGCGCCTCGATGCAGACGATCAACATCAACAACGAGGCGTACGCCGACGCGACCGAGGCCACCGTCTTCGGCCCGTTCTTCGTGGACGACTCCCCGGCGATCGAGCTCGGCGGCGACATGGCCTTCGGCGCCCCGGGCGAGCCGTGCTGGGTGACCGGCACGGTCACCGACACCGACGGGAGCCCGCTGGCCGGAGCCAAGATCGAGGTCTGGGAGGCCGACGAAGACGGGCTCTACGACGTGCAGCGCGACGCGGACACACGTGCGGCCCGGGCGCACCTGTTCACCGACGCCGAGGGCGGCTACCGGTTCTGGGGGCTGACGCCCACGCCGTACCCGATCCCCGACGACGGCCCCGTGGGGAAGATGCTGGCCGCGGTCGGACGCTCGCCGCTGCGCGCCTCGCACCTGCACTTCATGGTCACCCACGAGGGCTGCCGCACGCTGGTCACCCACATCTTCCCCGAGGGCGACCCTATCGGCCGGAAGGACACCGTCTTCGGGGTCAAGGACTCGCTGATCAAGCAGTTCCCCCAGCATCCTGCGGGCACCCCGACCCCCGACGGCCGTGCCGTCGAAGGCACCTGGTCGCAGGTGCGCTTCGACATCGTCCTCGCCCCGGCGGTCACTGAGACGAGGTAGCCCCTGCCTGGTGGCTACGGGGTCAGCGAGTCGAGGATCGAGGTGATGCTCTGCTCGGTCGCGGGCTTCTCGAGCCCGGCCTGGTGGAGGATGCCGGTGCCGTCCTCGTGCTCGAGGAGGGCAAGCAGGATGTGCTCGGTGCCGACGTAGGAGTGCTCGAGACGCAGGGCCTCGCGGAAGGTCAGCTCGAGCACCTTCTTGGCGTCGGCGGTGAACGGGATCATCTCGCCGACCTCGCCGTACGGTGCCGGGGTGGCCGCGGTGGCCGCGTCCCGCACCGCGTCGAGGGTGACGTCCTGCCCCCGGATCGCGTGGCCGGCGACGCCCTCGGGCTCGGCGAGGAGGCCGAGGACCAGGTGAGGCACCCCGGTCTCGGCGTTGCTCGCCTTGCGGGCCTCCGCCTGGGCGGTGACCACGACCGTGCGGGCACGCGGGGTGAACTTCGCGAACCCGGCGTTCGGGTCGAGCGCCTGGTCACCGGCCTTCGGGACATACCGCTTCTGGGCCGCCTGCTTCGTCACCCCCATCCGGGTGCCGATGTCGGTCCAGGAGGCGCCGGAGCGGCGGGCTTGGTCGACGAAGTGGCCGATCAGGTGGTCGGCGACCTCGCCCAGGTGCTCGCCGACGACCATCGCGTCGGCCAGCTGGTCGAGCGGTTCGTCGCGAGCCTTCTTGATCGAGTCGATGAGGGTGTCGAGGCGTACGGCCTTGAGGGTGGGGTCTGGGCTGTTGGTCATGCGTCAACCATAGGTTGACGGTCCGTGGTCGTCAACCCATCGTTGACGATCGGAATCGACCTGGGTTTCGAGGCAGATTCGGTCTAGTCTGTCTAGATAGAGGAGGTGGGTGTGATGACATGGCAACTCCAAGAGGCCAAGCAGCGGTTCAGTGAGGTCGTACGCGAGGCGGTGGCCGGTTCTCCGCAGACGATCACCAAGCATGGTGAGGAGGTGGCGGTCGTCGTGAGCATCGACGATTACCGACGGATGTCCGGGCCGAAGATCTCGTTCGCCGAGTATCTGCTCAGTGGGCCGACGATCGATGATCTCGACATCGAGCGTGACCGCTCGCTTCCTCGTGAGATCGACCTGGACGAATTGATATGACCTACCTGCTCGATACCAATGTGGTTTCCGAGTTGCGGCGCAAGCGTCCTGATCAAGCGGTCGTCAGATGGCTTGCCGCCCAGCGGGACGACGATCTGTATGTTTCGGTGTTGACTATCGGCGAGCTGCGCAAGGGTGCGCTCAAGCTGGCGGTGCGGGGTGACGACGCTGTCTCGGAGTCCTTGACGGAGTGGATCGATGGACTCGAACAGGCTTACCAGGAACGCTTGCTTCCTGTGACGCTCGACGTCGCGAAGCGGTGGGGTGCTCTGAATGCCGATCGACCGTTGCCGGTGGTCGACTCACTGCTTGCCGCGACCGCCATAGAGAACGGGCTCACGGTCGCGACCCGCAACACAAAGGACTTCGAGTCGACCGAGGTCGACGTTCACAACCCCTTCCCTGAGGGGTAGATACGCGGCAGGGCCGGTCATCCGTCGTGGATGACCGGCCCTGCGTACGTCGTGCGTCAGGCGTTGGAGACCTGGATCATCTCGTCGCGGGGGACGACCTTGATCCGCTCGCGGCCCTGGGTCTCGCCGAGGGAGCGCTCGTGGTTGTCGAGCTTCTCCCAGCCCTCGATGGTGGTGAACTCGACGCCCTTGCCCGAGAGGTGCTCGAGCACGGCCGCGGGCGAGCCGAGCTCGGGCTCCGCCAGCGAGTCGAGGTCCTGGAGGAGGTTGTCGATGGTCTCCTTGGCGTCGGACTTGGTGTGGCCGATGAGGCCGACCGGTCCGCGCTTGATCCACCCGGTGACGTACGTCCCGGCGATGTGCTCGCCGGTGAGGTCGAGCACGCGGCCGCCGGTGTTGGGGATGACGCCGTTGTCGCCGTCGAAGGGCACGTCGGGGAGTGCCTCGGAGAGGTAGCCCACCGCGCGGTAGACGGCCTGGACCGGGGTGTCGGTGAACTCGCCCGTGCCGGTGACGGTGCCGTCGCCGTTGTATTCGGTCTTCTCGCTGCGCAGCGCGACCACGTGACCGTCCTCGCCGAGGATCTCGACGGGGTTCTGCATCATGTGGATGATGATCTTGTGGGGCTTCTCCCCGGCAGGCGCCTCCATGTACTTCAGGAGGATGTCGGCGACCAGCTTGGTGGCCTTGTGGCCCTGGATCGCCTTCTCGCCGGCCTCGTCGATCTCGAAGCCGTCCTCCTTGACGATCACGTCGACGGAGGGAGAGTGGGAGAGCTCGCGCAGCTCCATCGGGGTGAACTTGATGTGCGCGGGGCCGCGGCGGGCGTAGACGTGGATCGTCTTGGCCTTGTTCTTCTTCAGGCCCTGGTAGACGTTGTCGGAGACCTCGGTGACCAGCTGCTCGTCGGCGGGCTTGGCCAGCATGCGAGCGACGTCGAGCGCCACGTTGCCGGCGCCCAGCACGGCGACCTCCTCGGCCTCGAGCGGCCAGTCACGCGACACGTCGGGGTGGCCGGCGTACCAGGAGACGAAGTCGGCGGCGCCGTACGCCTCGGGCAGGTCGACGCCCGGGATCTTCAGGTCGCGGTCGGCCATCGCGCCGGTGGCGAAGATGACAGCATCGTAGAAACGCTTCAGGTCGTCGAGCTTGAGGTCGGTGCCGAAGTCGACGTTGCCGATGAAGCGGATGCTGTCCTGGTTGAGGACGCGCTTGAGCGCCTTGATGATCTCCTTGATCCGTGGGTGGTCAGGAGCCACGCCGTAACGGACCAAGCCGTAGGGAGCAGGCAGGCGCTCGATGACGTCGACGCGTGCGCCGGGGTGCTCCTTCGTAAGGATGTCGGCAGCGTAGATACCGGCCGGGCCGGCACCGACGATCGCAACGCGGATGTCACGCATAAGGGAGTTCAACCTTCCGTGGATGTACTAAGGCAAGCCTAAAGGGGGTCCTGTAGCCCCTCCGAATCCGTTCCACCAGTTGGCCACGCGGCGTACGTGGGTTTCCCGCTCAATTCTAGAACGCGTTCTGTTTCATGGGTGGCGTCGCGAGGTGATATCGAACACAGCCCGGAGAACATCCGGGTCTCCCCGGAGCTCGCCCGCCGTTGCCGCCTGGTCGGGGCTGATCGTTCCAGCGGCGAACCCGACGACAACGTCCGGGGGAGCGATCAGGAGGGTCTCGGGCTGGTCGTCGGGGCGCACGAACACGTGCGGGCCGTCTTCGTCGATCCGTAAGACCATCCTCAAGCCGTCGGTCTCGATGCCGAGCTCGACCGGGGGTTCTGCAGTCGCGCCCCGGAGCAGAGCAGGAAGGGCAAGGGTCAGCCACCGGGGCTGAAACACGTCGTCGCCGCGCCCCGTTGCCAGCAATGGGGTCCCCCAGCGTCCGAGCGCCTCCATCGGCTCCCGCAGCCCCTCGCCCCACGGGGTGAGCGCGTAGACGACGCCAGCGCCCTCGAGCCGACGATCCCTTCCGCGCCGTCGGCCTCATCGACGCACGTCAGGTGTCCGAGCGGACGCCGGTTTCTGGGGAGCGGGAAGGAATCGCTGGGGCTCTGAGTCTTGGGGGTACGTTCGCGCGGTTGTGCATCGTTGGGTGCTGTTGTTGCGTGGGACTGTTTGCCGCCGACCCGTACGCGGAGGGTGTTTCACGCCGGCACCCGGAGTAAAGGACGGCCTACGGCCGCCGGCTTCGCCGGTCGCCTCCGGCGATCCTTGACACCGGGCACCGGCGAGAATTTTGGCTGTCTATCGGGTCGGCGGCAGGGGTCTGGTACGGCACATTTGAGTTGGGTGCCGGGCTGGGGATGGGCGGCGGTCGGCCGCGCCAGGGGAACGGTCACCGGGCGCTGTACAAGACGATGACGCTTTGTGAATCGTTCACAAGGAGCTCGGTCCGGTCCGGCAGCAGGACCTCCCCACTCGCGCGGACACTGCCCCACCCGGGCGCGGGTTCACCACCCACCGGAGCATGGGGAACCCACGCCCGAGTCGGAGATCTACCTACGGGTGGGGAGAACGCAGCGAGATTGACCAGTGACCGTGGCTAGGGGCGCCGGGTGAACCTGATCGTGCCGTCGGGCAACCGTTCATGTGTGTACGCGGGTGCGTGCGCCAGGCGGTGGTGATGAGGGCAGAGCAGTACGCCGTCTTTGAGGTCGGTCTTCCCGCCGAGTGACCATGGTTCGAGGTGGTGGGCGTCGCACCACTCCGGTGGCATGTCGCAGCCTTCGGCTTGGCAGCATTTCTGCTGCAACCGGAGTGCCTTGCGTTGGGTCGGTTGGAAGAACCTGCTCGAACGACCTGCGTCGAGGACCTGCCCGTCGGTGCCGAGCACCCAGGGGATGATCGTGGCGTTGCAGGCCATCTTGCGGGCCTCGGTGGCACTGATCGTGGTCCCGTTTGTCTCGTCGAACCCCAAGATCGCCGTGCCGAGCTCCTTGCGGAGGTCGTCGAGCGAGATGACCACGTTGATGGTGGTTGCGTCGCCGCCGTGGCGGGGCTGGGTATCAGGGTCGATGGTCTCGAGCAGGCGTGCGAAGCCCTGTCCCATGAGTCGCTCCCACGGGGGCAACGGGGTGTCCTTCTCGACGAGCTGTTGCTTCCTGGGCTGGGCCCAGGCTTCGACGTGGGTCTTGAACCTCATCCCCATCGCCACCGGCAGAACACCGTCGAACCCAATAGTGCCGTCGTGGTTGTCCCAGATGCGGAGCGCGGTCTTCTGCTGAGCACGTTCTTCCTCGGCCAACAGTGCCTTGGCTTCGGCGTCTTCGAACCGGGCCGGGTCGATCTCGACCAGGATCCGGCGTCCGACGATCCGGAGCTCGTTCGCGGTCAGGCGGGTGGCGTAGTCGACCAGCAGTTTCTCCGCCAGCAGTAGATCCTCGGCACTCGCGACGGGGTTGGTCTCGATCGCGTCCAACGCCTTGGTGATCACCCGTGCCTTGTCTCGGGAGACCGAACCGTCAGTGAGGCCGGCTGCGAGCAGCTCGTGCTTGGACACAGCAGCCGCGAGCCTTATCTGGGTGCGGGCTACCGATTTGTCGACAAGGAGATTTGCCCGAACCCAGGCGGAGGCGTCTCGGTCGCCGGTCTCCTCGGCAATATCGCCAGCGGTGGCGAGCACCCGCAGCTCGAGCGCAGCCTGCTGCGCCTTCAAGATCTCGAGCCGCGCGAGGACATCCTTCTTCTGACTCGTACGCCAATAGCCAGGGTCCATCGCGAGCAGGTCACCCAGAGCGGTTTCGATGCCAGCAAGAGCGGTCGCAACCGGGTCACGGGGGCTGGTGCCCCAGTGGTCGACATGATTCTCGACGCTCATCGCTGACCCCCTCTCAAGGTGCCCTTCGGGTACCCCTGATTTTACTCTCTACCAACGAGTAAGGCCAGATATTTCCGCAGGTCAAACCCTATTTTGCGGCAGCGAACCAACGGTCATACCTCCCGGCCACACCCTGGCCGCCGCCCCGATAGTCAGCCAAATCTTTTCTCGATCTGACCCGGAGTCCAGGACCACCGAAGGTGGCCGGCGTAGCCGGCGGCCGAAGGCCGTCCTTGACGCCGGGCCAGATCGAGAAGACCCTCCAAGAAAGGGTCGGCGGCACACACCAGCCCCATGAAGAAACGACCCGGCAGGGAGACCCGACAACCTCGTGACCCAACCACATAGCCACCCCACAGGTTCGACGTACGTCAGGCACAGAGAGCCAGGCGAGCGTGAGAGCCATGACCGAGCTCCTAGACCCACACACACCGACCCGGACCCCAGAGCCAGCCCCACCCAAGACCCGCCGGACCCCACAGCGAATATCCCTGATCGTCCTGCTCGCTCTGACAGCCGCGGCATACCTGTGGACATTGTCCGAGTCCGGCTACGCCAACCAGTATTACTCCGCAGCCGCCCAAGCCGGCGGCGAGAGCTGGAAGGCGTGGTTCTTCGGGGCGCTCGACGCGGGCGGCTCGATCACGGTCGACAAGCCGCCGGCGTCGTTGTGGGTGATGGGCCTGGCTGTACGCATCTTCGGACTGTCGTCGTGGAGCATCCTGGTGCCGCAGGCGCTGATGGGTGTGGGCACGGTCGGCCTGACGTACGGGATCGTCAGGAAGGTCGCGCCGTGGCAGGCGGCGATCGCGGCGGGGGCGTTCACGGCGCTGACGCCGGCGGCGGCGCTGATGTTCCGGTTCAACAACCCCGACGCGCTGCTGCTCCTGCTGCTGGTCGGAGCGGCATTCTCGACGCTGAAGGCGATCGAGACGGGTAGGGCCCGGTGGATGGTGCTGGCCGGGGCGCTGCTCGGCTTCGGGTTCCTCACCAAGATGCTGCAGGCGTTCCTGATCGTCCCGGCGATCGCGGTGGTCTACCTGATCGCGGGCAGGGGCACGCTCCCGAGGCGCATCGTGCACGGCGTCGCCTGCTTCGCCGCGATGGTCGTCTCGGCCGGCTGGTACATCGCGATCGTCGAGCTCGTCCCCGCCTCCGCGAGGCCCTACATCGACGGCTCGACGGGCAACTCGCTCCTCGAGCTGACGCTCGGCTACAACGGCATCGGGCGGCTCAACGGCGGTGACTTCGGTGGCCTCGGCAACGCCGGGTTCTCGAGCGCAGCCGGCGCCCTCCGCCTCTTCCAGGGCGTCTCCGGCGGCATGGTCTCGTGGCTGCTGCCGGCCGCGCTCGTCCTGCTCGCCGCCGGCCTGGTCGCGCTGCGCAGGGCACCGCGCACCGACCTCACCCGTGCCGCGCTGCTGCTCAGCGGCGTCACGATGCTCGTGACCGGCCTGGTCTTCTCGTTCATGGCGGGCATCTACCACGACTACTACGTGGTCGCGCTCGCTCCGTGGGTCGCGATCACCGCGGTCGTCGGCACCGTCGTCGTCTGGCGCCACCGCGACCACCTCGCCGCCCGCATCGCTCTCGCGATCGCCATGGCCGCCAGCGCCATCTGGGCGTGGGTGCTCCTCGGGCAGTCCGACCAGCAGCCGTACGACACGCTGCGCTGGCCCGTGCTGATCATCGGTCTCGGCGCCGCTGCCGGGTTCGTCTTCGCAGACCGGCTCACCCGTCGCGCCGCGGTCGCGCTGCTCGCGACGGCTGCCGTCGCCGCTGGTGTCGGGCCGGCGGCGTACGCCATCTCGACGATCGGCACCCCGCACACGGGATCGATCGTCACCGCTGGGCCCTACGAGGGCGATGGCATGGGCGCACCCGGCGGTCGCCGGGTGCGGATGGCCGGCGGTGGTCCGGGCGGTCAGACCCAGAACGGCGCCCCGCCGGCGGGCCAGATGCCCGACGGTCAGATGCCTGGCGGTCAGATGCCTGGCGGTCAGACGCCCGGCGGCACGAACGGCCAGACCCAGCAGATGCCTGGCGGACAGACGGGCGGCATGCGAGCTGGTGGTCCCGCCGGCGGCCCGATGGGTGGCGGCCAGGTCGACGAGGAGCTCGCCGACGCGGTGAGTACGAACGCCGGCAACTACACCTGGGTGGCGGCGTCGATCGGGTCGCAGACCGCAGCGGGTCTCCAGCTGGAGACCGGTGAGGCGGTGATGGCGATCGGTGGGTTCAACGGCACCTCCAACAGCATCTCGCTCGAGCAGTTCAAGGCGTACGTCGCCGACGGTCAGATCCACTACTTCATCTCCGGCGGCGGGATGGGCGGCATGCGCGGGGGCCCCGGTGGCAGCGGCAACGAGACCTCCAGCGCCTCCGAGATCACCGCGTGGGTGGAGGACAACTTCACCGAGACCACGATCGGAAGCTCGACGGTCTACGACCTGAGCGAGGGTGCCTCATGACCGCCGATCTCGTCTCGACAGCACCGAAGGCCGAGGAGAATCCGCAGGTCAGAACAACGATCGACCTGGTCGTCCCGGTCTACAACGAGGAGCACGGCCTGGAAGCCTCCGTACGCCACCTCGACGGCTATCTCCGCCGGCTCCCCTACCCGGTGACGATCACGATCGCCGACAACGCCAGCACGGACGACACCTGGCGCATCGCCGAACGGCTGGCCTCGGAGATCCCGCGGGTGAGGGCGATCCATCTCGACGAGAAGGGTCGTGGCCGTGCGCTCAGAGCGGCGTGGTCGACCTCGCAGGCGGACGTGGTCGGCTACATGGACGTCGACCTCTCCACCGACCTGCGTGCGCTGCCACCACTGCTCGCCCCGCTGCTCTCGGGTCATTCCGACCTCGCCATCGGCACCCGGCTCGCCCACGGCAGCCGGATCCGGCGCGGCGCCAAGCGCGACCTGCTGTCGAAGGGCTACAACCTGCTGCTCCGGGGCATCCTCTCCGCGGGCTTCACCGACGCCCAGTGCGGCTTCAAGGCGATCCGGCGAGACGTGGCCGAGCAGCTGCTGCCGCTGGTCGAGGACGACAGCTGGTTCTTCGACACCGAGCTGCTCGTGCTCGCCTCCGAGGCCGGCCTGCGCATCCACGAGGTGCCCGTCGACTGGGTCGACGACCCCGACTCGCGCGTCGACATCGCCGCCACGGTCAAGGAGGACCTACGCGGCATCGCCCGGCTCCTCACCGGGGTGGCCTCGGGGCGGATCGATCTGCGCCAGGTGGCCTCGGCCCGGTCCGCCACCGGAGCCGCGGCGGCACCCGAGCGGGCCCTCCCCGAGCAGCTGGTGAGGTTCGCCGCGGTCGGGGTGATCAGCACCCTGGCGTACGTCGTGCTCTACTCCGTGCTCCGCGTCTCGGTCGATGCCCAGGCGGCGAACCTGATCAGCCTGCTGGTGACCGCGGTGGCCAACACCGCCGCCAACCGCCGGCTGACCTTCGGGATCACCGCGCGGCAGGGCGCCGTCAGACATCACGTCGCCGGGCTGACGGCCTTCGGGATCGGGCTCGCCCTGACCTCCGGGTCGCTCGGCCTGCTGCACTGGGCCGCTCCGTACGCCTCCCACATGGCGGAGCTGAGCGTGCTCGTGCTCGCCAACGCGACCGCGACGCTGCTGCGGTTCGTCATCCTCCGGTGGGTGATGCGCCCTCGCGACGGGCAGTGACGTCGAAGTCCTGGGTGCCGATGACGCGGAGGAGCCGGAGCTTCTCGGCGGCATCGGTGCCCTCGGCCGGGAAGTGGGCGAGCAGCATCACGTCGGCGCTCTCGGTGAGGAGCACCTCGCAGCGCACCGTGATCGCGCCGACCTCGGGATGGATGAACGTCTTCACGTCGGCCCGCCGTACGGCCACCTCGTGGCGCTCCCACAAGCCACGGAACTCCTCGCTCGCGTCGAGCAGGTCCGCCACCAGCGAGGTGATGTCCGGGTCCCCCGCACGCCGGGCGTACGTCGCCCGCAGATCCATCACGTGACCGGCCGACATTCGCGCCCAGTCTTCCGGCGGCGCGGGCCGCACGTCCGGCTGCGCGAACCAGCGCCAGATCAGGTTGCGGCCGCGGCCGGGCTGCTCGGGCAGCGGCGGCATCAGCGCGGCGGCGAGCGGGTTGCACCAGGCGATCTCTCCGATGTCGGTGCAGATCAGCACGGGGATGTCGGTCAGTCGCTGGGCGAGCGCGATCAGGCCGGGGCGTACGAAGCTGCCCGCGTGACGTTGCGGCGGGGTCATCCCGGCGAGGTAGAAGAGGTGGTCGCGCTGGTCGAGATCGCACTGCAGAGCCCGCGCGATCGCGGAGAGCACCGTCTCCGACGGCGCCGAGCCGCGGGCCTGCTCCAGCCGGGTGTAGTGGTCGGTCGAGACCCCGGCGAGCGAGGCGGCCTCCTCCCGGCGAAGCCCGGGCGTACGCCGCCGCAACCCGTCGGGGAGGCCGACGTCGGAGGGCCGGAGCAGCTCCCGGCGACGGCGCAGGAAGTCGGCGAGCTCGCGGCGGTTGGTCACCGTTCCATCATCCGTCGACCGCCGCGGGTTATCCAGGGAGAGCCTCTCCCTGGATGCGCTGTGCCTGCCGAGACTCCCAGGAGCGGCGCACCCTGGAGGGCATGACGACTCTCGACAACCTCAGATTCAGCAGCCGGCAGCTCGGCCGGACCGGCCCCACGGTCACCTCGCCCGCGCTGGGTGGCATGAGCCTCTCCGGCGCCTACGGTGCCGTCGACGACGAGGAGGGCGTGCGTGTCATCCACGCCTACCTCGACGCCGGCGGCACCCTGATCGACACCGGCGACTTCTACGGCGCCGGCCACAACGAGATGCTGATCGCCCGCGCCCTGCGCGAGCGCAACCGCGACGACGTGGTGCTCTCGGTGAAGTTCGGAGCCCTGCTGACCCCGGTGGGCCTGCCCGCGGGCTTCGACGGCCGCCCGGAGGCGGTGAAGTCGGCCCTGACCTACTCCCTCCAGCGTCTCGGCACCGACCACGTCGACATCTACCGCCCCGCGCGCCTGGACCCGCAGGTGCCGATCGAGGAGACCGTCGGCGCGGTCAAGGAGATGGTGGAGGCGGGCTACGTACGCCACGTCGGGCTGAGCGAGGTCGGCGCGGACACGATCCGGCGAGCCGCCGCGGTCACCCCGATCAGCGACCTGCAGGTCGAATACTCCCTGCTCAGCCGCGAGATCGAGACCAATGGCATCCTGGAGGCCTGCGACGAGCTGGGCATCGGCATCACGGCCTACAGCGTGCTCGGCCGCGGCCTGATCGGCGGCAGCGGCACCGTGGGCGGCTCGCTCGGGCGCATGCCTCGCTTCCAGGGCGACAACCTCGACCACAACCGAGCCCTGGTCGAGTCGCTGCAGCAGATCGCTGACGAGAAGGGCGTCACCCTGGCCCAGCTCGCGATCGCCTGGGTCGCGGCCCGCGGCGAGCACATCGTGCCCGTGATCGGCTCGCGCCGGGTCAGCCAGGTCGAGTCGATGGCCGGCGCGAACTCCGTCACGATCGATGAGGCCGACCTCGCCCGGATCGACGCCGCGGTGCCTGCCGGCTCCGTGCGTGGCGACCGCTACCCCACCCAGTTCATGGACCAGATCGACACAGAGCGCTGAGGCTCCGCCTAGGCCGCCTGGACGACGCGGGTCCAGCTCTCCTCGCGCAGGAGGTCGAGCAGCGTCGTCTCGGCGGGGCCCGGCGTGGGTCGCAGCACCGCGATCACCGGCTGTGACACGGCGGGAGACACCGGGCGGGCCAGATGGGCGTGCTCGCCCGCGACCGCCGAGGCCGGCACCAGCGCGGCCCCGAGCCCGGAGGCGGCCCACCGTACGGCCGTGGTCGTCTGGGAGACCCGGGCCGCGGTGGTCGGCGCGATCTCGGCCCGCGCGAGGCGGTCACGCAGCACCGCGTCGAGCGCGCTCCCGCTGTCGAACCTGACCCACGGGTCCAGGGCGAGCGACGACAACGACACCCGGCTCTCGGCGAGCGCTGGGTGTCCTTCGCCGAGCACGACGACGAGCCCCTCCTCGCCGAGATGGTGGGCTCGCTCGGGCGTCCGGTCGCACTTGGCCATCAGCGCCAGGTCGAGCACGCCGCGGCGGCACAGCCGGTCGAGCTCGGCCGAGCTCGGCTCCTCGAAGACGGTGATCTCCAGGCGCGGATGTCTGCGGCGCAGCGCAGCGATGGCCCGCGGCAGCTGCCACGCGCCGAAGCCCATCTGCACGGCGACGACCATCTCGCCGGCCACCTCCTCGGCACCGGCCATGGCCGTCGCTCGTGCCCGCCGCGCGGCACCGACCGCGATCTCCGCCTCCCGCAGGAACGCGCGACCGACCGTCGTCGGCACCAGGCCGGACGGCGCCCGCGCGAAGAGCTGCACGCCGAGCTCCCGCTCCAGTGCTCGGATCTGCTGCGACATCGACGGCTGGGCGACATGCATCCGCCGAGCGGCCGCGGTCACCGACCCTTCCTCCGCGACGGCCAGGGCGTACTCGTACTGGCGAAGGCTCATCGCACCCATCCACATCGGTCGTGCCACATCGGTCGTCGTCGGTCCGCAGGGCAAACGCGGACGCCAACCCGTTTACTCCCAGCGACTATAGGAATCGCCTATCCGGTCGGCTCGAAATTGGTCTTTGATCGAGCGTTTCCCCTGGTCATACCGTTAAAGACATGAACTCGACCGCAGACAACGACAAGCACGACCAGCACGACCAGCGGGATCTGGCGGGTAGGCGCGCCGTCGTCACCGGCGGCACCCGTGGCATCGGCGAGGCAGTGGTCCGCCGCCTCCTGGAGGCGGGCGCCGACGTGCTGGCGACCGCTCGCACCGAGCCGGCCACGGTGCCCGACGGCGCCGGCTTCGTGGCCGCCGACGTCACCACACGGGAAGGTGCCGAGGCCATCGCCGCGGCCGCACAGGAGCGGTTCGGCGGCGCCGACATCGTCGTCCACAACGCGGGCGGCGGCACGCCGTCCGAGAGCACGGTCGCCACTCCCGCCGCGGAGTGGCAGAGCGCGCTCGATCTCAACTTCATCTCGGCCGTACGTCTCGACGCACTGCTGGCGCCCGCGATGCGGGAGGCGGGATCCGGGGCGATCGTGCACGTGTCGTCGGCCGCGGTCCTCACCCCGGTCGGGATGTTCCTGCCCTACACCGCGGCCAAGGCCGCGCTGGAGAACTACAGCCGAGGGCTGGCCATCGACCTGGCCCCCTCGGGAGTGCGTGTCAACGTCGTCTCGCCCGGACGGACGGCGACCCCGGGCGGTGAGGCGACCAGGCGGGAGTGGGCGGCGATCGCGGCCGGCTCGGACACGCCGCCGGCCGAGACCAACGCCGACGACGTGCCGCCGCTGGGCCGCGAGGGCCGGCCGGACGACATCGCGGACGCCGTGCACTTCCTGGTCTCCGGGCGGGCCGCCTGGCTGACGGGACGGAACCTGATCGTCGACGGTGGCGAGTTCCCGATGGGGTGACGCCCCGGGGTCTCCGACCCGAGTCAGGCGCTGGGGTCGATCGCCCGCCAGCGCAACGGGTCCTCGCCTGACTCCTCGACGACGTGCGCCGCCAGGCCGACCGTACGGCCGATCTGGAAGAGCACCTCGGCGGCATCGTCGGGCAGGCCGCAGACGGTGACGAGCGCGGCGAGGGCACCGTCGATGTTGGGTCGGTGACCGGTCCTGGCGGCGATCTCCTCGAGGCGTGCCACCGTCGGAGTCGAGCCGTCGACGAGTGCCAGGCGAGCGAGGATCGCGTCGGCTCGGGGGTCACCTCCGGGGTGTCGCCAGTGGCCGAAGCCGGGCACCCGTCGGCTCGGGTCGGACGGCGGGCCGTCCCGCAGCACGGTGAGCGCCGAGCCGCCGATGCCACCGTGGAGCTGCCCGGAGAGCGCCGCGTAGCCGGCGACCAGGCAGTCGTACGCCGAGGCCCGTGCCGAGGCCGCGACCCGGGCCGCGACCACCGAGGCCGCCATGCCGTGGTCGACGAGCGAGACCAGAGCGGTGCTGACGGCTGCGACCTCCTCAGGGCTGCCCTGGCGGCCGGCGATCGCGACGAAGGTCGCCTCAGCGACCGATCCAACTGGTCCAACTGGCCCGACCGGCCCGGCCGGCCCACCGAGGGCGACCGGGGCAGCATCGAGCAGACCCTTGGCGACGCCGGCCGTCCCGGCGGCGTCGACCCGATCGCCGCCGGAGCCCGCCCACTGCGCCAGCGCCGGGAGCCGGCGCGCGAGCGGGAGCGGTGCCAGGTGCGCCGGCACGTCGACGGCCACCTCGGCGACCGGCCCGAGCACGAGGTCGACGACCTCCTCGAAGGGCTCGTCGGCGAGATCGGCCAGCGGCACGCCGCGCAGGAACAGCTCGCCCTCGCGCACCTCGCTCACGCTCGAGCGCACCGAACGCATCCGCAGCACCCCGAGCGGCGACCCAGGGTGGTGGCGCGTGCTGACCAGGGCGTCGATCTCGGCGCGGTCGAACAGGCTCTCGCTGCCCTCGCGGCGCCGCGAGAGCAGGTTGCGGCTGACGTAGGTGTAGAGCGTCGTGCGCTTCACCCCGAGGCGCTGGGCGGCCTCGCGGGCCGCGATCCACTCGGTCACGACGCCACTCTCGCGTACGCCGCGCCCCGGCGCCATGTCGACTCGATCGACGTGGCGACCGCTTCTGGCCCGCGGGCACAGTGCGTTCACACCGTCCTCACCGATCCGAACCCCGCTCGCCTCACCACAGGAGCGCCCATGCTGCCGTTGAACGATCTGACCGGCCCGAACGACATCGAGGAGAGCTACCGCTTCCACGCGGTCGAGATGTCCACCTCGCCCTGCTTCCAGGCCTGGGCCACGGGCGTCGCCGGCGATCCGGAGGTGCTCGAGGTGCTGCGTGGCCTCCCTGCGGGGAAGCGGCAGGCCAACCTCGTCTTCGCGGCCGCCCGCTGGCACGGTCTGCGGCCTGGGCCCTACGCGACCCTGCGGGATCTGCTGCTCGGCCCGCAGTGGCCTGCGGTGCGCGAGACGATCCTGGCGCGGCGTACGCAGACCAACGAGGTGGCCAGGCTGACCGCGCTGACCCCCGCCCTGGCGTCGCTCGGCGACGAGCCGCTCGCGCTCGTCGAGCTCGGGGCCAGCGCGGGTCTCTGTCTCTACCCGGATCGCTACGACTACGTCTGGGAGGGAGCGGGCGCACTGCGCGGGTCGGGCGGCCCGACCCTGCAGACCTCGGCGACCGGAGCGGTGCCGATCCCGGCCCGCCCGCCGCGCATCACCGCCCGCGTCGGGGTCGACCTCGACCCGCTCGACGTCACCGACGAGGACGACATGGCCTGGCTCCTCACCCTGATCTGGCCCGAGCACGCCGAGCGCCGCGACCGTCTGGCCGCGGCGATCGAGGTGACCCGGACCGACCCGCCGCGGCTTCTTGCCGGAGACATGCTCGACCGCTTCGACGAGGCGCTCGACATCGCCGCGGCCTCCGGCGGCGTGCCGGTGGTGCACCACAGCGCCGCCGTGGCCTATCTCGACGAACCCGACCGCCACCGGCTCGAGGAGCGGCTGCGTACGTCGGCCTCTGAAGGTCGCTGCCACTGGATCAGCCTCGAGGGAACCCGCGTGATCCCCTCGCTCGCGGCCACGGCGCCGAGCGTGCCGGACGCGGGTCATCGGCTGTGTCTGGCGGTCGACGGTCAGGCGGTCGGCTGGGTCCAGGGGCACGGTGCGGCGCTCAGCTGGATCTGACGCACCTGGATCCGACCGAGGACCTGTGAGGACGTGAGGCGGACCACAGGTCTTGGACCGATACAACTGGACAGACCTGGTGTCCACCTCGTGATCTGCCCTACCGTTACCGACCGGTAACCAGCACGGTGGGGTTCCGGTCGATGCCGGTCATGATTCGGTCACACGCTGATCGGCAGACCGGGATCCCGCCATGCTGGAGACTGAGAACACCGTTTAGCAGACGAAGGAGTCGAGGATGCTCATCGGAGTGACCCGAGAGTCGAAGCCTGGGGAGACCCGGGTGGCGGCAACGCCGGAGACGGTCAAGAAGCTGACCGGCCTGGGGTATGACGTCGTCATCGAGGGTGGGGCCGGCGAGGCATCCAGCTTCAAGGACGAGGCCTACACCGAGGCCGGTGCACGGCTCGGCAGCTCCGCCGACGCGTGGGGCGCCGACCTGGTCTTCCGGGTCAACGCACCCTCGGTCGGCGAGGTCGAGCAGCTGAAGAGCGGAGCGACCCTGGTCGCGCCGCTGGCGCCCGCGCAGAGCGACGAGCTCCTCGGCGCCCTGGCCGCGCGCAAGGTGGACGCCTTCGCGATGGACGCGGTGCCGCGTATCTCGCGCGCCCAGTCGATGGACATCCTCTCCAGCCAGGCCAACATCGCCGGCTACCGCGCCGTCGTCGAGGCCGCCCACCACTTCGGCCGCTTCTTCACCGGCCAGGTCACCGCCGCGGGCAAGGTGCCGCCGGCGAAGGTGCTCGTCGCCGGTGCCGGTGTCGCCGGCCTGGCCGCGATCGGCGCCGCGAGCTCGCTCGGCGCGATCGTGCGTGCCACCGACCCCCGCCCGGAGGTCGCCGACCAGGTCAAGTCGCTCGGCGGCGAATACCTCAAGGTCGAGGTCGAGGTCGAGAAGTCGACCGACGGCTACGCCAAGGCGACCTCGGAGGACTACGACAAGCGCGCCGCGGAGATCTACTCCGAGCAGGCCGAAGAGGTCGACATCATCGTCACGACCGCACTGATCCCGGGCCGTCCGGCGCCGAAGCTGATCACCGCCGCCGACGTGGCGAGCATGAAGCCCGGCTCGGTCATCGTCGACATGGCTGCCGCGATGGGCGGCAACGTCGAGGGCACCGTCAAGGACGAGGTCGTCACGACCCCCAACGGCGTCACGATCATCGGCTACACCGACCTCCCCGCGCGCCTGCCCGCGCAGTCGAGCCAGCTCTACGGCACCAACCTGGTCAACCTGATGAAGCTGGTCACGCCCGAGAAGGACGGCGTGCTCGCCCTCGATCTCGACGACCAGGTGCAGCGTGGCCTGACCGTCGTGCACGACGGCGACGTGCTCTGGCCGCCCCCGGCCGTACAGGTCTCGGCGGCCCCTGCCGCGGCGGCGCCCGCCGCCGAGGTCGTGGAGAAGGAGGAGAAGAAGCCGCTCTCCGCCGGTGCGAAGCTCGCGCTGGTCGGCGTCGGTGCGCTCGCGCTCTTCCTGCTCAACGCGGTCGCTCCGGCCGAGATCACCCAGCACTTCACCGTGCTGACGCTCTCCACGGTGATCGGCTTCTACGTGATCGGCCACGTCCACCACGCGCTGCACACGCCGCTCATGTCGGTGACCAACGCGATCTCCGGCATCGTCGTGGTCGGCGCCCTGCTTCAGCTCACGGTCGCTGACGACGTGGTCATGGTGCTCGCGGGCATCGCCACGCTGCTGGCGAGCATCAACATCTTCGGTGGCTTCGCCGTGACCCGCCGCATGCTCTCGATGTTCCGGAAGGCCTGATCATGGACATTCTCTCCATCTCCGGTGCGGCCTACCTCGTCGCCGCGCTCCTCTTCATCCTGTCGCTGGCAGGTCTGTCCAAGCACGAGACCGCCTCGCAGGGCTGGCTCTACGGAGTCTCCGGCATGGTGCTGGCGCTGGTCGCCACCGTCATCCAGGTGGCCGACGGTGCCACCTCGGTCGCCGTGATCGTGCTCGTCGCCGCGGTCGTCGTCGGTGCCGTGATCGGGCTCTGGCGAGCCAAGGTCGTCGAGATGACCGGCATGCCCGAGCTGATCGCGCTGCTGCACTCCTTCGTGGGTCTGGCCGCCGTGCTCATCGGCTGGAACGGCCACCTCGAAGCCGCCGCTGGCCACATTCACGGCGGCGCGATCCACTCGGCCGAGGTCTTCATCGGCGTCTTCATCGGTGCGGTGACGTTCACCGGCTCGATCGTCGCCTTCCTCAAGCTCTCCGCGCGGATCAAGTCGGCCCCGCTGATGCTGCCCGGCAAGAACTTCATCAACATCGGCGCCCTGGTCGTCTTCGTGGTCCTGACGGTCGTCTACGTCATCAACCCGACGCTGCCGCTGCTGATCGCGGTCACCGCCGTCGCGCTGGCTCTCGGCTGGCACCTGGTCGCCTCCATCGGCGGCGGCGACATGCCGGTCGTGGTCTCGATGCTCAACAGCTACTCCGGCTGGGCCGCTGCCGCCTCGGGCTTCCTGCTGGGCAACGACCTGCTGATCGTCACCGGTGCCCTGGTCGGCTCCTCGGGTGCGTACCTCTCCTACATCATGTGCCAGGCGATGAACCGCTCGTTCATCTCGGTCATCGCCGGTGGCTTCGGTGTCGAGGCCGGCCCGTCCGGTGACGTCGACTACGGCGAGCACCGCGAGATCAACGCCGAGGACACCGCCGAGCTGCTCGCCGGCGCCTCGTCCGTGGTCATCACCCCCGGCTACGGCATGGCCGTCGCCCAGGCGCAGTACCCGGTCGCCGAGCTCACCCGCATCCTGCGGGACAAGGGCGTCGACGTACGTTTCGGCATCCACCCGGTCGCGGGCCGTCTGCCGGGCCACATGAACGTGCTGCTGGCCGAGGCCAAGGTGCCCTACGACATCGTCCTCGAGATGGACGAGATCAACGACGACCTGGCCGAGACCGACGTCGTCCTGGTCATCGGCGCCAACGACACCGTCAACCCGGCCGCCGCCGAGGACCCGAGCTCGCCGATCGCCGGCATGCCCGTCCTGCGGGTCTGGGAGTCGAAGAACGTCGTCGTCTTCAAGCGGTCGATGGCCGCGGGCTACGCGGGTGTGCAGAACCCGCTCTTCTTCCGCGACAACTCCCAGATGCTCTTCGGTGACGCGAAGGCCAAGGTCGACGAGATCGTCGGCGCGCTCGCTCGAGTGCGTGCGTGATCCTGGGATTACTCACCTGACCAGCGGAAACGTGACGTACGTCTCCGCGTAGCGGATTCTGCTCGGCTCGGGCACGGCACACAGAATGAGTGTCGTGTCCGAGCCGATTGCAGACTCCCTCGAGTCGATCCGAGTCCCCCATACCCGGGTGGAGGACATGCTCGGCTACGTCACGAGCGTGGTCGTCACCTCACTGGGGCTCTACCTGATCAAGTCCGTCGGCGCGGTGACCGGCGGCACCGCCGGGCTCAGCCTGCTGGTGTCCTACTGGACCGGGCTGCCGTTCGAGGTGCTGTTCGTGCTGGTGAACCTGCCGTTCTTCGCCCTCTCGCTCTCCAAGAAGGGCATGGGGTTCACCGTCAGGTCGCTGATCTGCGTCGTCGCGACCTCGGCCCTGACCCGGGTGCACCACGACCTGCTCGACATCAAGGATCTCGACACGGTCTACGGCGTGCTCGCCGGCAACCTGCTGGTCGGGCTCGGGCTGCTGGTCATCTTCCGCCACGGCGCCTCGATGGGCGGGTTCAACGTGCTCGCGCTGATCCTCCAGGAGCGCCTGAACCTGCGCGCCGGCTACGTGCAGATGGGCCTCGACGTCAGCGTCATCCTGCTCGCCCTGCTCGCCGTCTCCCCGCTCACCGTGCTGCTCTCGGCCACCGGCGCGGTGGTCCTCAACATCTTCCTGGCCTTCAACCACCGGCCGGGCCGCTACCTCGCCTGAGACGAGGGTCAGCGGTAGAGGCGTACGGACGTCTTGTCGTTGACGTAGATCCCGTCCTTCGCCGTGCTGACGCGCACGTCCTCGGGGTAGTAGTCGTCGGCCATCGAGTCGACATCTGTGAGATCGAGGGTCCAGGCGGCGTCGTCGCTGTCCCAGGCGCGGTAGCCGATCGTGGAGCCGTCGACAGTGTAGGCGCCCTCGTCGAGGGCTTGGGCGACGTGGTCGTGGTCCGTGTCGATCACCGCGCCGTCGGCATCGAAGAGAGTGCCCGAGGACTCGTGGAAGTTGACCGGCCGGCCGTCGAGCGAGATCACGTCCATGGTGAGGTAGGCACCGCTCGTGGCGAGGTCGATGTCGCCGACCTTCCCCTCGGGTCCGAAGATCGGGAACGGCCCCGACAGCGGCTTCTTCTCGCCGGTCTCCTCGTCGTACTCCGAGGTCGGCACGACCACAAAACGGTCGTCCGCGGCCCGGAGGACCTCGCCACCGGTCGACTCGGACCAGAGCTTCTCGCCGCTCTCCGGCGCGTACGCCAGGAGTGAACCGGAGTCGACGAGGAGCATCTCGTCGGAGGAGTAGAGCTGGGTCCGGCCGTACTCGTCGAGGCCGCTGTCGTAGCTCGCGGGCAGTGTCGTGCGCCACGCCTCCTTGCCGTCGAGGCCGTAGCGGACGACGTCGTCCCCGTCGAGGGCGTAGATCGCTGAGGTGCTCAGCGTGAAGTCGCTGCCCGGGATCGTCCAGCTCTCCTCGTCCGTCTTCGGGTCGAGCCTGGTCATGCCGTCGTCGTCGGAGACGAGATAGCTGCCGTCCTCCTCGATGGAGTAGAGATCGACGCCCTCCGGGGCCTCCCAGGTCGCCTCGCCGTCGAAGTCGAAGAGGATGGTGCCGCTGTCGCTGGTGGATCCGCTGCTGCTCGCCTGTGCGACATACCAGCTGGCCTCGATCAGCTGCTCCTTCTCGTGGACGATGACGATGTTGTACGGGTGCTTCTCGTCCCGCCACTCCTCCTTGCCGTTCTTGTCGAGGGCGACGATGCCGTCGGCCTCGCCGCTGAGGCTGACCAGGGACCCGCCGTTCGGAAGGTCCTGGGCGTACGCCACCTCCTGGTCCGAGCTCCACGACCAGACCTGCTTCGGCTCCGAGGTCACCGGCGCGAAGCCGGTGGCGTCACCGTCGCCTCGCAGCTCGGTGTAGACGAGGTAGCCCGCCACGGCGAGGATCAGGGCGAGGACCAGACCGCCGACCACCCAGGCGGTGGTGTGATCCGGTCGTGCGGCAGGAGAAGGGCTCGCTGGGTGCATGTAGACATGATTGCCACTGTTTGCGTCCGTTAGGACAACATCACGTTGCATTGCACTTATATGACCCAGATGGTCACCGCGCGTCGTGGTGGCGTCGATGGTGCAGAGTGGACGTATGACTGCTGCGAAGCGCGCGCCCCAGCCCGGAGCCGAGGATCTCACCGAGCACCTGCGCGACCGGTGGTCGGTGAGCGTCTTCGACCAGGAGCACGAGCTCGCCGACTCCGAGATCAGGCTGCTGCTCGAGGCGGCGCGGTGGGCACCCAGCGCAGGCAACAGCCAGCCGTGGTCGTTCCTGGTGCTGCCTCGTGGCTCGGCCGGCCACGAGACGTTCGCGAGCCACCTCTCCCGTGGCAACTCCGGCTGGGTGCCGAGGGCGTCGGCCGTGTTCGTCGCGATCGCCCAGGTCGGAGTGGGGCCCGACGGCGACGGCCTGACCTACTCGGACTACGCCTATTACGACCTCGGTCAGGCGGCCGCGCACCTGACCGTCCAGGCCGCCTCGCTCGGGCTGTCATCCCATCAGTTCGCCGGGTTCGACCACGACGCGGTGGCAGCGGCCTTCGGCGTACCGGACTGGTGGCGGGTCATGATCGGGATCGCGGTCGGGCGCCACGGCGACCCCGCGCAGGTCGATCCGCGCGACGCCGAGCGCGAGGAGCGCGATCGCGTCCGGCGTCCGCTCGAGGAGACGGCCTTCACCGACAAGTGGGGCACGCCCTGGTCATGATCGGCTCGTCGTGATCCGCCAGACGTACGGCCCGGGCCCGTCGGAAGAGCCCGAAAAGGTTCTACCCGGCGGGGCATCGGTCTAAGGTTCCCCAGTGAAGAGTGGCAAGGGCGCGGGGCGTCTCCGGCGCGCAGCAGCAGGGCTGTTCGTGCTGGTGCTGACGGGTGGCGGGCTCGTGATGGCGGCGGCGCCAGTCGCCGCGGCGCCCAACGACGGTGTCGCCGAGTCGTCGCGCACTCGCTACGTGCTCGACGAGTCGGCCGGCGTGGTCAAGGTGAAGGCCGAGATCACGGTCACCAACCAGCAGCCGAGCTCGGGGTCGACCTACTACTTCCTGACCGGTCATTCGATCCCGATCCCCGCCGACGCGAAGAGGCTCGAGGCGACCAGCAACGGCGCCGAGCTCGACGCGACCACCGAGCGGGTCAAGGGCACCGGCATCGACGTCGCCACGGTGTCGTTCGCCAACCTCTACTACGGCAAGTCGCGCACCATCACCTGGACCTACGAGCTGCAGGGCGCCCCGATCCGGGCGAAGACGAACAACATCCGGATCGGCAAGGGCTACGCCGTCTTCCCCGTGCTCGGTGTCGGTGACGACCACTCGGTGACGGTCGAGGTCGTGCTGCCGTCGTCGATGGACTTCTCCAGCTCGGCGCCGGGGTTCAAGGCGAAGAAGTCCAAAGGCAAGAAGACCACGTGGAAGGCGACCGGAGGGTTCCTGGAGGGCGGCGTCTCCGCGCGTGACCCGAAGGTCTACGACGAGGAGAAGATGGCCGTCGGCGACACCCAGGTCTCGCTGCAGAGCTTCCCGGGAGACCGCGACTGGCTCGACTTCGCCGAGAAGGAGGTCACCAAGGGCCTTCCCGCGCTCGAGAAGCTGATCGGGAAGTCGTGGCCCGGCGGCCTCGACACGATCCGCGAAGACGTCTCCTCCGAGGCGCTCGGCTACGCCTGGTTCGACGAGAACGCCAAGGAGATCGTCGTCTCCGAAGACCTCGACGCGGCGATCCTCTACCACGAGATGACCCACGCCTGGATCAACCCGAAGACCGTCTCCGGTCGCTGGCTCAGCGAGGGCCTGACCGAGGTGGTCGCCCAGCGGGCGACCAAGGTGACCGGGTCCACCGGGCAGAGCTATCCCAAGGTCAAGCGCGGCAGCGAGGACGCCTTCGCCCTGCTGAGCTGGGACGCTGCCGGACGCGACGTCACCGCGGAGGTCGACGCCTACGGCTACCCCGCGGCCTACACCGCCGTCTTCAAGATGGTCGCCGGACTCTCCGACAAGGAGTTCACCGCCGTCGTCAACGCCGCCTACGAGGGCCGCACCGTCTACGACCGCCCCGGCGACGACGTGCTCCAGGGCACCACCGACTGGCACACCTTCCTCGACCTCGTGCAGCGCTACGACACCGACGCGTCACCGGAGAAGGCCCTGCGCACCTGGGTGCTCACGCCCAAGGCCGAGAAGGAGCTCGCGCGCAGGGCCGAGGCGCGCAAGTCGTACGCCGCGGTCGACCGCGCCGACGGCGACTGGGTGCCGCCCGAGGGGCTGCGCAAGGCGATGGCCTCGTGGAGGTTCGACGACGCGGCGACCGTCACCGGTCTGATCGAGGACGCGGGCGCCGGCGCCACCGAGCTCCAGGCGGCGGCGAAGAAGGCCGGCCTGCCGGCCTCCGCGGCGGCCAAGGAGGCCTACGAGGGCGCCGACATCGCCGACGAGTATGCGTCGCTGGCGACCTGGCTGCCCCAGGCCGCGCAGGTCACCGAGGAGGTCGGTGAGGCCACCTCGAATGTCGACGGCACCCAGAACCCCGTCACCGAGCTCGGCGAGCTGGTGCTGCTCCTCGACGTCGGCGCCGGCAGCGCCCGCGCCGACCTGGACGCCGGGCATCTCGAGGACGCCTCCGCCACCGCTGCCCGGGTGCAGGACCGGGCCGGGTGGGCGTTCGGCACGGGGCTGTTCGTGCTGATGCTGCTCGCCGGTGCGGCGTACGCCGGGTTCCGGGTGCTCCGGAGCCCGTGGGGGCAGCAGCGGGTCGCCGAGGAGCGGCAGCGGATGGCCGACCGGAAGACCTTCCGCGCACAGGTCGAGCAGACGAAGCGGGCCGGGGCGCCGTGGGACCGGGCCGCGCCGCCGGGACCGCCCGCGCCGCCACCGGGACCGCCGCCGCAGCCGCGGCCGCAGGACCCGCGGTCAGTCGGTGGCGAGCTCTTCGGCGTACAACGCCGCCCCGACCGCCCCCGCGGTGTTGAGCAGCTTCGCCGGGATGATCTCCGTGTCCAGCTCGAGAAGCGGGAGGAACTCCGACGCTTCCTTCGAGACACCCCCGCCGACGAGGAATAGGTCGGGCGAGAAGAGCATCTCCAGGTGGCGGTAGTACTTCTGCAGCCGCTTGGCCCAGTGCTTCCAGGAGAGGTCGTCGCGCTTGCGGGCGATGTTGGAGGCCCGCGACTCGGCGTCGTGGCCGTCGAGCTCGAGGTGGCCGAGCTCGGAGTTGGGCACGAGCACGCCGTCGTTGAGCAGGGCCGTGCCGATGCCGGTGCCCAGGGTCGTCATGATCACCAGCCCGCGCCGCCCCTTCGCGGCGCCGTAACGCACCTCGGCCAGGCCGGCCGCGTCGGCGTCGTTGACCACGTGCACGTCGCGCCCGGTGGCCTCGGTGAAGACGGCGTCGGCGTCGGTGCCGATCCACGACTTGTCGATGTTGGCGGCCGAGTGCACCACGCCGTGGCGTACGACTCCGGGCACCGTCACCCCGACCTTCCCGTCGTAGTCGGGGAACTGCGCGAGCAGGTCGACGAAGATCTCCGCGATCGCTGTCGGGGTGGATCTCTCCGGGGTCGAGATGCGTGCGCGTTCCTCGGCGAACTCGCCGGTTGCGAGGTCGATCGGGGCACCCTTGATGCCCGTGCCGCCGAAGTCGATGCCGAAGGGCAGGCTCGTCGTCATGCCTCCATCCTTGCGCACTCGCTCGGCGCGACGGCACCACTTCGTACCGATTTATCTGGGACGAGTGTCTTTACAACGTGCGATGTGACGCGCCACACTTGACATATCGACTCGATCTGTCAAAGGGGTAACGATGGAGATCGCGAACAGCACGGTGCCGGAGGGTTCGACCGAACGGTGGCGCGACAAGAAGCGTTCGCTGTGGCTGCTGGGCCTGGTGGTGCCGATCCTCGGGTTCATCGCGATCGGCGGCTGGCACCTCACCGACATCGGCGTCTTCCTGTGGACGGGCCCGATCATCATCCTGGTCGTCGTGCCGCTGATCGACCTGTTCACCGGGCTCGACAAGTCCAACCCGCCCGAGGACATGATCGAGGCGCTGGAGAACGACAGGTACTACCGCTGGATCGTCTACTCCTACCTCCCGCTGCAGTACACGGTCTTCATCGCCGGCATGGCCGTCGTCGCCAACGGCGCGCTCGACGGCCACACCATGGGCATCGTCGACCGGGTCGGGCTGGCGATCTCGGTCGGCTGCATCGGCGGGATCGGCATCAACACCGCGCACGAGCTCGGCCACAAGCGTGAGGACGTCGAGCGGTGGCTGTCCAAGATCGCGCTCGCGCAGAGCTTCTACGGTCACTTCTACATCGAGCACAACCGTGGCCACCACGTGCGCGTCGCGACGCCGGAGGACCCCGCCTCGGCCAAGCTCGGCGAGTCGTTCTACGCGTTCTGGCCGCGCACGGTCTCCGGGTCGCTGCGCAGCGCGTGGCGCCTGGAGAAGAAGAGGTACGCCCGCCACGACAAGCATCCCTTCCGCATCGGCAACGACGTCTTCAACGCCTGGCTGATGTCGGCGGTGCTGTGGGGCGCGATGATCGTCTGGCTCGGGCCGAGCGTGATCCCGTTCCTGCTGATCCAGGCCGTGGTCGGCTTCTCGCTGCTCGAGGTGATCAACTACATGGAGCACTACGGGATGCTGCGGCAGAAGCGCGGTCGCCGCTACGAGCGGGTCGACCCGAGCCACTCCTGGAACTCCAACAACATCGCGACCAACGTGCTGCTCTACCACCTGCAGCGCCACAGCGACCACCACGCCCACCCGGTGCGCCGCTATCAGACCCTGCGCGACTACCAGGAGTCGCCGGTGCTGCCGACCGGCTACGCCGGGATGATCCTGCTCGCCGTGGTGCCGCCGGTCTGGCGCCGGGTGATGGACCCGCGCGTGCTGGCGCACTTCGACGGAGACCTCTCCCGGGCCAACATCCTCCCGCGCAAGCGGGAGCGGATCCTGGCGAAGTATCCGCCGCCGGTCTCCGACCGGCCCGAGCTGGGCGACGACACTGTCGCGCAGGTCTCCTCGGTGGAGGTGCTCGCCGCCCGCTGCCCGGGCTGTGGCTACACCTACCGTGTCGAGGAGGGCAACGAGGCCGAGGGGTTCGCCGCCGGGACGGCATGGGCCGACGTACCCGACGACTGGTGCTGCCCCGACTGCGGTGTGCGCGAGAAGGTCGACTTCGTGCCGCTGGCCCAGGACTCGGTCTCCTAGCGGGCGGCCCGATGCGGGTGCGCGATGACGTCGCAGACCCCTAGACTTTACCGTCATGGCGGCCGGCGCACCTGATACCACTCGTCAGCGGATCTTGAACGCTGCCGTCGAGATGACCACCGAGGCGGGGTGGGCGAGCGTGACGATGTCGCGCATCGCCGAGCGGTGCGGCATCAGCCGGCAGACCGTCTACAACGACATCGGCGCCAAGCCGGCGCTGGCGAAGGCGCTGATCCTGCGCGAGCTGGAGCAGTTCCTCGCGGTGGTGAGTGCGGCCTTCGACCAGGAGGACGACTTCGTCGCGGCGATCCGCGAGGCGACGTACGGCGTGCTCGACCGCGCCCAGGACAACAAGCTGTTGCACGCGGTGGTCTCCGCCACCCACGGTGCCGACACCGAGCTGCTGCCGTTCCTCTCCAGCCACAGCGAGGGGCTGCTGGGCCACTCGACAGAGATCATCCACAAGCACATCACCAGGTTCGACCACGGCCTGACCCAGCCTCAGGCCGACGCGGCGATCGAGATGATGGTGCGCGTCGTGCTCAGCCATGTCATGCAGCCCACCAGGTCGCCCGACGAGACGGCCGACGACATGGCGTGGTTGATGTCGCGGATCCTGGCCGTCTGAGCCCGCGGTATGGAACGGGGCTACTGGTGAGTTGGGTGGTGACCAGGCCTCGCCTAACCTTCCTGCGGGGAGGTATCGGGATGAGAAAGGTCTCACTGAAGGTGGCCGCGGCGGTCGTGCCGCTGCTGGCGGTGACCCTGAGCGCCTGCGCGGGCGAGCCGTCGAAGCCGGGCTCCGCGAGCAGCAGCCCGAGCCGGAGCGCCGACGGCGGTGGTGAGGCGCCGCAGGAGTCACCCGTCGCCGACCCGTCGCACGCCGTCGACATGCCAGGCAAGCGCAAGGGCACGCTCCACTCCACCGACCTGCTGATCCTCTCCGAAGACACCTTGCCCGCCGCCGACGTCAAGAAGATCGGCGGGCTCGACGGCGTCTCCGGGGTCGAGCAGATCTCGATGGCCCAGGTCAGCGTCGAGGGGCGGCTGCTGAAGGTGGTCGCCGTCGACCCGTCGACCTACCGCAACTTCGCACCCTTCCAGAGCGCCGACTCCGACGAGGTGTGGGAGCGCATCGCCGGCGGCGAGGTCGCGATCGACCCCGAGCGTCAGGACGAGATCCCGGCCGACAAGAAGGGGTTCGTCACCCTGGGCTCCAGCAAGGACGCCACCTCGGTCCACGTCGGCGCCTACGCGCCCCAGCCGCCGGGCCTCGCCTCGGCCGTCGTCAACGACAAGTGGGGCAAGGAGATGGGCATGGAGAAGGGCAACGCGCTCCTCGTCTCCACCGCGGCCATCGCCCCCAACCGGGTCGTCAAGCCGATCCAGAAGATCGTCGGCTCCGAGGCGTCCGTGCAGCGCCTCGACGTCGTCGCGCGCGCCGGCCTAGACCCCAACGCGCCGCAGCAGGCCAACGTCGTCGGCACCGTCGCCGAGGCCGTCGGCAACTACACCTACCGGGCCAACGGCGACGGCACCATCACCCCCGCCTCGAGCTGGGTGAGCTCCCATATCGTGACTGCCCAGGTGCCGATCCTCGGCTCGGTGACCTGCAACAAGGTGATGATCCCGCAGCTGCGCGCGGCGCTCCAGGAGGTCGTCGACCGTGGCCTCGCCAAGACGATCGACCCGAAGCAGTACGCCGGCTGCTACTACCCCCGCTTCATCGCCAACAGCACCCAGCTCTCCAACCACGCCTTCGGCACCGCCCTCGACATGAACACCGCCGGCAACCAGCGCGGCACCGTCGGCGAGATGGACCGCACCGTCGTCGCCATCTTCGAGCGCTGGGGCTTCACCTGGGGCGGCAACTGGAAGTGGACCGACCCCATGCACTTCGAGATGAACCGCATCGTCAAACCCGGCTGATCCGGGTGCAGCTGCACGTTTCATGCATTTGCGGGGAAGTGGTGGACCGGGGCGGTCTGTGGGCGTCAGGACCCCGCACATGCGTGATTCCGTGCAGGTCTATGTCTGGAGGTCGCACCGGTACCACGTGCCTGACTTGCCGCCGAGGTCGGCCGGGCGGGCAGGTCCTACCGGGACGAAACCGGACCTGACCAGCACTTTCTGGGACGCCACGTTGTCCTGGGAAGTGGCCGCGCGCAATGTGCGAAGACCGTGTGTCGCTCTCGCCATGCGGCACAGCTTCCGGACGTTCTCGGTCGCGACGCCGCGGCCGGCGACCCGTTCCGCGACCCGGTAGCCGAGTCTGGCGGTGCCGTCCTCCAGGTCGTACAGGTTGAACCTGCCGAGCACCGAACCGTCTTCGTCGACGAGCAGGTAGAAGGCGCAGATGCCGGCCTCCTGCTCGGCCAGCGCGGCGTTGTAGCGGTCGGTGAATCGGTCGAAGAAGTCGTCGCCACGGTCGGAGATCGAAGCAGCGAAGTAGGTGCGGTCAGCCCGTTCGAAGGCCAGGACCGCCGAGGCATGGTCGACATGCATCCGCTTCAGCTCGGGCATCGCCCGACCTTAGACGGGGGCGCACGCTGAGGTCACCAGAGTTTCCGCCGGCAGCAGGCCACTTACCGTCCACAGGCTCGCTTCGAACCTCAGATATCCACTGGCTGCCCGTTTGAGCGCGACGTCGTGGCGCGAGGCGCACAAGGTAGCTGTATGACTGAGGATCCGGATTCCGTCCCGTTCGATCCGACACGGCCGTTCACCCGAGCGGCGGCCGCTGCGCGGGGGAACATCAGGGACCTGCGTACGCCTTCCTACCAGCGCTTGTTGCACGGCATCTACGTCGCCGCGCCGGTCGAGACGACGCCGGCTCTCATCGCCGAGGCGGCGTTGCTGCCGTTCGGCGAGAAGGCGTGGGCGAGTCACGCGACCGCCGCGAGGGTGCTGGGCCTGCCGATCCCACCGCTTCCGGGCGAGCACGTGACCGTTGTCGAGCGGCGCCGGCGCCGCAGTCGCAGGGAGGTGGCCTGCCACCTGACCAAGAAAGGCTGGGTCAAGGAAGTGTCAGGTGTGCGAGTCTCCGCACCGCAGCAGGTCTTCGTCGAGCTGGCCACGCAGCTCACGCTGGTCGACCTGGTGATCGTCGGCGACCACCTGGTGCGCAAGGGGCTCGTCGATCTGGAGACACTGCGGAAGTTCTGCGCCGACGCCTCCGGCCCCGGTGCCGCGCTCGCGCGTACGGCTGCGGGCTACGTCCGCAACGGTGTGGACTCGCCGATGGAGACCCGTCTTCGGCTGCTGATCGTCCTGGCCGGACTTCCCGAGCCCGAGGTCAACCTGCTGGTGGGCGACGAGATCGAGCGGCGAAAGTACGACCTCTCCTACCGCAGGTCCAGAACGATCCTCGAGTACGACGGCCGCCAGCACGTCGAGCGCGTCGAGCAGTGGGAGGCGGACCTCGAGCGGCGTGAAGCGATCGACGACGACCAGTGGCGCATCATGGTCTTCGTAGCGAAGGACATCTACAAGTCACCTGGCAGGACCCTGGAGCGGATCCACCGAGCTCTGCGGCTTCGCGGCGAGCCCGGCGTACCGTCGACGCTCTCCGACGCCTGGCGCGCCCACTTTCCCGGCTGGTCATGACCTGAGGGCAAGAACCGTGCACGTGCAGTGATCTCGCGCAGGATCCTGCCCAATGTGGTGCAACTTCGCCGCACGTGCGGGGTTGTTGTGAGGCCTCTTGGGGCCCCGCCTCTACGCTGGGGCACGTGACGATCCTTGATGACGCCCGCCCGGGCATGGACGACAGCATCCGGCCTCAGGACGACCTGTTCGGGTTCGTCAACGGCACCTGGCTCCGGGAGGTGGAGATTCCGTCCGACCGGTCGAGCTGGGGGCCGTTCGTGATGCTGGCCGACAAGGCCGAGCAGCAGGTGCGCGCGATCATCGAGGAGCTCGCGTCCTCGGGTGGGGCGCCGGGCAGCGACGCCCAGAAGATCGGCGACCTCTTCGCGAGCTTCATGGACGTCGAGGGGGTCAAGGCCCGCGGCGTACGCCCTCTTGACGGGCTGCGGGCGGCGGTCGACGGGCTCCGCGACACCGACGACCTGGCGGCCTTCCTCGGCGAGATCGAGCGGATCGGTGGCCATGGGCTGTTCGGTGGTTACATCGACAACGACGACAAGCAGTCCGACCGCTACATCTTCAACCTGCTCCAGGGCGGGCTCGGGCTGCCTGACAAGGACTACTACTTCGACGAGAAGTTCGCCGAGGTGCTGGGCAAGTACGCCGACTACCTGACCAAGCTCTACGAGCTCGCCGAGCACCCCGACCCGCGCGCGGCCGCCGAGACTGTCATCCGGATCGACACCCGCCTGGCCGAGGGCCACTGGGCGCGCGAGGAGACCCGCGACAAGCAGAAGACCTACAACCTGCTGAGCCTCGCCGAGCTGCGCGAGCTGGCCCCCAACTTCGACTGGGACGCCTACGTACGCAACCTGTCCGGCTCCAAGCTGGCCACCGAGGCCGTGCTCGGTGAGGTGGTCGTGCGGCAGCCGTCGTTCTTCACGCACCTCTCCACGGTGCTGGGCGAGGTCGACATCGACGACTGGAAGCTGTGGCTCTACTTCCACGTCCTGCGCTGGGCGGCGCCCTACCTGACCGACGACTTCGTCGAGACCAACTTCGACTTCTACGGCCGCACCCTCAACGGCACCCCCGAGCTGCGCGAACGCTGGAAGCGTGGTGTCTCGATCGTGGAGGGCGCGATCGGTGAGGCCGTCGGCAAGGAGTACGCCGCGCGCCACTTCCCGCCCGAGGCGAAAGCGGAGATGGTCGACCTGGTCCGCAACCTCCTGGAGGCCTACCGCAAGTCGATCTCCGAGCTCGACTGGATGGGTGAGGAGACCAAGGAGCGGGCCTACGAGAAGCTCGACAAGTTCACGCCGAAGATCGGCTACCCCGACGAGTGGCGTGACTACTCGGCGTTGCAGATCAGCAAGGACGACCTGATCGGCAACGTCTCGGCAGCCTCGATCTTCGAGACCGACCGGCAGCTCGACAAGCTCGGTGGACCGGTCGACCGCGACGAGTGGTTCATGCTGCCGCAGACGGTCAACGCCTACTACAACCCGGGCACCAACGAGATCTGCTTCCCGGCCGGCATCCTGCAGCGCCCGTTCTTCGCGCTCGACGCCCACCCGGCGGAGAACTACGGCGGCATCGGCGCCGTGATCGGCCACGAGGTCGGTCACGGGTTCGACGACCAGGGTGCGCAGTTCGACGGCGACGGCAACATGCACGACTGGTGGACGCCGCAGGACAAGGCGGCCTTCGAGGTGAAGACGAAGGCGCTGATCGAGCAGTACTCCCAGCTGTCTCCGCGCGACCTGCCGGGCGAGCTCGTCAACGGCGCGCTGACCGTCGGCGAGAACATCGGCGACCTGGGCGGCCTGACGATCGCCCACACCGCCTACATGCTCGCGACCGGCGGTTCGGCCGGGGTCGGCGACCGGCAGCGGCTCTTCCTCAACTGGGCCTACGTGTGGCGTACGGTGCGGCGCAAGGAGCAGGCGCAGCAGTTCCTCACGATCGACCCGCACAGCCCGCCGGAGTTCCGCGCCAACATCGCGCGCAACCTCGACGAGTTCCACGAGGTTTTCGGCACGGCTCCGGGTGACGGACTCTGGCTCGATCAGGAGGATCGCGTGCGCATCTGGTGACATACCCGGGGGCGCGTTTGGTTAATCTTTGATAACGGCGTAACGGAGTTACGCGGGATGCGCGCTTCATAGACCTGCAATGCAGGAAATTGTTCCCTCGCAGATGCGATTCCGGTGGAAGGATCCCGTCCAATCCCGGTCCCCACATCTCGAGGAGAAACCCCCATGCGCAGATTCGTCCGAGTGGCAGGGGCGACCACCGCCGCCGCCGTTGCTGGAACCGCTTTCTTGACCGCTTTCGGGAACCCTGCTGGAGCAGCGTCGCCGGAGAGCATCACGCCGACGTCCCTCTCCGCGCAGAAGGTCGTCAAGGACAAGTCGATCGCCGAGAAGGCCGTCAGCGCATTGACGAGCAAGCCGTCGACGTGGAAGGTCGGCGCCGACCAGGAGCTGGAGCCGGTCGTCACGCTCAAGGACGCCAACGGCGCCACGCACGTCCGGATGAACCGGACGTACAAGGGCCTCGAGGTCGTCGGCGGCGACCTGGTCTCCCACCAGAGCAAGGCCGGCAACGTCACCTCGGTCTCGCAGGGTCTGAGCAAGATGCTCGACCTCTCGGTGAAGCCGGCCGTCACCAACACCGCGGCCACCCAGGCCGCGCTGGTGGTCGACAAGGTCACCGACACGATCTCCGACCTGAAGGCCGACAAGCGCAAGGCCGCCGAGCTCGTCATCGACGCCACCGACGCCACCCCGGCGCTGACCTGGCGCGTCCACACGACCGGCGTCCAGGCCGACGGCACCCCCTCGAGGCTGTCGACCTACGTCGACGCCGCCACCGGCAAGGTGCTGCGCCGCGTCGAGGGCATCCACACGATCGACGGTGAGGGCCAGACCCTCTACTCGGGCACGGTCCCGCTGCAGGTGACGCAGAACGGATCGTCGTACGAGCTGCGCGACGAGACCCGTGGCGGCACCTACACGACCGACATGAACAACGCCGAGGACAGCGTGCTGTGCACGATCCTGAGCGTCGGGTGCATGGCGGGCGACGTGGTCACCAGCCCGACCACCACCTTCGGCAACGGCACCAACGACGACCGGGCGACCGCCGCTGCCGACGCGCAGTTCGGCACCAACGTCACCTGGGACTACTACAAGAACGTCCACGGCCGCGACGGCATCTTCGGTGACGGCTCGGGCTCCTACAACCGCGTCCACTACGGCAACGACTACGTCAACGCCTTCTGGGACGGCGAGAAGATGACGTACGGCGATGGTGACGGTGTCGGCTACGGCCCGCTCGTCTCGCTCGACGTCGCTGGCCACGAGATGACCCACGGCGTCACCGAGCACACCTCGGGCCTGGAGTACTCCGGTGAGTCCGGTGGCCTCAACGAGTCGACCTCGGACATCTTCGGCACGTCGGTCGAGTTCTACGCCGACAACTCCGAGGACCCGGGCGACTACCTGATCGGTGAGGCGTTCATCCTCGACGGCGGCGACCCGCTGCGCCGGATGGACAACCCGTCCTTCGACGGCAACTCGGTCAACTGCTGGGACTCCTCGACCGGTGACCTCGACGTCCACTACTCCAGCGGCGTCGGCAACCACTTCTTCTACCTGCTCTCCGAGGGCTCGGGTTCGAAGACGATCGGTGGCGTCGAGCACAACAGCACCACCTGCGACGACTCCACCATCGAGGGCATCGGTCGTGACAAGGCCGAGCAGATCTGGTTCCGGGCCAACTCCACCTACTTCACCTCGACCACCGACTACGCCGGTGCTCGTGACGCGACGGTGCAGGCGGCCTCCGACCTCTACGGTGCCTCCAGCCCCGAGGTCACGGCCGTCGAGGCGGCGTGGTCCGCGGTCTCGGTGGGCTGACCATCCAGGCATAACTGAACACCCCCACCCGGCGGCGCCCTCACCCACAGTGAGGGCGTCGTCGGTCGTATCTGGTAACTAAAGTACGAATTCGCGCGTGTGGTTATGCGCGCATGGTCGTTGGACGCATACTGGTGAGGTCGAGCCGGTTCTGCGGGTCCCCGTGGGGGAGGACCAACAGCGCCGGCTCGGCACCTTTTATCTCGTGCCCTCCGGTGCTCGTCGCACCCACGACCGGCAGCTGCTCGAGGATCTCTCCGACTGGCCGCGGCTGGGGCTGGGCAATCCTGTGGGTGGTGCCTGATAGACCTGTGGGCATGACTGATCCGGCTGTCGACGTACGTTCTCGTGCCGAGGCGCATCTGCGCGCTCTGGTGGGGCGCTCGGATGCGGCTCTGCGCGAGGACCAGTGGTCGGCGATCTCGGCTCTGGCCGTGGATCGTCGTCGGGCGCTGGTCGTGCAGAAGACCGGGTGGGGCAAGTCGGCGGTCTACTTCGTGGCGACGCTGCTGCTGCGTGAGGCGGGGCTCGGGCCGACGGTGATCGTCTCGCCGCTGCTCGCGCTGATGCGCAACCAGATCGCGGCCGCGCAGCGGGCCGGCATCCGCGCGGTCACGATCAACTCGACCAACCCCGAAGACTGGGCGGCGACAGAGGAAGCCATCCATGCAGGTCAGGTGGACGTTCTGCTGGTCTCCCCGGAGCGGCTCAACAACCCGAAGTTCCGCGACGCGGTGCTGCCGCGGCTCGCCGCCGAGTGCGGTCTGCTGGTCGTCGACGAGGCCCACTGCATCTCCGACTGGGGTCACGACTTCCGGCCCGACTATCGCCGCATCCGTACGCTGCTGGCCGATCTGCCTGCGGGCATCCCGGTGCTCGCGACGACCGCCACCGCCAACGAGCGGGTCACCGCCGACGTCGCCGAGCAGATGGGCGAGGGGGTTCTGGTGCTGCGCGGCTCCTTGGACCGGGAGTCGTTGCGGCTCGGTGTGGTCTCGCTGAAGACGCCCGAGCAGCGGCTCGCCTGGCTCTCCGACCACCTCTCCGAGCAGCCCGGATCGGGCATCGTCTACTGCCTCACCGTGGCCGCCACCGAGGAGATCGCCGACTATCTGCGCTCGCGCGGGCACGACGTGGCCGCTTACTCCGGGCGCACGGAGGCAGCCGAACGGTCCGACCTCGAGGAGTCGCTGGCCGCGGGGAAGATCAAGGCGCTGGTGGCGACCTCGGCGCTCGGCATGGGCTTCGACGCGACGCTCGGGTTCGTGGTCAACATGGGGGCGCCGTCGTCGCCGGTCTCCTACTACCAGCAGGTCGGCCGCGCCGGCCGTGGCACCTCGGACGCGTCCGTGGTGCTGCTCCCCGGCATCGAGGACCGCGACATCTGGGCCTACTTCGCCTCCTTGGCCTTCCCCCGCGAGGAGCAGGTGCGGCAGACCCTCGACGTGCTCGCCTCCTCCGACCGACCGCTGTCCACGCAGGCGCTGGAGACCTACGTCGACCTGTCTCGTTCACGCCTGGAGCAGATGCTCAAGGTGCTCGATGTCGACGGTGCCGCGCGCCGCGTCGGCGGCGGCTGGGAGTCGACCGGGGTGCCCTGGGTCTACGACGCGGAGCGTTATGCGCGGGTCGCCGAGGCCCGGCGCCGCGAGCAGGAGGCCATGCTCGCCTACCTCGCGACCACCGAGTGCCGGATGCGGTTCCTGCGCGAGCAGCTCGACGACCCGGGTGCCGTCGACTGCGGTCGGTGCGACAACTGTGGTGGCTTCGAGGTGACGTCGTCGGTCTCGGAGGTCGCGGTCGAGGAGGCGTCGGCGCGGCTCTCGCGGCCCGGCGTACTCGTCGAGCCGAAGAAGATGTGGCCGACCGGCCTCGATCGGCTCGGCATCGACCTCAAGGGCAAGATCAAGTCCGGCCCGTTCGAGGGGCGCGGGGTCGCGCGGCTCACCGACCTCGGCTACGGCCAGGCGCTGCGTGAGCTCTTCCGAGAACCGCCTCAGGACGGCCCGGTCCCGGTGCCGCTGGTGAAGGCGGTCGTCGAGGTGCTGGGCGACTGGCGCCCGCAGGTGAACGGGATCGTCTACGTCGAGTCGGCGACCCGGCCCACGCTGACCAGCGACTTCGCCGAGGGCCTCTCCCGCTATCTCCGCATCCCCGTCCTCGGCTCCTGGGCGATCGTCGACCCCGACGTCGGCCCCGGCCAGGGTGCCTCCAACTCCGCTCAGCGGGTGGCGTCGATCGGACGCCGTTTCGCCCTCCACGCAGACCTTCCGGCCGGCGCCGACGTGCTCCTCATCGACGACCGCGTCGCCACCGGCTGGACCATCACCCTCGCCGCCCGCGCCCTCCTCGACGCCGGCGCCGCCGCCGTCCACCCCCTCGTCCTCGCCACCACCACCTGAATTCCTCCCCGTCGAGAAGTCATTCCTGCAGGTCGAGGGGTCACGTACGTCCCGCGAGAGGTCACTCCTGCAGACCCAGAGGTCACCCCGGTGCCCACTCGACCTGCAGAACTGACCCTTCGACCTGCAGACGTGACTCCTCGACCTGCACGAGTGACTTCTCGGCGGGAAGGGGTCAGTGTTCGGCGGGGCGGACGATGCCGTGGTCGTAGGCGAAGACGATGGCGGCGGCGCGGTCGCGGAGGTCGAGCTTGGCGAAGATGCGGCCGATGTGGGACTTCACGGTGAGCTCGGAGATGACCAGGCGTTCGGCGATCTCGGAGTTGGTCCAGCCGGAGGCGAGGCCGCGGAGCACCTCGAGCTCACGGTCGGTGAGCTCGGAGACCTCGGGGTGGGTCGGCAACGGGCCGGCGGACGAGCGATAGGTGGCGAGCACCCGGCCGGTGATGGCGGGGTCGAGCCAGGCGTCGCCGAGCGCGACGGAGCGTACGGCCATGACGAGCTCCTCGGCGGGCGAGTCCTTGAGGATGAAGCCGGCCGCGCCGGCACGTAGGGCGCCCGAGACGAGCTCGTCCTCGTCGAACGTGGTGAGCACCAGCACCGGGGGCGCCGAGGGCAGCGCCCGCAGCAGACCGGTCGCGGTGATCCCGTCGACCTCCCGCATCCGCAGATCCATGACCACGACGTCGGCGGGGTGTGCCTCGAGCGCCGCCACGACCTCGGAGCCGTCGCCGCACTCGGCGACGATCTCCAGCCCGTCGCGCCGTCGGAGGATGCGCCGCAGGCCGCTGCGTACGAGCTCTTGGTCGTCGACCACGATCACCCGGATCGTGGAGGCTGCGTTGCTCGTGACGGGGTTGACCGAGGTCATGCGAGAGCCTTGCGTACGAGGCAGTGCGGTGGGATCACCAGGTCAACCTTCCACATCGAGCCGTCGGTGTCGTCGGCGCCGGCGGAGAGACGGCCGCGGAGCTGCTCGGCGCGGGCGGCCATGCCGGCCAGCCCGGACCCCTCGCCGGCGCTCCGACGCGGTCCGACGAGCGGGTTCCGCACGCTGAGGCGTACGCCTTCGTCGACCGCCAGCGAGACCGAGACCGGTGCCCCGGGTGCGTGCCGGATGGCGTTGGCGAGCGACTCCTGCAGGATCCGGTAGACACCCAGACCGATGCTGGTGTCGACCTCGGAGAGATCTCCCGTGGTCGAGAACGTGATCGACTGCCCCGCGCTGCGACCCTCTTCCACGAGCCGGATGACATCGGTGGCGGTGGGCAGCGGTGAGGTTCCGGACCCCGAAGCGGAGAGCACGCCGATCGTACGCCGGATCTCAGCCATCGCACGGCGGCCGACGGTCTCGGCCTCGGTGAGCGCGGCAACGGTCTCGTCCGGGTCGTCGCCTTCGGCGACGGAGCGCCGCGCGGCGGTCAGGTGGAGTAGTGTGATCGACAGCGAGTGTCCGACCAGGTCGTGGATCTCGCGCGCGATCCGGGTGCGCTCGGCCTCGGTGGCCCGCGAGTGCTCCTGCTCCCGCGCGAGCCGTTCGGCACGCAGCGCGCGCATCTGGGCGAGGATCAGCAGTCCGAGGATCCAGGCCACGACGAGCAGCAGCAGGTGCATGCCGATGCCGCTCGGTGAGTCCGCGGCGAACCCCCACATCACCAGCGTCGAGACGATCGCATAGAAGGTGCCGGTGCGGAATCCTTCCCGCACGACCATCTCGAGGGTGAGCGGCACGAGCACTCCCGGCGCGAAGTCGTGCTGACCCCAGAACGCCGTCGCCGGCTCCGACATCAGCCAGGCCGACCCGATCAGCGTCGGCACCAGGTCGATCACCCACATGTGGTACTTGAGCCATTCGCTGTCGTTGGGGATGAAGAACATGCTCACCGACGGGACGACGACGAGCATCCCGGCGAGCACGTACGGCCCGGCCGCCTCCCGCTGCAGCACCGCGACGACCACCACCGCGGCGATCCCGGCGGCCGACAGCAGCGGCGCCCACCAGGGAATGTCGAGGTCCTTGCTGCGTACGCGTCCGTCCATGTAGTCACGCACACCGCGCGCCAGGCTCAGGACACTCATGCTCCTCAGTCTAGGAAGGCGTGATCGGGGTCGCATCCGACCGTGGCAGGCGGGTGCGTTCCTACCAGGGTAGGAACGCGGGTGCCTGCCAGCGTCCGATGTGCGCGGCTGCCGTGAGGCCTAGCGTCGTTCTCACCCAGCAAAGGATGGTGATCACAATGACGTGGACCCAGACCCATGAGCGCTTCCGGCTGCTGAACGAGGCCGAGGCCGAGCTGCGTGCCGGCCTCCCCCGGCGTCTGCCTTGGACGCCTGCGCACGCCGATGCCTTCGGCACTCCCGAGCGCCTCGCCCAGGCTCTCCGCCACCGCTGGCGGATCCGTTTCCAGGCACAGCTCGACCCGGAGCTGTCCCCGGAGGACTACGAGAAGGCCTTCGCCGATCTGACCTCCGAGCTGGCTCCGCTGATGGACTGGATCGACGCTCACGCCTTCGATCAGGCCGTCGATCACGGCGACGAGGAGCTGGCCGATGTCTCGGCGTGAGGCGGCAGTGCTCGAGAAGCCGCGGTCGTACGCTCGCTGGGCTCTCTCCCAGGGCCTCAACCGTGCCGTGCTGAGCGGCATGTCGAGGCGCGGTGACCCGCTGGCCGAGATGATGTGGTCGCGCGAGGAGCCCGACTACGCCCGTCTGCGGGAGCGTGGCCCGATCCACGTCAACCCCTTCATGGCGGGCACGGTCTCCTACACGGTCGCCAACGAGATCCTGCGCAGCAGCGACTTCGGCGTCGGCGACGGCCAGGGCGAGCTGCCCATCGCGCTGCGGTGGCTTCTCGGCAAGGTGAGTGCGCCCGACGCCCTGGGGCCGGTCGACCCGCCGTCGCTGCTCGCGGTCGACCCGCCGCTGCACACGCGCTATCGCAAGCAGGTCTCGAAGGCGTTCACCGCCCGGCGGATCGGCTCGATGGCCGAGATGGTCACCGCGGTGGCCGGCGACCTCCTCGATGATCGCGATCCGCGCAGGGGGCCGGTCGACATCATCGAGGGGTATGCCGCGAGGCTCCCGATCGCCGTGATCGCCGAGCTGCTGGGCGTGCCGGAGTCGGACCGGGCCGACGTCCTGCGTTGGGGCGACCAGGCCGCCGCCATCCTCGACCCCGGCCTCTCCTGGCGTGACTACTCGCAGGTCGAGTCGGGGATGAGATCGCTCCACGAGTGGTTCGAGGGCCACGTACGCCACCTCCGCTCGGCACCCGGCGACGACCTCCTCAGCGATCTGGTGATCGCCGGTGACCTCGACGACCGTGAGCTCCACGCCCTCGGCCTGCTGCTGTTGGCGGCCGGCTTCGAGACCACCGTCAATCTGATCGGCAACGCCGTCGCCGCCCTGGACGCCCACCCGTCTCAACGTGCGCTGTTCCTCGATGACCCGTCGCTCGCCGACGGCGTCGTCGAGGAGACCCTGCGCTGGGCCCCGCCGGTCCTGGCGACCGTCCGGCAGGCCTACGTCGCCACCCGCGTAGCCGGCGCGGACGTCGCTCGAGGCACCGCCGTCGCCGTGCTCCTGGGCGGAGCCAACCGCGACCCGTCGGTCTTCACCGACCCCGATGCGTACGACATCACCCGCCCCAACGCCGACCAGCACCTCTCCTTCTCCGCCGGCGCCCACTTCTGCCTCGGCGCCAGCCTCGCCCGCCTCGAAGCCCGCGTCGGCCTCCGCCTCCTCTACGAGCGCTACCCCACCCTCCGCGTCTCCGGCCCAGGCCTACGCCGCCCCACCCGCATCCTCCGCGGCTACGCCTCTCTGCCGGTCACGGTGTGAGAGGTGGTCGTTGGGCGGCCCGGTGCCAACCCCTTGTCCGCTGACAAACAGTCAGCGGGGGTGATGTACTAGCACCGTGCATCCAACGGGGGTGCCTTCGGACTGTTCGGGAGGATCGTCGTGGGTGACACGAACGAGATCAGGGCTGACTTCGACAAGCTGCGCGACGCCAACCAGAATCTGTTGGCCGAGAAGGAGCTCGTGCAGAGCCTCGATCTGGGGGATTCGCCGGCGGCCGCGGTGTTCGGTGGGTCGGCGTTGGGCCAGTCGATGGCGCAGACGGTCTCTCTGGCTCACGAGAATCTGATCAAGGCGCAGGACGACACCGTGCAGGGCCTCGGAAAGTGGGTCGAGGCCACCGAGAAGGCGCAGACCGAGATCATGGAGACCGATGAGGGCCAGGCCGCGATCGCCAAGACCATGGCCGAGGCACTTCAGGTGATGAGCAACCCGCTGGTGATGTTCAACTCCAAGGGCACCGCGGCCGGAAAGACCATGCCGATCTGAGCCTCGCTCAGCGCCGGGTCAGAGCACCTCGTACGTCGCCATGATCGGCGCGATCAGCGCATCGGCACCCTTCCGGTCGATGTCTGACTTGTTGAACCGCCACGTGACCGTGACCTGTTCGCGAGTCGGGGCAACCGTGCCGTAGTGGTCCTGCCAGGCGTACTCGGTCTCTGCACGAAAGTGGTAGAAGAGCGTTCCGTTGATGGTCTCGTCAGGCAGGCGCTCAAGCTTGGTGAGGCTGGAGTCCTTCTTCAGCTGATGGTTTACCAGCTTTGCGAGACCTTCGGTTGCCTTCTCGAGGTCGCCATCCGCTCCATAGGCATCGGCCATGATCTCGCCGGAACCAGGCGATAGTCCGACCTTGTTCTCGGGCGCGATCATCGTCTGCGCCTGATCTGCGTAGGAGTCGATTCCCCAAGCCGGCGGGACGTGGAGCTGTGCGACCTTGGCAGACGCGGCCTTCCAGTCGGCTGGCACGGTCGGTCTAGTTGGAGTGGGCGACGACTCGGCGGTGCTGCCGCCGGAGGTGGGCTTGGTTTCGGGCCTGTCGTTGGTTCCGCACCCGGCGACGGCGAGTCCCATCGCAGTGGCCAGGGTTGCGATAGCAGCTCTCCGAGAGGTTCTCATGGGTCGAAACTGTAGGGCAGTCGGTCTGAATGCCTGGACGACCCGGGCAGGATGTTAAAGAATCTCAGTATGGGGAGGCGGTGGGCTTCCCCCGAAACTCCCCGGGAGGATCCAAATGTCTGCACGTGGGCCATGGATGGAACGGCTCCGGACGTATGTCGATGGTGCTGACGCAGCGATCCTTGACGACCTCATCCGGAGATGGGAGTCCGGCGAGGGAAGGTTCAGGGGTGCAGGTCGCGCGCTACACGACAACGGCAAGAAGGTCGAGGACGGCTTCTCTTCAGCGTCTCAGACAGGTCCGGCTGCGCGTCGGGGGATGCAAGAGGCGGGCGAGAAGACCACCGACAAGAGCGACGTACTGAAGGAAGCCGTCGCCGCGATGATGCACTTCCGCGGCACGTTGTCGTCGGCGCGGAGTCGCTATGCAGAGTTGGCCGCTGACCTACCGCAGACGCATGGCCCGGCCCCAGACCCGGCGGACTACCCCACGAAAGGCATCGGCGTCGATGGCGAGGCCAATACGGCGCTGTTGAAGGCCAAGCGGGCAGAGCACGCTGCCAACGAGGCGAAGATCGCCCACGCAGAGACCGAAGCCGCCGCGCACGTCGGATACGTCGACGACGCCGTACGTGAAGACGAGCCGAAGGTGCGGGCGCTGTTCGACGACGGCACGAATTCCCAGCCCCTTCCGGCAGGGACCTCGGGATCGCAGCCCGGGTCTTACAGCCAGATCCAGGCGTCAAAGGCACGGATGGCGAAGACCAACTCCGGCACCTTGTATCCCGACGGGATGGGCCACGAGATCCTCGAGCGGGAGCGCGAGAACATCAAGGAATACGAGGCCGAGAACAAGCCCGAGTGGAACGGCTCTCAGTGGATCAACGCTGACGGCAGCGCCGCTCCAGCAACGTCGTACGCGATGGTCGAGACCGCTGACGGCCTCGCACCGCTCGCCGGCGGCGCCGGCGGCATGTCCGCTCTAGCTGTGGCCGGCGGTGGTGCGTTGCTGGGTGCCGGTGTCGCCAAGGCGGTCGCGAGCAAGTTCGGCGGCGGAGCAGCGAGGGCAGCAACCGCCGGAGCCGCATCGAGGTCCGCTGCGTCTCGGTCGGCGGCGGCGAAGGCGGTCGCTGCCGGTGCACGCGCGGGTTCCTCCGGCGCAGCTGGCCGTGCGGCCGGCGCTGGTGCTCGAGGAGCGGGCTCGCGTGCCGCTGGCGCTGGCGCACGTGGTGCTGGAACAGGTGCCGGTGGGCGTGGCGCGCGAGGCGGCCCCGCGGGCGCAGGCAGCCGGGCCGGTCGTGCAGGCGCCGCAGGTGGCCGCGGCGGCCGGAAGAAGGACGACAAGCAGAACGGCCAGAGCCAGGACTGGCAGGCCGACTACACCGACGACTGGACCGACCCCAACTACAAGGCCACTCCCACGGTTATCGGCGACGAATGGAAGCGCCGAGCGAAAGAGAGCGACGAGTAGATAGATCCGCAACTCGAGCTGGGGACTAAAAGTCCGGTTCGCCTACATGGTTTTCATGCTGGGCACTCATACTCAGCGGGACTTGCGGCGTTTCCCTTAAGAGTGATCAGTGAGTCGATGTCGTCGATCTCCCATCCCCTCTCGGTGAAGATCACGGTCACAGAGCCGAACAGAGGCATCGTTCCGTCGCCATACTCGAGAATGCACTCGGACAATCCTTCTCGTGGGCCACCGATATCGTCCGCGTCAAACGGGAGACCCTCGTCCATCATGTGCTCCTGCACCATGGCGCGTACGTCTTCGGCGCAGTTATCAGGCCGGCGACTCTCGGAGATATTCTTGCATGCCGCCGGAAAGTCCGGCTTGCTGAGCAGGAGCTCGGCGGTCTCCAAGATCAGAGTCTCAGCATCGGCCGGAATTGGCTTGGCCGGTGCGGCAGTTTCGCCGCTCGAGTCGTTCTTCTCCTCGCCGCCGCACCCAGTTGTGAGCGCAGTTGCTAGAGCGATGACCACTACGGTCGTTAAGGATTGGGCTGTGCGATTCATGTTCTCGCTTCCACAAGGTCTCGAAGGACACGCTGTCGTCTTGCTGAGTCAGTCGGTTGGGATGTCAAGGTCCGCCTCACGAGTTGTTCCGCCAACGCTCGTCTGTCCGCATGTCGCCGAAATAGTTGGAGCATGAGTCCTAGGTGAATCGGGGTCGACACAAACGTATAGGCCATCGTTTGGGTCCCAATGCTTCTTGTAGAACCACTCGGTTCCGTAATAATTCGTCCCATTGGCGCGAAAACTGTAGACCACGTCGTATCGATCAGCTCGTGGTTTGGCGCTGATAACCTTCGCCGAGTGCTGCTCAGATAGGAAATCCTGGTCTTCGGAGCTAGAAAGAAGGAACCACAAAATTCCTCCGAATAGTGCAATCGCTCCAACGAATATTCCAGCGACGAGCAGGCAGCCCTTCATTCGCTTCCTTTCCAGGGAAAGATCTCCACGGAGGAACTCACCGTATCTGCGACCTTCATTCCTCGGGTTGTGTTCGGGGTCATGATGTGAATCAAGTGCATATAGGTGTGGTCAGTTGCCACAACGACGACGTCGCGCACCTTCACGCCATCGCGTACGCCTGACACTACCCCGGCTGCTTCGGCGGATGCGCCGGGGACAGGGGATGGGTCAACAGTGTGCTGCTCGGTCCCGTGCTCGACGTCGAGGCCGAGCTCGAGTCGGTCCAGCTCGGCCTTTAGGTGTTGTCTGGCCCCGGTTGCAGACCCTAGTCGAGTTCGTCTGACTGCCACGATCAGACTGATCAGGTCATCGCCGCTCCCGATCCACTGCCACATTTCTCCGTGTTCCCCTCGGGTATGACGAACTTCGAGGTGTGGAGCTTGAAGCTTCACAGGACCGACTCGATATGAGGTGAACTGCGCCTCTGTCTCGGACATCTTTGCCTCCAGGTGTAGGTGCGTTGTCACGGTCGATCGGTGGGATCGTAGTGCTCGAAACCGCGCCCGTTTGCTTCGCGAACCCACACATTATCTGCGCTCTCCGCGCTTGCCCCCGCCTCGACTTCGACCTCGGCGACCTTGATGTCGACATTGTGCTCTTCGGATGCGATCTGCTCAGTTGTCGTCTGGCGTACAACGACTTGCCCGTGATCCATAGCGATGTCGGTCGCGCGTCCCATGTCGCCGCTCTTGATAGCCTCCTGCATGTCATTCCACATGAGGTTCTTGTCGTCCATCTTGAGTTCCACGTCGACGCCGGCGCCGGAACTTGTGGCAGGAAGGTCAATACCTAGTTTTTCGTTGGCCACCGTTCCGCTGAGCTTTCCAGCCATGTTGAATTCCTTGATGTTTCCGTGCTCGCCGCCCTTATTGCTTACCTTTACCTCGCCGGCGAATTCTGCACCTGCACCGTACCCGGAATCCTTTGAACCTAGTTCCGCTTCCACCTTCGTGGACACTTTGACCCCGAACTCTTCGTTCTTCCAGTCGTAGTATCCGTCGACTCGTCCCTCGGCCTCTCCTCGTGCCCACGGTGCATCGAACTCAGCACTGGCCTTGCCGTAGATCCCAGTCTTGAAGGACCTGATGTCCTGCTCCTGTATGTAGTCCGCAACGTTCGTCGCGACGGCCGCTGGCGCATTTCCATACTCGTACCACTTGAGATCGAACGCTTTGTCGTCCAGATTGTCGAGAAACTTCTGCGCCTCTTCCGGAGACTTGAACGCCAGATCGAGGTCTGTGGTTCCACCACCCGAAACATCAGCCTCTGCTCCGCCAACGCTGACTTCACGTCCAAGTCCCGCTTCTAGGTGAAGGAGCATCCTGACGGTTCCATCTGCCATCACCTTGTACTCTGCCTTCGCAGCTCCTTCGACCTCCCATGTCGCGAGTTCGACTTCAGCGTTCAAGTAGGCGCTGATCGTCTCGAGTGCGATCTCGCCGCCGAGTTTCTCCGCGATCTCCTTGTCGCTCAGCTTTTCCAACGATGGTGGCAGTTGCACGATGGCGTCGGCCAAGGTGCTTCCTTCCTTGGCCCTTGTGTCGTAGTCCGCCGATGCGTCCATCGCCTTTGCCAGGCCGACGTCCGCCCACTCGGCGCGCTCGAGTGCCTCCTCGATGAGGTTCTTGATGTCGCGCACCTTGCGGTCCTGCTCGCCGTCCGCTTTCGCAACTCGAGCGTTCTCTTTGGTCTGCGCGGCGTCGTCGTCAGGAAATTCCTTGGCCTTGATCTCGGGCGCTGTGATCTCGCCTGTTGCGTGGTTTACGGTGAAGCCTTCGCCACTCGCTTGATTCAACGCATCCTGGAGTTGACGCTTGGCTGCCTTGACCTCATTCTCTGTCTCCTCCACGCTTACGGCGAGGTCAGATACCTGAGCGGCGTAGTCTGCGAGGCGCTGCTTGAGGTCTCCGTAGCTTTTGTTGGCCGATTCGGTTGCGGGGGCCTGCCAGGTGACTGGCGGCTTGCCTGTGTCGATCTCATCTTGTAGACGAACGAGATTGCGGCGAGATGAGAACAATTGATCTGCGAGGTCGCCCAGTGACTCGGGCTTCCAGTCGAGGAGTTCGGCGATGCTGACCATGTCGTGACTCCTAGTTGGTAGACCGGACGCACATCTGCTGCCGTCGGCCCTCTTCTGCTGATGAGTGATCGGTCGTCTCATAGTCGTCGGCGGCGGCGATCAGTGCATCGTGGTAGGCCCGCGCCGACTTCGGCCAGTTCGTAAACCGCCACTCGAGTTTCGCCTTGAGGGCAGGAACCTTGCCCGCGCTCACGCTGCCGCTCATTGCGGTCGAGATCTTCGAGACGTGGTCAGCTGGGTTGGCGCTGGCCACGTCGTCAGCCGCCGAGTCCATGTTGCGAGCCGACTGGCGTAGGTCCTTCGGTATCACTGCGATGTCGCTGGCCATATGTCCCCTCAAGATGTAGCGGCCCGAGATTGGTGGACCGGTCGTTGTGGACCTCATACCCCGCACACTGGGTTTCTAAACATAAAGATTCCACATGCCTGACGCGATCGAGGCACCGACTGCTTCCGGTGCAGGTGGTTGGTCAGCGTGCGAAGAACTTGCCGAGAACTCCCTTGTGCTGCCACCCGTGCGACTGCAGCCAGCCGAACAGCGGCTCCTTGATACGGCTGGTCTCGAAGGAGTAGACGACGGGCCCGGTGCCGACCTCAGGCTCGCTCCCGCCGACGGAGGAGCGATTGAGTCCGCCGAGCTGGAACGTCCAGGACTTCTCGGTGCGCTGGCCGGAGTGCCACTCCATCTCGCCGCCGATCTTGAAGCCATCGCTCGTGGCCCCGGCCTTCCAGTTGGATGACCGGCGGAAGTCGTTGTAGTCGAAGGTTCCGTTGCGCTCGTCGAGGGTGACGGTGAGCCGGTAGGACTCGTCGGCATGTGTGACTTGCGTCGGATACAGGCTGGTGACTTTGGCGATGTCCCACCAGCCGATGATCTGATCGCCCTGGGCGAAGTAGCTGAAGGGCTGATCCGGGACGTTCAGCGTGACGATCTGCGGTAGAAGTTCCGAGAGTGGCGTGGCCATATTGGTCAATCTAGCTGGCCAGCAGCCTGACGCCGAGCACAATCAGGGTGAGCATCGCTCCTAGCCCGCCGAGGAGGGCAAAGCCCAACGCGATGACCGCCGCGGCGGGCATCTTCTCCCTCATGCCGAGTGCTTTGGCTGCGACCTTGATGAACGCGCGGCCCTCTTCGGAGCTGAACTTGTAGTCGGTGATCTGGCCGAGATCTCCGCCCTCGGTGATGCCCCAAGACTTCTCGAAGCCGACGCTGTAGATCCGACCCTGCACGCGGGTGTAGCGGAACTGGGTAGGGATACCTGCGCTCCACGTGAAGGTGACCTTGTCGTCGAGGATTCGGTAGGTGCCGTTCGCGTCCGCAGAGACGTGGTGAACAAACGACGCGGTCACTCCTGATTTGTTGAACAGGCCGTACCACTTCGCGTTGACCAGATCGAGCGAGACGTCGAAACCTCTTGAGGTGGGCGTAACGGTGTATGGCGAGCCTTCGGTAGCCCGCTTCGCCCGGTCGTAGAGCGGGTACGCGGCCGGCGGCGGTCCTTGCTGCGGCGTCACGCCATCACCCAACCTGGTCGTCGACCTCGATGTGGAAGTTGACCGTGGAGTCCTCGACCTCGGTGACAGTGGCTGTGACGCCCAACTCGTCGGCGCCGGCGGTGAGCGTGCACTCCAGCGAGGCTCCGACCTTGGCGGGGAGGTCTCCAGGGCATTCGATCTTGTCGGGGCGCTGCCCAACCTGCTTCTCGAGCATGCCCGAGACCTTCTGCTCGACCTGGGCCTTGTCCAGGGTCGGACCGGACGCTGTCTCATCGTTCGTCGGATCTGCGAGCTCGTAGTGGAAACGGATGTCGAGGCCGTCCACCTTCGTGACCGTCAAGGCGACGTCGTGTTCGCCGGTGTCGCTGGTCAGCGTGCACGTCATCTTGGTGTCGATCTTGCCCTTGAGGTCGCCGGGGCAGTCGATCTTGTCGGGTTTGGTGCCGGTTTCTTTCGTCAGCGCGTCAGAGAGTGTCTTCTCGACATCCTTCTCGTCCATGGACTTGCCTGCGCTTACTGAGGCTGAGCATGCAGTGATGAGAAGAAGAGCCGCGCCCGCGAATGCGCCCGAGATGGCGCGTTTACTTTTCATGGCGCCATGTAACCACGTTTGCAGGTGTTTGCGATCTCTGAATTCGGATGCTTCGCCGTTCAGCACCTGTCGAAGACGTACGCAGCGTCGCCCTGCCCCACGAGGTCTCGATCGCGAAGGACGGTGAGCGGAGCACGAGCGGGGTCGGCGCAGACGTCGGAGAAGGAGAGGCCGGCGTCGTCGAGTGAGTCGGGATACTCGACTTGCAGCACGTGGGAGCCGTAGACGTCGGTGAATGACGAGCACTCGGCGTAGGCGCCGCATTCCTCGACGACGGCGAAGTCGAAGCCGAGGTCGTCGTGGGCGGCCTGCGCGGCTTCGGCGGCGTTCTTCTGGGCGATGGCGAGGCCGAGGTCGTGGGCTGTGGAGACGTACTCCGACGCCAGGGCGAAGGCGCCGTCGCGAGAGATGGCGTCGAAGCGGGTCCAGGTGTCGAGGTTGTCGATCTCGACGGCGTCGAAGCCGTCGTCGGCACATCCTTCGATGATCGGGCCGACGACCTCGAGGATCGTCTCCCGGGCAGACGCGGTCGACGGGTCGAGGACGATCTCGTCGGGCCAGTCGGGGTCGCGTACGGGCTCTCCGGAGGCGTCGTGCAGCAGCGCCGACGACCGGGAGGACCAGTCGGAGCCGGGCTGGGTCTGGAAGCCGTTGACGTAGCAGACGTTGTAGGCGTCCTCGAGGGGTGCGGCGGTGGCGTCGCGTACGACGACGTCGAGAGGCGTGCCATCGGCCAGGCGGTCAGCAGTGGCGCCGAGCTGGTAGTCGAAGGTGCCATCGGTCGGTGGAAGAGCCACCGACGGTGAGCCACAGCCGGCAGCGACGAAGACGAAGGCGAAGACGAGGAGTACGGCAAGGGCCGGGCTGCCAACGGCAGCCCGGCCCTGCGTACTTCTGGAGACTCTCAGTGGAGCACCGTGGGTGCGGCGGCGCCGTGCTCGGCCTTGCTCTTGGGCAGGAACCAGGCGGGGATGAGCGTGACGAGCACGAGGATCGCGGCGACGACGAAGATGGAGGAGAAGGCTTCGGCCATCTCCACCGGGATCGCCTTGAACAGCTCGGGCAGCTTGGCCGGGTCGAGACCCAGCGATGCTGCGGCCTCGCCGACCTTCTGCTGGTTGGCCGGGTCGGACATGAACTTCTGCAGACCGTCCTGGGTGACCCCCAGCTTTCCGGCGAGGTCACCGGCCGCGGAGACCGACTCCTTGCCCGAGAGCGCGTTGGTGAGCAGCACCGAGAAGAGCGCGGTGCCGGCGGAGGCAGCGACCTGCTGGACGATGTTCACCAGCGTCGTGCCGCGCGCGATCGTGTGCTCGCGCAGCGTCGCCTGAGCGGCGGCGAAGGTCGGCATCATCGTGGCGCCCATGCCGAGGCCCATGATGAACAGCGACACGAGGAGATACCAGTAGGGCGTCGCCTCGTCGAGCCGCGAGAACATGAACATGCCGACGGCGATCGTGGTCAGACCGCTGAGCACGATCTTGCCCGGGCCGGTGCGGTCGGCGAGCATGCCGGCCAGCGGCATCGTCACCATCGCGCCGAGGCCCTGCGGAGCCATCAGCAGACCGGCGTGAAGAGCGTCCTGGCCGCGCACCTGCTGGTAGTAGAGCGGGAACAGCAGCGAGGCGCCGAAGAACGCCATCGCGAAGATCGCCAGAGTGATCACGGCGACGGTGAGCTCGCGGTTGCCGAAGAGGCGTACGTCGATCAGCGGGTGGTCGTTGCGAGCCGAGAGCGCCCACGGGATGAAGGCCGCGATCAGCAGAAGCCCCGCGACCATGAACGAGAGCACCTTGGTGTCGAGGATCGTGCCGGCCTCGGGGATCGAGGAGACGCCGTAGAGGAACAGCGCCAGACCCGGCGAGAGCAGCACCATGCCGAGGAAGTCGAAGGACTGCGACGGCTCGACGTGATCCTTCGGCAGCGCCCGCCAGGCGTACGCCAGGGCGATGACGCCGAGCGGGATGTTGATCAGGAAGATCCAGTGCCAGGAGGCGGAGTCGATCAGAGCGCCCCCGATGATGGGGCCGAGGATCGGGCCGAGCAGCATCGGCACGCCCAGGATCGCCATCACGCGGCCGACCCGCTCGGGCCCGGCGGCGCGGGTCAGGATCGTCATGCCGAGCGGCATCAGCATGCCGCCACCGAGGCCCTGGACCACTCGGAAACCGACGAGCATCGGCAGCGTGGTGGCCAGCGCGCACAGCGCCGAGCCGAGCGCGAAGAGCACGATCGCGGTCATGTAGAGACGTTTGGTGCCGAACCGGTCGGCGGCCCAACCGGTCAGCGGGATCACGGTCGCCAGGGCGAGGGTGTAGCCCGTCATCGTCCAGGCGACCTCGGCGGAGGTGGCGCTGAACTCGCGCTGGAAGGTCTCCAGGGCGACGGAGACGACGGTGATATCGAGGATCGACATGATCGATCCGAGCACGACGACACCTGCGACGATCAGCACACTCTTGTCGAGGTGCTCGTCGGGCGCCTTCTCAGGCTTGGCAGAAGTTTCTGTCACGGGTTGACAGCCTACGTGTGAGTTGTTAATGAGCCTAGTTGTTATCTGCAATCGACTGGTGACCTGACTCACTCACCGCGACCGGCCTTGGCGAGCAGGACCGTCTTGATCGCTCGGTAGATCGGACGGACCAGCCGGCCGGGCACGGTGCCGTGGCGTTCCTCTTCCCAGACACGCGCCCGCGGGTGCGACTGCAGCAGTCGTTCGAGCAGCGACGCCGGGCCTGCCGCCGGGGCGCCCGCCAGCGCGTCGACACGGCACACGTGCTTGATGTTGGCGTAGCCGTACTGCGCCGGGTTGACCAGCCGCAGCGGCGCGCCGTGGGTGCCGTCGAGCGGGCGGCCGTCGAGCCGGTCGGCGAGGAACACGTCGTCGGACAGGAGGTCGTCCAGGAGGGCCAAGAAGTGCTCGCCGTCGAGGCCGCGGACCATCAGGTGAGTCACGGTCGTGCCCGGCGGGAGGGCCGGCGCGACGTACCGCCGATAGACGTCGGCGAAGGCGACGCCCTCCCAACGAAGGCCGGTCACCGACCAGCCGGCGACGCAGTGGAAGTCGGCGTCGAGCACGCGACGGTCGGCGCCGACGAGGTCGTCCACGGGCACCTCGATCGGTGGCGCGACAGCTCCGCCGAAGGTCACGGTCGGATGTGCGGGCACGGTCGGCGGGGGCTGGTCGATACGTCTCCCGAAGCGCGGGAAGAAGTCGATGGCGCGCTGTCCGGGAGGCAGAATGGCGCGTGGGCGGGTGGTCTCGGTCATGTCTGCCACCGTCGCAGCGCCGGAGACGCTGCGCCTCAGCCTCTGCGGTCGGCTCCCTCATCCTGCAGGATGAGAGATCTTCGAAGACTCCGATGTCGGTGGCGGCGGCTACGGTCGTGGCATGTCCTTCGTCCCCGTCGCCGGTCGCGCGGTCTTTCGGCTCGCGCAGCCGCCGCGCGAGTCGACGGTGGAGTTCGTCGACTCGCGGCGATCGGTGTCGTTGCCGATGCGGGCGGCGCTGCCGGTGCTCAAGAAGGCGTACGCCGCCACCGAGCTGCATCCCTCGGTCGCTCTGGTCGCGTCGGCAGCGCATCTCGGGCTCCGGTTCGTCGCTGCCGGACAGCTCGAGCCCGACGGCGGCTCGTGGGCGGTGCGCTATGCGCCCGACGACGAGGAGCGGGTGCGGCTGCTGGCGGAGTCGCGTGCCTATGACGACCTCGATGCGGAGGCCGCCGAGCTGCTGGTGCGGGAGATCGTGGCGGCGGTGGCTGACGCGGTGCCGACCTCGGCGCCGAAGGCCGACGGCGCGGGCGCGTTCCGGGAGTCGTTGCAGACCCGGTTGTCGCGCTATCGCACCGACGAGGGGCCGGTCACGGCCGCGCTGCCGTCGCTGGTGCGGCTCTCGCTGCGGGTCGAGGCGCCTGAAGAGGATCTGCTCGCGGGGGCGTTGACGTTGGTGCCGCAGGTGCACGACGAGGCCGATCCGCTGCATGTGGCCGACGCCGACCGGCTGTGGGACGAAGCCGACGACCACGGGTTCGGCCCGCGGGCGCGCACCCACGCGCAGGTGGCCTTGCGTGGTGCTGCCGAGGCGTGGCCGGTGCTCGACCGGCTCCTCGACCTGCCGGTGCCGTCGGGGCTGACCCTCACGAGCGACGAGGTCGTGGGTCTTCTCGAAGACGGCGTCGAGTGGCTCAAGGAGCGTGGCGTCGACGTGCTGTGGCCGCGATCGCTCTCCCGCGACCTGACGACGTCGGTCGCGGTCGACCGGGTGCCGTCGTCGTCGACCGATGCGCGCGAAGACCTGATGCGCGAGTCGCCGCTGGGAGAGAAGGGGCTCTTCGCCTTCCAGTGGCAGATGGCGCTCGGTGGCGAGCCGCTCGATGCCGCCGAGATGGACGCGCTGGCGAGCGCCGCCGGGCCGGTGCTCCGGCTGCGCGGGTCGTGGGCGGTCGTGCATCCCTCGGTGCTGCGCCGGGCGCGCAAGCGGCTGCTCAAGCGGATCAGTGGCGGCGAGGCGCTGGCGGTCGCGCTGACCGGGCAGGTTCCTGCGGAGGTCGCCGAGGCCGCGCCGGGCGAGAAGGTGATCGTCGGTGCGTCGATCGGCAAGCTGCGCGACCAGGTGCTCGAGGCGACCTCGGGGCCGGCCGTCGAGGTGCCGGCCGACCTGCAGGCGACGCTGCGGGGCTATCAGGTCGAGGGCCTGACCTGGCTGGCCGGGATCACCTCGCTCGGCCTCGGCGGGTGCCTGGCCGACGACATGGGCCTCGGCAAGACGTTGATGACGATCGCGCTCCACCTGCATCGCCAGAAGGAGCATTCCGGGCCCACCCTGGTCGTGTGTCCGGCCAGCCTGCTCGGCAACTGGGAGGCCGAGCTGGCGAGGTTCGCGCCCGGGGTCGAGGTGCGGCGCCATCATGGCGCCGAGCGCGACCTCGACGGTGCGAGCGGCATGGTGCTGACGACGTACGGGACGATGCGGCGTGACGCCGGTCTGCTCGGGTCGGTCTCCTGGGGGCTGGTCGTCGCCGACGAGGCACAGCACGTGAAGAACGCCGCGTCGGCGACCGCGAAGGCTCTGCGCGAGATCCCGTCGCACGCCCGGGTGGCCCTGACCGGCACCCCGGTGGAGAACAACCTCACCGAGCTGTGGGCGCTGCTCGACTGGTGCGTGCCGGGTCTGCTGGGCAGCCGGCTGGCGTTCCGCCGGGCCTGGGCGAGCCAGATCGAGGCCGGCGCGGACGTCGACAAGGCGAAGGAGTTCGCGGCGCTGGTCGGTCCGTTCCTGCTGCGGCGGCGCAAGTCGGACCCCGGAGTGGCGCCCGAGCTGCCACCCAAGACCGAGACCGATCATCTGCTGTCGCTCACGCGGGAGCAGACGGTGCTCTACGAGGCGTACGTGCGCGACGCGATGGCGCGGATCGAGCGGCTCGAGGCCGACGACCCGCAGCGCCGCGGGCTCGTGCTCAGCCTGCTCACCGGGCTCAAGCAGATCTGCAACCACCCGGCGCAGTTCTTGAAACAGGGGAGCTTGAAGCAGGACGGCGGCCGGATCGCCGGCCGGTCGCAGAAGATCGACATCCTCGACGAGCTCGTCTCGACCGTGATCGCGGAGTCGGGGGCGGTGCTGATCTTCACGCAGTACGTCGCGATGGCTCGGCTGCTCTCGGAGCACTGGTCGGCGGCCGGCGTCTCCCACCAGCTCCTGCACGGCGGCACCCCGGTGGCCGAGCGCGAGCGGATGGTCTCGCGCTTCCAGGCGGGTGAGGTGCCGGTCTTCCTGCTCTCGCTCAAGGCCGGCGGTGTCGGGCTCAACCTGACCCGCGCCGACCACGTGGTGCATGTCGACCGGTGGTGGAACCCTGCGGTCGAGGACCAGGCCACCGACCGGGCCCACCGCATCGGGCAGACGCAGACGGTGCAGGTGCACCGGTTGATCACCCAGGCCACCGTCGAGGAGCGGGTCGCCGAGCTGCTGGCACGCAAACGGGTGCTCGCCGACGCCGTGCTCGGCGGCGGTGAGGCGGCGTTCACCGAGCTCTCCAACGCCGACCTGCGCGAGCTGGTCAAGCTCGGCCCGCAGAAGCGCAAGAAGCGCCGCCGGATCGCGTCATGAGCGAGCGCCAGCGACCCGCGAGCGCGGTGCTGACCTTCGCCCGCGAGCCGCACCGGCGCGGTCTGGTCCGGGTCGAGTCCTGGTGGGGGCGCGCGCTCCTGCGGGCGATCGAGGAGCGGGCCTTCGACGACAACCAGCTCACCGGCGCCCGCGCGCTCGCGCGCTCGGGGCGCATCGGTGGGCTGGTCGTCGAGTCGGGCAGGTTTGCCGCGGCCGTCGAGGACGAGCGCGGGCTGTGGACGGTGACCGGCGCGGTGCCGGGGCTCGACGCCGACTCGGCCGCGGCGCTGTCCGAGGTGCTCGGTGCCTCCCCGGAGCGCACCGAGGCGCTGCTGGTCGGAGAGCTGCCTCTCGACGTGGCCGAGCATGCCGAAGAGGCCGGGGTCGAGCTCGTGCCCTATGGCGACGAGCTGGCCGTGACCTGCACGTGCGGACACTGGCACGCGGTCTGCGGCCACTCCCTCGCCGTGCTCCACCAGCTGTGCTGGATCGTCGACCGCGATGCCTCGGTGCTGCTTCAGCTGCGCGGTGTCGGGCGAGACGAGCTGCTGGGGCGGCTGCGGAAGCGTCTGCGGCAGCAGCCCGAGCCCGACCGGGCCGGCTCCGGCGAGCCCGCGCGCGAGCAGGTCGACGACGTCGAGATCGCGCTCGATGCCGTGCTTCGCGCACGTCACATGCTCGAGGAGTGAAATCGCGGGTGAATCAGCGCTAACCTCGAGCAATGACCACGGCCCCGACGAAGACCAGGCGCGAACAGATCCTGGACACCGCGGCCGAGCTCTTCGCGGCCCGAGGCTTCCACGGCGTCTCCGTCGCCGAGCTCGGTGCCGCCTGTGGCATCTCCGGGCCGGCGCTCTACAAGCACTTCCCGAGCAAGGACGCGATGCTCGCCGAGATGCTCGTCTCGATCTCCCAGGAGCTGCTCCGCGAGGGACGCACCCGGGTGAAGGCGGCCTCGGGCACCTCCGCGGCCATCGAGGCCCTGATCGACTGGCACGTCGACTTCGCGCTGCGCGACCGGGCGCTGATCGTGGTGCAGGAGCGCGACTGGCAGTCGCTGCCCCACGAGGCGCGCGAGCAGGTGCGCACCCTGCAGCGCAAGTACGTCGACCTGTGGGCCGACCAGCTCCGCGACCGCAACCCGTCGCTCTCCCACGACACCGCCCGCGCGATGGCCCACGGCGTCTTCGGCCTGATCAACTCCACGCCGCACAACCGCGTGCTCCCCGCCGAGTCGACGCGCTCCGTGCTCACCACGATGGCCCGAGCCGCCCTCACCGAGTAGCCGGAGGGCCGGTGCCGAGACCGTTGTTTCGGCCGAGCATCTTGTCAGCCGAGGTTAATGAACGTTAACCTCGCCCTATGGCGGCGAATTTGCGTGACCTGACCCTCGAGCTGCGCGAGCGGCTCGGGCGGGTGCGACAGGGTGGGAGCGAGCGGTCGCGGAAGCGACACACCGACCGCGGGAAGCTGCTCCCGCGTGATCGGATCGATGCGCTCCTCGACCCCGGATCACCGTTCCTCGAGGTGGCTCCGCTGGCGGCGTACGAGATGTACGACGACGGTGACGAGTGGGCGGTGCCCTCGGCGGGCGTCGTCGCCGGCATCGGGCTGGTCAACGGGCGCAAGTGCATGGTCGTGGCGAACGACGCGACGGTGAAGGGTGGCACCTACTACCCGATGACCGTCAAGAAGCACCTCCGCGCGCAGACGATCGCGGCGGAGAACCAGCTGCCGTGCATCTACCTCGTCGACTCCGGCGGGGCGTTCCTGCCGAAACAGGACGAGGTCTTCCCCGACCGTGAGCACTTCGGCCGGATCTTCTTCAACCAGGCCAACATGTCGGCCAAGGGCATCCCGCAGATCGCGAGCGTGATGGGCTCGTGCACGGCCGGCGGAGCATACGTGCCGGCGATGAGCGACGAGACGGTGATCGTGCGCGACCAGGGCACGATCTTCCTCGGTGGGCCGCCGCTGGTGAAGGCGGCCACGGGCGAGGAGGTCACCGCCGAGGAGCTCGGCGGCGGTCTCGTGCATGCGACCAAGTCGGGTGTCGTCGACCACCTCGCCGACGACGACAAGCACGCCCTCGAGATCGTGCGCGGCATCGTCTCGACGCTCCCGGAGCAGGAGACGAAGACGGCGACGTATGACGAGCCGGCGGAGTCGCCGGAGACCCTCGTCGACATCGTGCCCGCCGACACCAGGACCCCCTACGACGTGCGTGAGGTGATCCGCCGCATCGTCGACGGGTCCAAGCTGCAGGAGTTCAAGCAGCTCTACGGCGAGACCCTGGTCTGCGGCTTCGCGCACATCGAGGGCCAGCACGTCGGCATCGTCGCCAACAACGGCATCCTCTTCTCCGAGTCGGCGCTCAAGGGCGCCCACTTCGTCGAGCTGTGCAACCAGCGCGGCATCCCGCTGGTGTTCCTGCAGAACATCACCGGTTTCATGGTCGGCAAGGAGTACGAGAACAAGGGCATCGCCCGCGACGGCGCCAAGCTCGTCACCGCGGTGGCGTGCTCGGTGGTGCCGAAGTTCACCGTCGTCATCGGCGGCTCCTACGGCGCCGGCAACTACGGCATGTGCGGCCGCGCCTACGACCCGCGGTTCCTGTGGATGTGGCCCAACGCGCGCATCTCGGTGATGGGTGGCGAGCAGGCCGCCTCGGTGCTCGCCACCGTCGCCGGCAAGCCCGACGACGAGGAGTTCAAGGCTCCGATCCGGGAGCAGTACGAGGCGCAGGGCTCCCCCTACTACGCCAGTGCGCGCCTGTGGGACGACGGCATCATCGACCCCGCCGACACCCGACGGGTGCTGGCGATGGGGCTCGCCGTCGCGGCGAACGCGCCGACACCCGAGCCCAACTACGGAATCTTCAGGATGTGACTGGGTTGTCTGAAGCAGTGCTGTTCGAGAGTGTGCTGGTCGCCAACCGTGGCGAGATCGCGCGTCGCGTCTTCCGCACGTGCCGCGAGCTGGGCATCCGCACGGTCGCGATCTACACCGCGCTCGACGCGGACGCGCCCCACGTACGCGACGCCGACGAGGCCGTCGAGGTCGCCTCCTACCTCGACGCCGACGCGGTGGTCGCGGCCGCTGCCGCGGTGGGTGCGGAAGCGGTCCATCCCGGCTACGGCTTCCTCTCCGAGCGGGCCGAGTTCGCCCGGGCGGTGGCGAAGGCCGGCCTGGCCTGGGTCGGGCCGACGCCCGAGGTCATCGAGCAGATGGGCCGCAAGGACGCGGCCCGGGAGATCGCGGTCGCTGCCGGCGTACCCGTGGTTCCGCGGGGCGAGGACAGCCCCTATCCGCTGCTGGTCAAGGCCGCCGCTGGCGGCGGTGGCAAGGGCATGCGCATCGTCCGTGCGCCCGACGAGCTCGACGAGGCGCGCGCTGCGGCCGCCCGCGAGGCGCTGAGCTCGTTCGGTGACGAGACCCTCCTGATCGAGAAGTACGTCGAGCGCGGCCGCCACATCGAGGTGCAGGTCTTCGGTGACACCCACGGCAACGTGATCCACCTCTTCGAGCGCGACTGCTCGGTGCAGCGTCGCCACCAGAAGGTGATCGAGGAGGCGCCCGCCCCGACCCTGACCGACGAGCAACGAGACCTGGTGCTGACCAGCGCCGTCGCGCTCGCGCGCGAGTGTGGCTACACCGGCGCGGGCACCGTCGAGTTCCTGCTCGACGAGGCGACCGGCGAGGCCTACTTCCTGGAGATGAACACCCGCCTCCAGGTCGAGCACCCCGTGACCGAGGAGGCCGTGCGGATCGCCGGGTCGAGCGACGCCGCCGATCTCGTCGCGCTCCAGCTCCGCGTCGCCGCCGGCGATCCGCTGGGCATCGCCCAGGACGACGTACGCATCGAGGGCCACGCCATCGAGGTGCGGGTCTATGCCGAGGACGCCTTCGGCGGCTTCCTGCCCCAGGCCGGTGCGACCTCGATCGTGCGCTGGCCGACCGCGGCCCGGGTCGAGCATGCGCTCGAGAGCGAGCAGGTCGTGAGCACCGCCTACGACCCGATGCTCGCCAAGATCATCGTCCGTGGCCCCGACCGCGAGGCCGCCCGTCGTGGCCTGGTCAAGGCGCTCGACGAGACCGCCGTGCTCGGGCTGACCACCAACACCGGCTTCCTGCGGGTGCTCGCCGACTCGGACGCGTTCGGCGATGCCGGGATCGACACCGCCTGGCTCGACCGCAACGAGGTGGCGGCTCCGGATGCCGACGTGCCGCGGGTGCTCGTCGCCTGGGTGAGCGCGATGCTCGCCGCGGCGGCCGACACCACGACGGCGTTCCGCGCCGACGGCTGGCGGGTCGCCGGGCCACCGGCGCCGACCATCGTCGACCTCGACCGCACCATGACCGTCGACCGCCCGAACGGAGTCGTCGACGGTCGTCGCGTGCAGCAGATCAGCGCGGCCGACCACGTGCTCGTGGCAGTCGTCGACGGCGTACGCCACTGGGCGGCCGTCAACGTCCAGCCCGGCCTGGCGGAGATCGTCCACCAGGGTCACCGGTTCGACCTCTCCCCGCCCGACCGCGTCGCCGGTGCCGCCGCGCACCACAGCGATGGCGCGGTGGAGGCCAAGATGCCCGGCACCGTGATCGACGTGCGGGTCCAGGTCGGCGACCGGGTCGAGGAGGGCCAGGTGCTCGGTGTGCTCGAGGCGATGAAGATGGAGGTCGCCCTCAAGGCACCGTTCGCCGGCACCGTCGCCGTGGTCGGCGCCGGTGCCGGCTCTCAGGTGCCGCTCGGGGCGGAGCTCTTCGTGGTGTCGCCCGATGCGGACTGACCGGTCAGTGCCAGCTCTGGTTCTCGCTGCTGTCGCACGCGGCCAGGCCCCCGACGTACGGGTCCTGGATGCACCAGTCGAAGGCCTCGTTCTGGAATCGGATGGTGCCGTCGGACCAGCGCTTGACCCACCAGCTCTGCTGCTCGCTGTCGTTGCACGGGAGGCTGCGCAGGAAGATGACGCCGGTGCCGGTGCCGATCTGGGCGTGCAGGCACTCGCCGGTCTTGGCGTTCTGGAAGCGCTTGGTGCCGTCGTTCCAGCTCTTCACGTTCCACTGCTGGGTGGTGACGCCGACGCAGGCCGACGTACGCGGCTCGCCCCCGCCGACGTCCTCGAGGCATTGTCCGGTGGCCTCGTTGCGGTAGGTCTGGGTGGCCGCCGAGGCCGGCTGCGCGAAGCCGGCCAGCAGCCCGATCGCGGCGATGAGAGCGGCCAGGGCAACGGCCGCGGTGCGCTGAGGACGGTGCGTCCGCAGCATGGTGAGAATCGGGGTCGACATGTGAGGTCCTGCCTATCTACCAGGCTCGGCCCTGGTGGTCCGAGCGTCAGGTCGACGCTGTCAGGGGCCTCTCTCAGATCTCTGCCCGCGATCTGTCAGGTTTCGCACGAGGAAAAGGTTGGCAAGCATGAGTGATCTCCCCGCTGTCGTACGCCAGGACGGCCTGCCGGCGAGCGTGACGATCTACGAGGTCGGCGCGCGCGACGGCCTGCAGAACGAGCAGACGACCATCGACACCGGCATCAAGGCCGACCTGGTCACCCGGCTGCTCGACGCCGGGCTGAGCCCCGTGGAGGCGACCAGCTTCGTGCATCCCAGGTGGGTGCCCCAGCTGGCCGACGCCAAGGAGCTGATGACCGAGCTCGTCGGCCGCCTCGGCGAGCGGGCGCGAGAGCTGCCGGTGCTGGTGCCCAACGAGAAGGGGCTCGACCGCGCCTTCGAGCTGGGTCTGCGCCACGTCGCGATCTTCGGCAGCGCGACCGAGACCTTCGCCAACAAGAACCTCAACCAGAGCTATGACGGCCAGTTCGCGATGTTCGAGCCGACGATGGCGCGCGCGAAGCACGCCGGCATGACCGTGCGCGGCTATCTGTCGATGTGCTTCGGCGACCCGTGGGAGGGCCAGGTCGAGATCGCCAAGGTCGTCGAGGCGGGCAAGCGTCTGCTCGACCTCGGTGCCGACCAGCTCAGCCTCGGAGACACGATCGGCGTCGGCACCGCAGGCCACGTCAAGCAGCTCATCGGGGCCTTCGCGGCCGCCGGTGTCTCGACCGATCAGCTCGCGCTGCACTTCCACGACACCTACGGCCAGGCGCTGGCCAACACCTATGCCGGCCTGGAGGCGGGGGTGACCACCTACGACGCCAGCGCCGGCGGGCTGGGCGGATGCCCCTACGCCAAGAGCGCGACCGGCAACCTCGCCACCGAGGACCTGCTCTGGATGCTCGACGGCCTCGGGATCGAGCACGGCGTCGATCTCGACAAGGTCGCCGACACCAGCCGCTGGCTCGCCGACCATCTCGGCAGGCCGAGTCCCTCGGCCGTCGTACGTGCCCTGCGTTCCTAGGGCACTAGGCTGCATCCAAGAGTGACGGCCCGGTGACAAAGAGCGGACCGCCGCGACAAACTCTATTAACCTGGTGCAGAATAGCGGGATCATGGCGCGCAAAGTCTTCCTCCACGTCGGCGCTCCCAAGACGGGCACGACTTACCTCCAGGACAGGTTGTTCCACAACCGGGTGTCCCTGGAGAGGCATGGCGTCTTCTACCCCGTCGGCAACCAGCCCGACTTCTTCCGGCCCGCGCTCGACCTGATCGACCGCCCCTGGGGCGGCATGCGCAAGACGGTCCACGGCGAGTGGGACGCGCTGGTCAAACGCGTACGCCGCCACGAGTCCGACACCATCGTGATCAGCCACCAGCTCCTCGCCGGTGCCCGGCCCGACCGGGTCGAGAAGGCGATGAGCGACCTCGGTGAGGGCGGCGGCGCCGAGCTGCACATCGTCTACACCGCCCGCGACATCTCCCGCGTCGTCGCCGCCGAGTGGCAGGACCAGATGCAGCGCGAGCGCAAGGTCACCTTCGCGCGCTACCTGGAGCGGATGCAGACGGCCAAGCAGTCGCGCTCCGCCGCCTGGTTCTGGCGTACGCACGGCCTGCCCGACGTGCTCAGCCGGTGGGGTCGCAACCTCCCGCCGGAGCGGGTCCACCTGGTCACCGTGCCCCACGACGGAGCGTCGAGCGAGGTGCTCTGGCGCCGGTTCTGCGACGTCGTCGGGATCGAGGAGTCGTGGGCGCCGGTCGACAGCGACCGTCACAACCGGTCGCTCGGCCGGGCCGAGGCCACTCTGCTGCGCCGGCTCAACGCCCGGATCGAGGCGGAGGAGCTGCCCCGCGAGGACTACCGCCACATGGTCACCGAGGTGATCGCCAAGCGCACCCTCGCCCATCGTGACGGCCGTGAGCGGGTCACCATGCCGCCGTCGGCCTTCGGCTGGGCCGACCAGGTCGCGGACTCGTGGGTCGAGTGGGCCGAGCTGGCCAAGGTCGACGTCGCCGGCGATCTCGACGACCTCCGCCCGCGACACCCCGCCGCCGACGTCGAGTGGGTCGACCCCGACGCGCCGCGCGCCAAGGACGTCGCCGATGCCGCGATCGACGCGCTCGTCGCCGTCGTCGTCGAGGCCTCCCGCAGCCGGCGCCCGGTCGCATCGAGGGCCTCCAACCTCATCCGGCGCGTCAAGGGGCGACGCTCCTGATGCAAGCCGTGCCGACCAGGGGTTGGGGGTGGGCCGCGCACCTGCGCGAGGGCGGCACGACTCCGTGGACGTCATGGTCCGAGCCCGCCGAACCCTTCGCGGAGACGCATCTCCCCGGTGCCGAGGTGCTCGAGCTGCTGCGTCGGGTCAACACGACCGGTCCCTTGCAGCGGCCGCGCGTCGACAGCCTGCTGCGCACCAGCCCGCCGGGCCGCGGTCGCCGCGACCTGCCGCTCGTCGGTGACACCTCGCCCCGGACGTACGGCCCGCAGCCCGTGGATCCGGCCGAGCTGGCCCCGCGCGAGCTGCTGAGGGCGGCCAGCGTGCTGCTCGCCGAAGACCTCCTGGAGACCGGGCCGACAGCACCAGCAGAACCCGCCGCTGAGCAGGAGAAGCTGCCCTATCGCCTGGTCGGTTCCCCGTGGCTGACGATGCCGATCCGGGAGGAGCTCGAGCGACAGGGAAAGCTGCCCGGTGGCAGAGGTTTCACGGTCTACGTGCTCGGCGGTCCGCTCGACGAGGTCGCCGCCGGAGCGTGGCAGTTCCGCACCTTCACCAACCGGGTCAACCCGTGGCCGGTCTGGCTGCGCGACGCCCAGTGGCGCGGCTGGCTCGGCCCCCGCGCCGACCTGCCCCGCATCGCCGCCTGGTGGGCCGCGCGGGTCGGGAGGGAGCGGGTCGAGATCGTCACCGATGCGTCGCTGCTGCCCGACCTGCTCGGCGTCGACAGCGTGCCCGGCCCCTGGTCGGTCTCGGCCGAGGCCAACGAGGTCGCTCGCGTGATCGGGCAGGTCCTCAGCGTACGAACTGATCTCGAGACCCAGCGCACGCTGCTGGTCGACGGTCTGCGGCCACGGCTGGAGAAGCTCGAGCCGCTGCATCCCGGGGCACGGGAGGTCGGCTTCCCTGCGCAAAGTCTGGAATGGGTCGCAACACGAGCGCGGGCCCAACGTGATGCACTGCTCGAAGGCAGATACGCTTTCCACGGAGACCCGGACCGGCTTCTCCCCTCGGGGAGAGCGTCGCAGGGTCCCGACGAGCGCCGGGCCTTGGCGCTCGCGTTGTCACTGCTGGCGGGGCGTTCCTAGAGGAGTAGAGCGTTGGAGACTGGGCGGCGCGTGCTGCTTCACGTCGGCACCCCGAAGACGGGCACCTCCTATCTTCAGGACGTTCTCTTCCACAACCGAGAAGCCCTGGCCGAGCAGGACGTCTACTACTTCGCCGATCGGTTCGACGCCCACTTCCTCGCCGCGCTCGACCTGATGGATCTCCCCTGGGGAGGCATCGAGGAAGAGGCGACCGGCGCCTGGAACGCCCTCGCCGAGAAGGTGCGAGCGGTCGAGCACGGCACCGTGATCATCTCCCACGAGATCCTGGCGAGCGCCTCCTGGCAGCAGGCCAAGCACGCGCTCGAGTCGCTGGGCGACTCGGAGATCCACATCATGCTCTCCGCACGCGACCTGGCCAGGCAGATCCCGGCCGAGTGGCAGGAGAACATCAAGCACCGCTCGGTGGTCTCCTACGCCGAGTTCCTCGACGAGGTCCGTGACCCCGCTCGGGAGGGGCGGATCGGGTCGTGGTTCTGGGGCGTCCAGGAGCTGCCAGACATCCTCGACCGCTGGACCCAGGGCATCCCGCCCGAGCGCGTCCACCTGATCACGGTGCCACCGCCCGGATCCGACTCCGCGCTGCTGTGGCAGCGGTTCTCCCAGGCCTTCTGGCTCGACGACCTGGAGATCGACCTCGCCGAGATCGACCGCGGCAACCCCTCGCTCGGCGTGCCCGAGGCGGCGCTGCTGCGCGAGGTCAACCTGGCGGTCGTGCCGGTGATCGAGCCGGCCGACTACCGACCCTTCGTACGCGAGTTCCTGGCGCACCGCACCCTGGCCAAGCGCCGCGGCTCGGCGCGGCTGGCGCTCTCCCCCTCGATCCTGCCGTGGGTCGATGCGCTCTCCCGGAGCTGGGTCGACGCGCTCTCCGGTCGCGGCTACGACGTGGTCGGTGGCCTCGACGAGCTGCTGGTGCCCGGCGATCTGGCCGGCAAGCCGTTCGTCGACCCCGACACGATCGACTCGCGCGAGGTGCTCGACGCAGGCGTTGCCACCATCGACGCGCTGCTCCAGGAGGCCATCCGGCTGCGCAGCTCGGAGGCGCGCCTCGAAGACGAGGTCACCACCCTGCGGGCCGATCTGGCACACACCCAGTCGCTGGTGCCCAAGGAGCGTGCCCGCAACGGTCTCGAGCGCCGTTGGTGGGGTCGAGCGATCCTGCGGGTCTATCGGGTCTTCAGGCGCTAGCGCCGCGGCCGTCGCTCCGCTTCGGCAGCAGCTCGCGCGACGCGTAGCGGCCGATCTGGTAGGTCATCCAGCCGTCGGCGCCGGCGCCGACGACGCCGCCGACCAGCGGCACCCGCTTCGCGACCATCGACACCATCCGCTTGCCGGCGACGCGGCCGATCAGCTCCTGGGCGACCTCGGCGGCCACGATGTCGTCGATGGCGCGGTCATAGGCCGGTGCGGTCGCGATCGCCATCGGCGGGGCCGGGATCTTCTGGCTCTGGATCTGCTTGCTGACCTTCTCCTCGCTGAGGAGGGTGAGCAGGATGGCGTTGCGTACGCGTGGGTCGGTCAGGTCATAGCCGCGCAGGTGCGCGATCGAGGCCACCATCCGGCACTGGATGATCGCCATGCCGGTGATGTTGGCGGGCAGCGTCACGGCCTGGGTGACCAGCCCGCCGATGTTGGTCGCGAAGCCGCCGACCCCGGCGAGGCGTACGTGGGTGTCGACGATGTGCTTGACCGCGGCCTCGGCGTCGTCGTTGTTGTCCTCGAGGTGCTTCTCGGCGGTCGCCGCGGCGCCGGGCAGCGGTCCGACACCGACGATCGCGTGGTGGAGCGCCTGCCGGATGACGCCGGTGGTGACACCGGGGGCGGACCCGACGACCTTGGGCGCGAGCCGGCCGGCCGCCACGGAGAGCACTGACTTGGGACCGATCATGCTCCGATCGTATCGGGAAGGCGATAACGTTTTGCCGTGGCGAATCTTGGGGGTCCGATCGAACCGGAGCCGTCGCAGTGGGCCTTTGCCGACCTTCGTGACGCGCGGGCGGCGGGCAACGATGCGCATGCTCTGGACGATCTGGTGGGGATGGGCGCGGACGTCGCGCCCGGCACACTGCTGGCCGCCTACCGTCACGGGATCTTCCCCATGCCCGGGGAGTCCTGGCGCGATCCGATGATGTGGTTCTCGCCGGTCGAGCGCGGCGTACTGCCCTTGGACGAGCTCCGCGTCTCGCGATCTCTGCGCAGGTCAGCGCGTGACTTCGAGATCAGGTTCGACACCCGGTTCGAGGAGGTCATGGCGTCGTGTGCCGACCCGCGTCGCCCCCACGGCTGGATCGACAAGCGGATCCGCAAGGCCTATGGCGAGCTGCACGGCCTGGGCTGGGCGCACTCGGTCGAGGCCTGGCAGGACGATCGCCTCGTCGGTGGGCTCTACGGGGTCGCCATCGGTGGTCTCTTCGCCGGGGAGTCGATGTTCCACCGCGTCCGTGACGCGTCGAAGGTGGCGCTGGTCGGGCTGGTGTCCGCGTTGCGTGAGGCGGGTTCGACCGACCAGCGCATCCTGGACGTGCAGTGGCGCACCGACCATCTCGCGTCCCTCGGGGTCGTCGAGGTCGCTCGCAACGACTACCTCGACCGCCTCGAGAAGGCGCTACGGCTGCCGCTCCCGGAAGTCTTCGGCGGCCCTTCGTCGGAGGCTGACTAGAGGACGTATGCCTCGGCGCCGGTCTCGCTGACCATCGGGCGCCCGGCGCCGGCCCAGTCGACCATGCCGCCGGCGAGGTTGACAACCTCGAAGCCCTGCTGGGCGAGGTAGCCGACGGCGTTGGCGCTGCGGCCGCCGACCTTGCAGACCACGAGGGTCTGCCCCTCGGGGAGGTCGCCGAGGCGGGCCGGAAGCTCCTGGAGCGGGATGTGGATCGCACCTTCGATGTGGCCGGCAGCCCACTCGTCGTCCTCGCGCACGTCGAGGACTGCTACGGGCAGCGGGTCGGGTACGCCGGCGATCTCGACGGTGGGGATGCTCACCCCGAAATACTACTTGAGAAGCCTGGACATGCGGCGATCGGCGAGCGGTTTTCCGCCGGTCTGGCAGGTGGGGCAGTACTGCAGGCTCGAGTCGGCGAAGCTGACCTCGAGCACGGTGTCGGCGCAGACCGGGCACTTCTTGCCGGCCTTGCCGTGCACGGCGAGGTTCGACTTCTTCTCGCCCTTGAGCTCGCTCATCGCCAGGCCGGAGTCGCGTGCGACGGCGTCCTGGAGCGTCGAGCGCAGAGCGGCGTAGAGCGTCTCCGACTCCTCGGGTGTCATCTCGGCGGGCTTGAACGGCGACATCTTGGCCGCCCACAGGATCTCGTCGGAGTAGGCGTTGCCGATGCCGGCGATGATCGACTGCATCCGCAGCACGCCCTTGATCTGCTTGCGGCCCTGACCGGCGAGGATGTCGCGGAAACGGTCGAGGGTGAAGTCGTCCTTGAGGGGGTCGGGGCCCAGCGAGGCGACTCCGGGCACGTCGAGCGGGTCGTGGACGACGTAGAGCGCGAGGCTCTTCTTGGTGCCGCCCTCGGTGATGTCGAGCCCGCTGTCGTCGTCGAGCACGATGCGGATCGCCAGGCCCGACTTCGACCCCGGGCGCGGCGGGGCGGCCGGGAGCTCGTCACGCCAGCGGATCCAGCCGCCGCGGGCCAGGTGCATCACCAGGTGGACGCCGCTGGCGTCGATGTCGATGAACTTGCCGTGCCGGGTCACGTCGTCGACGAGGGTGCCCTCGACCGCGGTCAGGGGCGGGTCGTACGTCTTCAGTGCGCTGAACTGGGCGACGTGCACCTTCGTGATCGCGCGGTCCTTCAGGCGTCCGCGCAGATCCTCGGCGAGCGCTTCCACCTCGGGGAGTTCCGGCATGTTCGTGAGTCTAGAACCTTCGCCTTGCATCAGGGGGAGATTGCCCTTAAGATCGAACACACGTTCGAGACTAGGGGTCGATCGTGGAGTCTGCGCCTATCTAGGAATGAACCTAGATAGATGGATATTGGCCTACGTTCGCCGAATGATGTGGCTCGCTAGCGAAATCTAAGACGCGCCCTATATATCTGGATATCGTCTGATCATGGACCCCATCCGCAATCCGTACGCTCCGGGCGCTGGTCAGCGGCCCCCTGAGCTCGCCGGTCGCAACGAGCAGCTCGAGCAGTTCAACGTGGTGCTGGAGCGGGTCGCCCGTGGTCGTCCGGAGCGGTCGCTGGTGCTCACCGGGCTCCGTGGCGTCGGCAAGACGGTGCTGCTCAACACGCTGCGCTCGGCCGCGGTCCGCAAGGGCTGGGGCACCGGGAAGATGGAGGCCCGCCCCGACCAGTCGCTGCGCCGGCCGCTGTCGAGCGCTCTGCACCAGGCGGTGCGCGAGCTCGGTCATCCGAGTGCTGACGACGTCGACCACGTGCTCGGGGTGATCCGTTCGTTCGCTCAACGAGAGGCCGGCCCCAACGCCAAGCTGCGTGAGCAGTGGTCACCGGGCATCGAGGCGCCGGCGGTGCGTGGCCGGGCCGACTCCGGAGATGTGGAGATCGACCTGGTCGAGCTGCTCACCGATGTCGGTGGGCTCGCCGCCGACGTCGGCAAGGGGGTCGGGGTCTTCATCGACGAGATGCAGGATCTCGGGCCCGACGACGTCTCCGCGATGTGCGCCGCCTGCCACGAGATCAGCCAGTCGGGGCTGCCGGTGATCGTCGTCGGCGCCGGCCTGCCACACCTGCCGGCCGTGCTCTCGGCGAGCAAGTCCTACTCCGAGCGGCTCTTCTCCTACCAGCGCATCGACCGCCTCGAGCGCGACGCCGCCGACCGCGCGCTCGCCGCCCCGGCGAGCGAGGAGGAGGCCGAGTTCGAGGCCGCCGCGCTCGACGAGATGTACTCCGCCACAGGCGGTTACCCCTACTTCATCCAGGCCTACGGCAAGACCGTGTGGGACCAGGCGCCCCGCTCCCCGATCACCATCGAGGACGTGAAGGTCGCCGCCCCCGAGGCCGAGCGCGAGCTGGCCGTCGGCTTCTTCGGGTCTCGCTACGAGCGCGCCACCCCGGCCGAGCGCGACTATCTGCGCGCCATGGCCGACGCCGCCGTCGAGCTCGGCGCCGACGACATCGGCACCGTCGCCACCGCCGACGTCGCCACCTTCCTCAACAAGAAGCCGCAGTCGCTCTCCCCCGCGCGTGACGCGCTGATGAAGAAGGGCCTGATCTACTCCGGCGAGCGCGGCCGCATCGCCTTCACCGTCCCCCACTTCGGTCGCTACCTGCGCCAGCAGGGTTAGGTCCGCGCAGTGTGGTCGGCAGGGGCGGCGTGGCCCTCCGTCAAGGTATGCAGCTGAAGGCTCACTTCCCTCGTGGAGCTACGCACGGGATGTGAGCCTTCGCCTGCATACCTTGACGGAGGAACGGTCTACCGGTCACGCCCGGCGGTCTCGAGCAGGCGTAGCCAGATCTCGCTGATGGTCGGGTAGGCCGGCACCGCGTGCCAGAGGCGGTCGAGGGGCACCTCGCCGACGACGGCGATCGTCGCCGCCTGGAGGAGCTCGGCGGTGTCGGGTCCGACGGCCGTGAAGCCGACCAGCACGTTGCGCTGCTCGTCGATGACCATCCGTGCCTGTCCCCGGTAGCCGTCGGCGTGCAGCGAGGAGCCGGCGACGGCACCCAGATCGTGGTCGACGACGCCGACCTCGATGCCGGCAGCCTTCGCCGACTCGGCGGAGTGGCCCACGGCGATGACCTCGGGGTCGGTGAAGATCACCTGGGTGACGGCGCGTTCGTCGGCGGTCGCGGCATGGCGGCCCCAGGTGCTCAGGTCGGGCTCCTCGCCGCGTGCTCGGGCGACGATCAGGTCGCCCAGGGCACGGGCCTGGTACTTGCCGTGGTGGGTCAACAGCGCTCGATGGTTGACGTCGCCTGCTGCGTAGAGCCAGCTGTCTCCGACCGGTGTGCCGTCGGAGACCACGGCGAGCGAATCGTCGACCTCCAGCCAGCTACCGGGGGTCAGGCCGACGTTCTCCAGGCCCAGGTCTTTGGTGTTGGGCGTGCGGCCGGCGGCGACCAGCACCTCGTCGGCGGTCACCGTCGTGTCGTCGGAGAGGGTGAGGCGTACGTCGCCGGAGTCGTCGCGCCGGGCCTCGACCGCGTCGACACCGGTGTGGATCGTGACGCCGTTGGCTTCGAGCGCCTCGGCCACGTGCTTGCCGGCGAACTCCTCGACCCCCGGGAGGACCCGGGTGCGCGAGACGAGGCTCACCTGCGACCCGAGGGCGCTGAACGCGGTGGCCATCTCGGCCCCGACGACCCCGCCGCCGATGATGGCCAGGCGGTCGGGGATCGACGTGGCGCCGGTGGCCTCGCGGTTGGTCCAGGGGTCGACGTCGGCGAGGCCGGTGATGGGCGGGATCAGCGCGGCGCTGCCGGTGGCGACCACGACGGCATGGCGGGCGTGCAGGGTGGTCGTGGTGCCGTCGGCGTCGGTCACCGTGACGGTGCGGGTGTCGGCGATGCGGCCCTGCCCGCGGACCAGGGTGATCCCGGCGCCGGTCAGCCAGTCGACCTGGCCGCCGTCGTCCCATCCGGACGTGAACTGGTCGCGCCTGGCCAGCACGGCGGTCGCGTCGAGATCGCCGGTGACCGCCTTGCCGGCGGCGGGGAGCGCGCGGGCCGCACGCAGTGCGGCGGCGTCGCGGAGGAGAGCCTTCGACGGCATGCACGCCCAGTAGGAGCACTCGCCGCCGACGAGCTCGCTCTCCACGATCGCTGCGCTCAGGCCGCCCTGCACCGCGCGATCGGCGACGTTCTCTCCGGTCGGGCCGGCACCGATGACGACGACATCGACGGTGACCTCGGGGCTGTTGGACGTCATGTCAGTTCACCTTACTCGCGCGCTGACGCAGGCGGAGGGCGGAAATGAGGAAGAAGATGCCGCCCAGGGTCGCGTAGCCGGCCAGGCCGGTGACCGACGGCCTCGGACCTGCGGCCATCACGATGAAGCTGCTCCCGGCCAGGGTCGAGATGCCGCCGCTCAGAATCATCGCCCACTGGCCGCCGAGCCGGTAGCGCCGCACCGCGACGATCAGCTGGACGAGACCAGCAGTGATCGCCCAGGCGCCCCACACCCGCAGGATGTCGGGGATGCCGGAGGCTGCAGCGACCGCGACGCCGATCGCGGTGAGCAGGCTGAGCGCCATGTTGACGTAGAGCAGCGCGCGCGGCCCGGTGGCACCCGAGGTGCGGAAGTCGACCACCGCGGCGGCGACGTCGAAGAGCGGGTAGATCACCAGCAGCGCGACGCTCGCCGGGTTGAGCGTCGATGCGGTGAGTGCGACCAGCACGGCCCAGGCGACGGCGAAGCCGAAGCGTACGAAGTAGAGCTTCGGCAGCCCGCTCGTCGATGTGGTCGGGATGCCGGGGTGGGCGGTTTCTACGGAGGTGGACATGGGTTCTCTTCCTCGGATCTCTTGGGAGACAGAACGATCGTTCTACCTTGGATCCAGAGTCTGCACCGCGCTGACTACAAATGCAAGAACGATCGTTCTGTCTGCTAGCGTCGAGTGCATCGGAACAGGAGGAACCACGGATGTCGGAAGCGCGCGATCGGCTGCTCAGCACGGCGAGCAGGCTGTTCTATCTCGAGGGTCTGCACGCGGTCGGGGTCGACCGCGTGATCGCCGAGGCGCAGGTCACCCGGGCGACGCTCTACCGGCACTTCCGCAGCAAGGACGACCTCGTCGTCGCCTACCTGACCCAAGCCGACGAGGCGATCCGCGCGCGCGTCGATGCGGCGCGGGCGGAGAAGGCGGACCCCGACGACCTCATCCGGGCGGTCGGCCGCTCGATCGCCGCAGACATCGAGAGCGAGGGATTCCGTGGCTGCGCGTTCCTCAACGCGGCCGCCGAATATCCGGATCCTGCCCACGTTGTGCACCGGGCGGTGCTCGTGCACCGTGAATGGTTCCTGGCCGCGATCACCGACCTCTTCGCCGAGACCGGCAAGCCCGACGCCGAGGCCGCCGGCCGTCACTTCGTCATGCTGCGCGACGGTGCGATGGCGGCCGGCTGCCTGACCGACCCGGCACCGGTCTGCCAGACCTTCCTGCGCGGCCTGGAGGGTCTGCTCACCTACCGCAGCAGCCTCGCCGGCTGAAACCCCGCCGAGTCGGCTCGTTCTAACGAGCCGACTCGGCGGGATTTTCGGTCAGGACGAGCCGACTCGACCAGGAATTCGGTCAGGACGAGCCGACTCGGCGGGGGTTTCGTCAGTTGACGCCGTTGTCGGAGAGGAACTCCTTGGCGACGGTGGCGGGGTCGGCCTTGTCGACCTGCACCTTCGCCAGAGCATCGGTGAGGTTGTCGGTGGTCAGGGCCTCGGAGACCGAGTTGAGGGCGGTCTCGGCCTCGTCGCTGAGGGCGTCCGACTGGATCAGCGGGACGATGTTCTGGGCGAGGAAGAGGCTCTTCGGGTCCTCCAGGACGACCCAGTCGTTGGTCGGGATCGCCGAGTCGGTCGTGAAGACGTTGGCGACGTCGACGGAGCCCTTCTTCAGGGCGGCAATGGTCAGCGGACCGCCGGGGTCGGTCGGGGTGAAACCCTTGAAGGTGACGCCGTAGACCTTCTCCAGGCCGGGCACGCCCTGGGGGCGCTCCTTGAACTCCGGGCTGGCACCGAGGGTGAGGTCCTTGGCCACCGGCGCGAGGTCTTCGACGCTGGTCAACGAGTACTTCTCGGCGGTCTCCTTGGTCACCGTCAGCGAGTCCTTGTCCTCCGCGGCCGACTGTGGCAGCGTCTCGCTGCCCTTCGGGAGCACGTCCTGGAGCGCGTCGTAGACGTCGTCGGGCGAGGAGACACCCTCGGGGAGCTCGCCGCCCTTCAGGTAGGACAGCAGGCCGCCGTTGTATTCGGGCAGCAGGTCGATGTCACCGCTCTTGAACGCCTCCATGTAGACCTCGCGCGAGCCGATGTTGGGCTTGGTCTCGACCTTCACGCCCTCGGCCTCGAGGGCCTGGGCGTACATCTCCATGAGCAGCTCGCTCTCGGGGAAGTTGGCCGAGCCGACGACGATCGTGTCGCTGCCGGAGCCCGAGCCGGAGTCCGAGCCGGAGTCGAGCGGGTCGCCGCCGCAGGCGGTCAGGGAGCCTGCCACGGCGATGGCCGCGAGCAGGTACGCGGTGGTGCGGGTTCTGCGGGACATGGAGATACCTCTCGGTGGCTGATGCTGCGTCGGGTTCGTTGTGGGTCAGGCTCTGGATGGGTCAGGTGGCGGCGCTGATCGGCTCGGCGGGCGCCGTCTCGGTCGTCGACGGGCGATCGCCGGCGCTGCGGCCGTCGACCCCGGGAGAGACCAGGAGACGTTGGGCGCCGGCGAGCACCAGGTCGATCGCGACCGCGAGCGCGGCGAGCACGATCGCGCCCGCGACCACCTGGTCGTACTGCAGCGTCGCCAGGCCGTCGAAGAGATAGCGGCCGAGGCCGCCCAGCCCTGCGTACGCAGCGATGGATGCGGTCGAGACGACCTGGAGCGACGCGTTGCGCAGCCCTCCGATGAGGAGCGGCAGCGCGATCGGGACCTCGACGCGCCAGGCGATCTGCACCTCGGTCATGCCCACCCCGCGGGCCGCGTCGACGGTCTCGTCGGCGACCGATCGGATGCCTGCGTACGTCGAGGCGAGCACGGGCGGGATGGCGAGCACGACCAGGGCGATGGTCACCGGCACCAGTCCGATCCCGATCAGGCCGAGCGCGAGCATCAGCACACCGAGCGTCGGCAGCGCGCGGCCGGCGTTGCCGAGGTTGATGGCGACCAGGGCGCCGCGTCCGGTGTGGCCGATGAGCAGGCCGATCGGGAAGGCGATCACAGCGGCGATCAGCAGGGCCAGGGCCGTGTAGCCGAGATGCTCGAGGATGCGCTGCGGGAAGCCGTCGGGGCTCGCGAACGCCCAGTTGGTGGGGTCGAGCAGGTAGTCGAGGCTCATCGGGCACCCGCTCTCGCCCACGGAGTCAGCCCGCGCTGCACCACGACGATGAGCATGTCGGCGACGACCGCGAGCGCGACCGAGAGCACGAGCCCGATCACGATCGGGGGCAGGTAGAAGCCGAGCTGGAAGCCACGGGTGAAGAGCTGGCCGAGGCCGCCGATGCCGATCAGGGCGGCGACGCTGACCATGCTGACGTTGGCGACGGTCGCCACCCGCAGGCCGGTCAGGATGACCGGCATCGCCAGCGGCAGCTGCACAGAGAACCAGCGACGTGCGGGGCGATATCCCATCGCGGTCGCGGCCTGGAGGACGGTGGTGTCGACGGCGTCGAGGCCGTCGGCGGTGGTGCGTACGAGCAGGGCCAGCGAGTAGAGCGTCAGGGCGATGACCACGTTGGTCGGGTCGAGGACGCTGGTGCCGAGAAGGCCCGGGAGGAGCAGGAGCAGCGCGAGCGACGGCACCGTGTAGACCACGCTTCCGGTGGTGAGCGCCAGGTGGCGCGCCGGGCGGTAGCGGTGCACCAGAGCACCCAGCGGTAGTGCCAGGAGGAAGGCGATCGCGACCGGGAGCAGAGCGAGCCAGACGTGCTCGACGAGTGCGGAGAGCACGTCGTCGAGGTTGGTCTCGAGGTAGTGCCAGAGCTCGGTCATTCGGAAGCCTTCGCGGGAGGCGGGTTGTCGGAGTGTGCCGTGGCCGGCGTCGCCACGACGAGGGCGGTCAGCCGCTCACGCTGCCGTGCGCGTACGTCGCCGGCGATGTCCTCGAGCAGGACCAGGCCGTCGGCGCGGCCGTCGGCGTCGACCCGCACGGCGGCGCCGGCGGGCGAGAGGATGACCAGGTCGGTGACGGCTCGCAGGCTCGCTCCGTCGCTGAAGCTGCCCTCGGTGGGCAGGAGCCCCTCGGCGCCGCGCCAGCCGAGCGGGCGACCGTCGGCGTCGGTCTCGAGCCTGAGGCCGTCGACCTCGTGGTCGGTCGGCTTGAGCGCGATCTGGTCGCCGTCGGCGAAGGAGAGGCCCCGGAAGCCGCGGTCGCGACCGACGAGCGAGGCCACGAAGTCGTCGGCCGGGGCGGCAAGGAGGTCGGCGGGCGAGGCGAACTGGGCCAGCCTGGCGCCTTCGGCGAAGACCGCGACCTCGTCGCCCAGACGGATCGCCTCGTCGATGTCGTGGGTGACCAGCACGATCGTCTTGCCGAGCTCGCCCTGGAGTCGGAGCAGCTCCTGCTGGAGGTCGTCGCGCACGACCGGGTCGACGGCAGAGAACGGCTCGTCCATGAGCAGCACCGGCGGGTCGGCCGCGAGCGCACGGGCGACGCCGACGCGCTGCTGCTGCCCGCCCGAGAGCTGAGCCGGGTAGCGCTTGGCCAGGGTGGCCGGCAGCCCGACGCGCTCGAGCAGGCCGAGCGCCGCCTGGCGTGCCTCGCGTCGGGTGGTGCCCTGCAGGACCGGCACGGTTGCGACGTTGTCGAGCACCGTGCGGTGCGGGAACAGTCCTGCGCCCTGGATGACGTAGCCGATCTCTCGGCGCAGCTGGGCCTCCGGTCGGGTGGTGACGTCGTCACCGTCGATCAGGATCCGGCCCGAGGTCGGCTGGATCATCCGGTTGATCATCCGCAGCGCCGTCGTCTTGCCGCAGCCCGAGGGCCCCACGAAGACCGTGATCTGCCCGGTGCCGACCTTCATGGAGAGGTCGTCGACGGCCACGGTGCCGTCGGGATAGCGCTTGGTGACGCCGTCGAACTCGATCACAGCCACCGCTCCCGTCTCTCGTCCGTCACCCGAGGGTGCCGCTGCACAACTTCCGCAGCCTGCCAGATCAGGCCGGAGAACCGGAACATCTTAAGCAGAGCGGACACATCAAGCAGCGTGGCAACGATGACTTTCATTCCTCCAGCGGGCGCAACTCGTCGGCGTAGGAGACCGAGACGCGGCGCATCACGCCGTCGTCGCTGATGGAGTACTGCCCCATCCGCCACAGCGGCGGCGAGTAGGCATGGATCGATACGGAGCCGTCGACCGCGCCGCTCATCCGGTGGATGTGGTCGGGGCCGAACCCGAAGCTGCGCCCCGAGCCGACCTCGCGCCGCACGGGGTCGCCGCCGAACCTCGGCTGCTGCTCGAAGACCGAGCCACGGGTGACGGCGACCGCGCCGGAGGAGATGTCGTGGTCGTGCCAGCCGGTGTCGTCGACGGTGTTCCAGCACAGCAGCCAGACGTCGATGTCCTTGTCCCGGTAGAGCGAGACGTAGTGGCGTCCGCCGGTGTCGTGGCGCACGAGGTGGTGCCAGAGGTCGGGGCGCTCGGCGAGACGGTCGACCCAGTCCCGGAGCTCGCCAGGAGCGAGCGTACGTCCGGCGAGGTCGGGGAGGTCGACGGCGTTCAGCACGGTGTCGACGGTCGGTTCGGTGATGGTCATCGGTCTCCTCCGTTGAGCAGGTGGTGTGGGTTGGCGACGAAGATCGCGTGGCTCAGGGCGGCGCCGAGGTCGGGGTCGGTCGCCTCGGCGTAGGGCCGGTCCGAGCCGTTGACCAGCGGGTCGACGCCGACGACGCGCGAGAGGGCGTCGATCGCCTGGGTGCCGTAGGACGAGGTCTCGTAGTAGACGTGCCGGTCGATCGCGCCGAGGCTCCCGCCTCGTTGGGCGAGCCGCTCGTGGTGCAGCGGAGCGAGCCCGGCCAGGCCCACGAACGCGATCCGGAGGGTCGGCAGCAGCGACCTGCCCGCGACATGCCAGGCGTGCCATGCGGCGCTCTGCTGGGCGACGTACGACGTCAGGGCGGGCCACCACGCCGGCTGCTCCGCCGTGGTGCCGGTGCGGGTGGTCGGGGCCGGTCCGGGGTGCACCAGCACGGGCAGGCCGGCCTGCTCGGCCACAGCGAGCACCGGGGTGAGCGACTCGACGGCGGCCGGTGTCGCCAACGCGGTCGCGGGCACCTGGAGACCATGGATGCGGTCGTGCCCGAGGGTCTCTGCGAGACCGTCGAGGTCGGGCTGGACCAGTGCCGGTGAGGCCCAGAGACCGAAGCCGGCAGGCAGGTCGTCGGCGAGACCGTGCCAGGCGTCGAGCAGGTCCTGCGCATCGTCCGGCGCAAGCGTCTCGATGCCCAGCGGGCTGGAGAGGGAGAGCAGCGTGAGCCCGCTCTCCTGCTCCGCGCGACGGGCGAGGTCGTGGGTGGCCGGGTCGACTGCGAAGGGTGCCTCGCCGTCGGTGTGAAGCGTCCAGCCGTCGAGGTGGGGCGGCTCGCGCCGACGGCGCAGCTCCTCGATCATGGCCGGTGGCCACAGATGCTGATGCAGGTCCACCGTGCCTTTCATGATGTAAGTCAATCTCTTTAGTGCAAATTAAGCAAGATGTGGGTTTCCCGTCCGTGACACGATGGCGAGATGAGCGACCAGAACACCCAGATCCTGCTCCGTGCCCGCCCGGTCGGCGAGCCGACCGCCGACGACTACTCGATCGTCACCACCGAGGTGCCGACGCCCGGAGACGGAGAGGTGCTGCTGCGCACGAGATATCTCTCGCTCGACCCCTACATGCGCGGCCGGATGAGCGATGCGAAGTCGTACGCAGCGCCGACCGAGATCGGCGACGTGATGCCCGGCGCCACGGTGGCCGAGGTCGTCGAGTCGCGCGACCCGTCGCGTGCGGTGGGCGATGTCGTGCTGGCCTACGGCGGCTGGCAGGGCTACTCGGTGGCCCCGGCCAAGCAGACCAGGCCGCTCGACCCGGACGCGGCACCGATCTCCACCGCCCTCGGAGTGCTCGGCATGCCTGGCTTCACCGCGTACGCCGGACTGACCCAGATCGGCCAGCCCAAGCCCGGTGAGACCGTCGTGGTGGCCGCCGCGACCGGGCCGGTCGGAGCGACCGTCGGGCAGATCGCGAAGATCCTCGGTTGCCGCGCGGTCGGCATCGCCGGCGGCCCGGAGAAGGTCGCCCACCTCGACGAGCTCGGCTTCGACGCCGCCCTCGACCACCGTGCGCCCGACTTCAAGGAGCAGCTGAAGGCGGCAGTGCCCGACGGCATCGACGTCTACTTCGAGAACGTCGGCGGGCACGTGTGGGACGCGGTGCTGCCGCTGCTCAACAAGTTCGCCCGAGTGCCGGTCTGCGGTCTCGTCGCGCACTACAACGACACCTCGGCGCCGGAGGGCCCCAACCGCGCACCCGCGCTGATGAGCAACATCCTCACCAGGTCGCTGCTGATCCGGGGGTTCATCCAGGACGAGTTCGCCGCCGACCACCAGCGCAACTTCCTCACCCAGGCCGCCGGCTGGATCGCCGACGGCAAGCTTCGCTATCGCGAGGACGTCACCGAGGGGCTCGAGAACGCTCCCGAGGCGTTCAACCGGATGTTGCGGGGGCAGAACTTCGGGAAGACCGTGATCAAGGTCAGTTGAGTGCTGGTGTCACTCAGCCAGTGACACAGGGTCTGGGAGCTCCGCCCATGCATCATCACCTGCAAGAGCCCGTAGGAACTCGTCAATCTCCTCCGGCAGTGCAGCCGCCGAGTCCGGGAAGCTGTCAACGCACAGGTCGACGATTCGGTCGAACAGCGGTTCCTCCGGGACAGCAGAAGGTGTAGCGCTCGGTTGGCTGGACTCGGGCGTGGTCGTGGGGACGATGGTCGGGTACATGACTCGCACCGCCGCCTCACACTTCTCCTCGACTGTGGGCTCTTCGGGCTCCTCCGTGACCGGCGGATCGGTCGGCGTCGGGGTGGGAGTAGGCGTAGGCGTTGGGGTTGTGCTCCCCTGATCCCCGCCGTTGTTCTCCTCCTCACCCTTCTCCTCATCGCTGACATCCGCCGACTCCGACGGCTCCGGACCCTTGCTGTCCTTGAGCGTCGCCTCCGGCATCTCCGGGGCCGGCGCAGCCTTGGGCGTCTCGCTCGGTGCCGGGGCGGCCGGCTTGTCGGCGCGCACGGTCTTGGGAGGCAGCGGGGAAGCCGTGGGCTCGACCGTCGAGGGCGTTCCACCGTCGACGACCGCCGAGCCGGGGAACTCGCCGTTGCGATACTTCTCGGCGATCTGCAGCACCGTGTCGACGTACGTCTGGCTCTGGTTGTAGCGGAAGACGGCGGTGCGGGCGCCGGCGTCGGTGCTGACGTCTTCGGTGCCGGCGCAGAGGTAGGCGGCGCCCGCGACCGCGGCGTCGTCGATGTCTTGCGGGTCGCGGCGGTTGTCGCCGTCGCCGTCGGCCCCGGCGTAGGTCCAGGTCGAGGGGAGGAACTGCATCGGGCCGACCGCACGGTCGTAGACGGTGTCGTGGTCGTAGAGGCCGCGGTCGGTGTCGCGGATCTCGGCGCGCCCGTCCTTGCCGTCGAGCGCCACGCCGATGATCGCCGGCTCGGCGGTGCCGTTGGGGCCGAGCTCGCTGCCGCCGTGGCGACCGTGGTTGCTCTCGACCATGCCGATCGCGGCGACCAGCGCCCAGTCGATGCGGCACGAGGTATCGGCGTCGTTGAGCACCGTGGACGAGCGCTGGTAGGCGGCCAGGGCGACCGGCGGGATCGACAGCTCCGATGCATCGGCGGCCAGCTTCACGGAGTCGGCCGTGGTCAGGTCTCGCACGCCGCCCATCGAGCCCGCGACGCCGAGCGGGTCCTGCAGCGCGCCCGGGTCGGGCAGACCGGGGTGCCGGCCGGTGTCGAGCCGGCCCTCCTCGGGGGCCATGACGGCGAAGGTGGCGATCAACGCGACAGCGGCGACGACTCGGGGCCCGATGCCCGCGAGCGCCGTCATCCAGACATGCCGCGATGCCTTGCTCACGCCGATTCTCACCTCATCCACCGCGTGGCGTACGTGTGCCGTAGTCCGAGGGTACCCAGGTCGGTCAGTCCACCGCCTGACAATAAGAAATCCGGTGCTTGCCGGAAAGAGACCTCAATAATTGGGCATCTTGCGTTGGGTTGGAGTTATCCAACGCGCTGCCTGGGCTCAGCCCGCACCTGTCACGGTGGTGGGCATGCCTGAACCGATGAGGCCTGAACCGATGAGGCCTGCGCGGGTGCGTCCATGGATGGTGCCGTTGGTCGCGGCCGGCGGGTGGGGCGTCGGTTTCCTCCCGCAGCTCGTCAACCCGCAGCCTCTCCTGCTCGCCCCGATGGTCGCCGAGCTGGTCTCGTTCACGCTGCTCGCCGCCGCGCTCGGCGGTCTCACGGCCGGCCTGCTGCCCGGTCGGCGACTGCTCGGTGCGACGCTGGCGAGCATCGGTGTCGCGGCTGCCGCCCTGGTCGGGATCTCGCTCGGCGCCGGCCCGGGGGCGGGCAACCAGGCGATGCTCCTCAACATGGTCGCGATCGCCGGGGTCACCACTCTCGTCGGCCTCGGGGCGGGGCTCGCCGCGAGCCTGGGGCCCTGCGTGCTGCGTGCTCCGATGCTGGCCGCGCCGGCCGTCTGCACACCTGCCTGGCTCGACGGCGTGCTCCCCGGCGACCTGCCGTCGTCGGTCCTCAACGCCCTGCTGGCGGCCGCGCTGGTGACCGTGCTCGTGACCTCCGTACGCCGCGGTGTCGATGTGGTCGCCTGGCTGCCCGCGTGGATCCTGGGCTGGGCGATGCAGACCCTGCTCACGGTGCTGGTCGCCGTCGGGGTGCTGGTGCAGGAGGGCCGCTCGGTCGACATCGGCCTGCTCTCCTCCCACCTGGTCTACTTCCACGAGCGCTGGAACGAGCCCGCCGTGCACTACCCGGCCGGCTGGGCGCTGGCCGGTGTGCTGGCATCGGTGTTGGTGGCGTGGAAGCTGCGTGACACTCTTCGGGGGTGAAACGCACTCTCGTCACCGGTGGCACCCGCGGCATCGGCGCCGCCATCGCTCGTCGGCTCGCCGCCGACGGCCACTCGCTGGTGCTCGGCTATCTGGCCGACTCCGAGGCGGCCGCGTCGACGCGTGACTCGGTGCGGGAGCTCGGAGCCGCCTGCGAGATCGTGCGCGCCGACATCACCACCGACGCCGGCATCGCCGAGCTGTTCGAGGCCGCCGGCCCGATCACCGGCGTGGTCAACAACGCCGGCGCGACCTACCGCTACGCGCCCCTGGTCGACACGCCTGCCGACGAGATCCGGACGACGTACGCCGTCAACCTGGTCGGCCCGACGCTGGTCGCCCGCGCGGCGGTGGCTGCCATGACCGGTGCGGGAGGCGTGATCGTCAACATCTCCTCGGGCGCCGCCACGCTCGGCTCGCCGGGTGAGTACGTGCACTACGCCGCCGCGAAGGCAGGCATCGACGCTCTTACGAAGGGGCTCGGGCTCGAGGTCGCGAGCCTGGGGATCCGGGTGGTCGCGGTCGCGCCCGGGCTCACCGAGACCGACCTGCACGCCTCCACCGGCGACCCCGACCGGATCGAGCGGATGGCGCCGCAGATCCCGCTCGGTCGCGCGTCCTCACCCGACGAGGTCGCGGAGGCGGTCGCGTGGCTGATGAGCGAGAAGGCCGGCTACGTCACCGCGACGACGCTGCGGGTGGCCGGCGGCCGGTGATGTGCTTGCCCACGGCCGCGGCGAACCGGATCGGGTAGGCGGCGTTGAGCACATGGCCGGCCGTCGCCCACACCTCGACGGTCGCGCCGGGCATCAGCCGGGCGCGCTGAGCTGCCTTGTCCGGGGCGTGGACGCGGCTGCGCCCGCCGATCAGCGCCAGCACCGGCACCGCGACCCCTGCCAGGTCGTCGTCGGTGAGGCCGGACGGAGGCGGCAGCCGCAGCCCGAAGGTGTCGAACGCCGCCATGGCGAGGACGGCGTCCGGATCGTCGGCGTCCGAGGGGCCGAGGCCGATGATGGTGTCGAACATCCAGCGGCGCACGGAGCTCGGCAGGAACCGGATCGAGGAGCCGATGCCGAGCGCCAGGAAGGTCGGGCTGAGCCGGGCGAAGACGCTCGGCGGATCGATGACAGTCAGCGAGCGGAACCGCTCCGGGGAGCGTACGGCCGTCTGCAGGCCCAGCCAGCCACCGAGGCTGGCTCCGATCACGTGCGCGCCCTCCGGGGCGAGGGCTTCGAGCGCCTCCGTGAACCAGCGGGTCGCGTGGTCGGCGTGCTTGATGGGTGCGGTCTGGCGGCTCGCCCCGGCCTGGCCGATCGGCTCGACGGCGACCACCGGATGGCCGAGGCCGGCCAGGTCGTGGAGGTGGTCCCACCACATCGGGGTCGCCGCGCCGCTGCCGGGCAGGAGGACGATCGGGACGTCGTCGGCGTCGCCGAACCAGTAGGCCCGTAGGCGTCCATAGCTCGTCTCCACGTCCTGCACCCGCATCGGCGGCATCTTCTCGAAGGCGGCCGAGTAGGCCTCCGCGAACCGCGCGAACGACTCCTGGTCGCGGAAGTGCCCGACGTCGCGGGGCCCGCCGATGTTGTGGCTTCCGAGATCCATCCGTCTCCTTCGAGCTCTGTCCCTTTCGGGCCGGCCGTGTCCGAGGAGGATGCCAGATCTGTACGCCCCTGGGTAAAGAATTTTCATACTCCGCGATCCGGGACTCCCCGCTCGTGTCGCGTGCGACGGCCTTGGTCGATGACACACAATCGATGTATGAGGCCCCAGGTCGTCGCGCATCGCGGCGCCAGTCATGACATCGCCGAGCACACCCTGGCCGCGTACGTCGCAGCGCTCGACGCGGGCGCCGACGCCCTGGAGTGCGACGTACGTCTGACGATGGACGGACACCTCGTCTGCGTCCACGACCGTCACCTGCGTCGTATCGGCGCCCAGGGGCTGGTCTCGGAGATGACGCTCGCCGAGCTGCAGGCGATCGACTTCGCGGCGTGGAAGGGCGATGTCCGCTCCGGGGTCACGGTCGATCCGGACCCCGACATGCGTGGCGTGCTGACCCTGCACCGGCTGCTGCGGACCGTCCACGACTACGACCGCCACGTCGAGGTGGCCATCGAGACCAAGCACCCGACCCGCTACGGCGGGCTGACCGAGGGCCGGCTCGTCGACGTGCTCGGTGACTTCGGCTGGGCCGGCCCGGGCGGTCCGGTGCGGGTGATGAGCTTCTCGTTCACGGCGCTGCAGCGCGTCGAGAGACTGGCCCCCGGCGTACCTCTCGTGCAGCTCGTCGACCGCGCCGCCAACTGGTCGCTCCTGCGGCATGTGATCGGTGAGGACTGGTGGCTCGGCGCGGGCATCGACATGCTCACCGCGCACCCCAAGCTCGCCCGGAGGCTGGCGCAGAAGGGCCGCAACCTCCACGTCTACACCGTCAACACCGAGGAGCAGCTCAAGCTCTGTCTCGACCTGCAGGTGCAGTCGTTGATCACCGACCGGCCGGGGTTCCTGCTGGGGCTGCTGGGGCGCTGAGCGGGGGTGTAACACGTCGTTCGTAGGACCATCCGGTCGTTTCGATAGGGCGAGTAGTACTACGAACGACGTGTTACCCGGGGCGGGAGCTCGGCAGGTTAGGGTTTGGCCGTGGCCAAGAAGTCCCGAGTGAAGAACCGTCAGGCGGCTGCGGCCCCGGCGGACGGTCCCAACCCGCGCGCGGCGTGCCCGTGCGGGTCCGGCAAGCGTTACAAGGCGTGCCACGGTGCTGCCGGCGGCGCCTTCGTGGGGCGCCCGTTCGAGGGCCTGCCCGGCGAGTGCGACCTGGTCGCGCTGCGCGAGCTGGTGCCCTCGGCGACGGTGTCGCTCCAGGTGAAGGGCCACGAGTCGACGCCGGTGACCCTGGGTACGCTGCTGCCCGGCGCGGCGCCGGCGATGTCGCGTGACTCGGGCGAGGTCTGGGCCGGGCTGCAGGTGCAGCACAACTACGGCGACGTCTCGCGTGACGTCGCGGCCGCGCTGCTCCTCGCTCTGGAGGCGCGTGCCGCGGGCGAGTCCGGCATCTTCGGTCTCACCGCCGCTCCGGGCGACGGCCCCCGGCTGCAGGACCTGGTGGCCGACTCCGAGCTGGCCGTCACCGTCCACGAGGGCTTCGACTGGTGGATCGCCGACGTCGAGGACAAGGCCGACCTGGAGCACGCACTCGAGCACGCCAACGAGTCGGTGCTGCCGACCGCCCGCCTGACCTCCGTCGAGGCCGCCTACTGGACCTCGGTCGGCTCCAAGGAGCACCTGCGCTGGGTGATGCCCGAGCCCGAGGACGCCCTGCTCACCGCCCTCGCGCGACTGCATGTGGCCGGCGACGACGTGATCGTTCCCGACGCCCGTTTCGTCGGCATGTTCCGTGCCCACGGTCTGCTCGCACCCGTCTGGGACCTGCCGGTCGGCACCGGCGCCGAGGCGCTCGAGGAGCCGGCGGTGGCGTTCAAGAAGCTGCTCGACGACGCCCTCGCCGACGACTCCGAGATCACCCCCGAGGTGCGCTCGGCCCGCGCCGGGCTCGCCAACCGTCAGGTCACCATCCGCTGAACCCCGCTGGTCGAAGGCCACTCCGTTCAGACCTCGGAGCCGCTAGGCGGAGGCGTGTCGAGACCAACACATCCCGTGTCGCGCTCGATGGGAACGTGTTGGTCTCGACACGCTCGCTGGCGCTCGCGGCTCGACCAGCGGGTTACTGCTCCACCGGCATCCAGAGCTCACACGACGCGTACGTCTCGGTGAGCTCGAGGTAGCGCAGCACCGACGGGCCCGGGCGGAGTCGCCACGGGTTCGACGGGAACCAGTCGGTGGCGGTCGCGGCCCAGAGCTTCTGCAGCGCCTCCGGGTGCGGCCCTCGGGATGCGAAGACGGCCCAGGATCCGGCCGGCACCGTGATGGTGTCGAGGTCGCCGACCTCGACGGTCGAGCTGACCGCGACGCCGTGGAGATAGGTCAGCATCGACCCTTCGACGGCATCGGGCTCCTGGTCGGCGGTCACCGCGAGGATGCCGCGCGGGTCGGTGTCGTTGAGCGCCTTGAGCCGCTGGTGCTCCTCGGGTGCGATCGAGGCGACGTGAGCCTGGATGTGCGGGTTGGTGCCCTCGTAGATCAGCGGCACCTTCGCGGCGTGGCCGACCAGCCTGAGCTCGGGCATGTCGTTGATGGTGACGTCCATCGGGACGCTCCCTTCGACGCTCAGACGGAACCTGAGCGTGGGTTGTGTGCGTAGCGGACCACCCGAGCGGCGTACGTCGGCGGGAGCCGTTCCGTGCACGGCACGGAACGCGCGCCCGAACGCCTCGGTCGAGCCGTAGCCGTAGCGCACCGCGACCTCGAGGAGGTCGGGCGCACCGGCCACCAGGTCGGCCGCGGCCAGGGTCATCCGGCGGCGGCGCAGGTATTCCGAGAGCGGCATCCCGGCCAGGGCCGAGAACATCCGGCGCAGGTGATACTCGGTGGTGCCGTGCTCGCGAGCGAGCCGGGCCACGTCGACCTCACCGGTCAGCTCGGTCTCGACGAGCTCGACCAGGGTGTTGAGCGTGCCGATCATGTGGTCCTCCTTTCGCCATCAAGCCTCGCCGGTGGCTGCCGGTCGGCGCCCGACCATTCTGGCCGGGTTCGATCGGGTTCGATCGGGTTCGATCGGGTGCGATCCGGGCTGGAGGCCCCACGGGGTCAGTCGGACTTCGCGGCCCGCAGACGGAAGGCGTGCAGGCGCGAGTAGCCCTTGACGCTGGCCCGCCGCATCTTCTGGGTCTCGAAGCCCTCGAGCCCGTCGAGCACGGTGGCGGAGCTCTGGTCGATCACCACCGACGAGGGGCGGGCGAGGGTCGTGAGGCGGGCGGCGATGTTGACCGTCGGGCCGAAGGCGTCGCCGAGCCGGAGCACGACGTCTCCGAACGCGATCCCAGCTCTGACGTTCGGGAACGCGTTCTCGTCGTCGTCGCCGAGCGCGGCCAGCTCGAGCGCGGTCCGGGCGGCCGCCTCGACGTCCTCGAAGGTGAAGAACACTCCGTCGCCGAGGTATTTGATGATCCGGCCGCCGTTCTCGACGACGACACCGGAGCAGGTGTCCTCGAACTCCTCGACCCAGTCGACGAGCTCCTTGTCGCTGAGCCGTTTGGACCGTGCGGTGTAGCCGACGATGTCGACGAAGCCGACCGCCAGCGGCACCGCGGTCGAGTCGGCGACGGTGAGCATCCGGCGGGCCGCACTGACCAGGTGGCGCCGCCACACGTAGTCCTGCAGCGATTCGACCAGCGGCAGCACCTGGCCGGCGAGACCGACCAGATCCTCGACCTCGTCACCGCCACGATCGCGCGCGACCTCTGCCAGCAACGAGGTCTGCCACTCGGCCAGGCGCGCGTAGGAACGCCCCCACGTGCGTACGAGCGCAGCCCGCCGATCCTCGCTGAGCACCCCGAGGCGTACGAGCTCCTCGGTCATCCGCAGCGCCTCGACGTCGGCGTCGGTGAACGCGACCTCGTCCTCGCCGGTGTGCGGGAAGCCGAGGTGGTGCCAGAGGTCTTCGGCGACGTCCATGGGTACGCCGACGGTCGAGGCGACATCGACGCGAGTCAGGTGCGGTGTCTGGCCGAGGACGAACGACTCGACGACGGAGAGGGCCTCGGCCAGCTCGATGTCAGCCTCGCGGCTGCGGAGCTCGTCGGGGCCGTCCTCGGTCTCCTCCGAGCCCGACTCTCCAGCGTGGTCGTCGAGGGTCAGGACTCGAACCTCTCCTTGGCGACCTTCTCCAGGGCCTTGGCGAACGACGGCATCTCGACGGAGAGCTGCTGCAGCGTCGCGGAGCTGAGATGGATCAGGTCGAGCGGGGTGAGGGCGACGATCGAGGCGGTGCGCAGCGAGCCGCGCAGGATCGCCGCCTCGCCGATGATGTCACCGGGACCGCACTGGGCGATCTCTTCCTTCTCGCGGCGCACGGAGACGGTGCCGTCGAGAATGATGTAGGCCTTGTCCGGCGGGGTGTCCTCCCAGATCGGCGACCAGCCTTCCGGCAGGTGCACGCGGGTGCCGGTGGCGCTGATGTGCGCGATCTCCTTGGGGGAGAACATGGAGAAGAACGACTCGCTCACGAGGGTTTCCTTCGGTCGGCTGTGGGGTGGCTGCCGCGATGTGACGGCGGTTACAGGGTTGAACGATGCTGGTCGGCGGGGGTTACCCGCGGGTTACCCCAACTACTAGTGCAGCAACTTAGCGCAACGGTTCCCGGTCGATCGGGCAACTCATGCACCGGGGACCGCCCCGGCCGGATCCCAGCTCGGCGCCGGCGATCGCGATGACCTCGATCCCGGACGCCTCGAGGGCCGAGTTGGTCTGGGTGTTGCGCTCGTAGCCGACGACCACGCCCGGTGCGAGCGCGAGGGTGTTGTTGCCGTCGTCCCACTGCTCGCGCTCGGCGGCGACCGGATCGAGCCCGGTGTCGACGTGATGCAGCTTGTCGATGCCCATCGCCTCCGCCGCGACCTCCAGGAACGGACGAGGGCTGGCGATCTCCAGCCGGTCTCCGTCGCCCGACGCGGTGACGGCGTACGCCACCAGCGAGTCGACCGCGTTGGGGTAGATGACCATCTGGTCGGTGCTCACCAGCGTGGCGATCGTGTCGAGGTGCATGGTCGCGCGCTCCTGCGCGATCGGCACCGCGAGCACGGTGTGGGCCAGGCCCTCGGCGAAGACCTGGCGGGCGAGCCGCTCGGCACCCGCCGGCGTCGTACGCTCCCCGACACCGACGGCGACCACGCCGGGCGCGAGGAGGAGCACGTCGCCGCCCTCGACGTGCTCGAGGTGGGAGCCGTGCAGCCGCGGGCTCTCGCGGAAGCGCGGGTGGAACTCGTAGATCAGCTCGGTGAGCGCCGTCTCGCGCTTGCGGGCGGGCATCGCGAGGCTGGTGACCATGGCGCGGTCGCGGATCCACACCGACGAGTCGCGGGTGAAGAGCAGGTTGGGGAGCGGGTCGATCAGGAAGTCGTCGTGGCCCAGCAGGCTGGTCACCAGGCCGTGGCCGCCGCGCACCTCGTCGTTGCGGATGCCCGCGGTGAGGTGGTCGGTCAGCTCGGCCGGCCCGGCGTCGGCGAGAGCGCCGCTCAGGTAGTCGCGCAGGGTGTCGCCGAGAGTGAGAGCGCCGAGCACGTTGTCGAGAGCGAGCTTGCGAGCCTCCGGCACCTCGAGGGTCTCGGTGAGCAGGTCGGTCAGGTAGAGCACCTCGACGTCACGATCGCGAAGCGCGGCCGCGAAGGCGTCGTGCTCGTCCTGCGCCCGCTTCACCCACGGGATGCCGTCGAAGAGCAGCTTGTCGTTGTTGCGCGGTGTCAGCCGGGTCAGCTCACGACCTGGCCGGTGAAGCATCACCGTTCGCAGTCGTCCGACCTCGCTGTCAGCACCCAGTCTCACCATGGTGCTGAGACTAGCCCGGATGATGGACGGGGCGCGGGCCGGTGCCTGCCTACGCGAAGACTTCGACGAACGTCAGGATTCCGAGGGCCAGGCACACCACGGCACCGACGTAGTGGAGCACGTGCAGCTTGATGAATCGCAGCAGCGTACGCCCCAGCAGCACCGCGAGGCCCGACACGGTGAGCAGCGCCGCCCACGAGCCGACGAAGACCGCGACCGGCTCGTGGTAGCGGGCGACCAGCGAGACGCTCAGCAGCTGGGAGAGGTCGCCCCACTCGGCGGCGAAGAGCACCATGAAGCTCGCCAGCACCTGCCGGAAGCCGCGTACGTCCTTGGCCTTGTCGGCGAACTCGCTGGCGTCCTCCTCGGTCGCGGTGCCGTGGTGGCGACGCCCCTCGATGAACAGGAACACCGCACCGCCGAGGAAGAGCAGCGCCGCGACGACGTGGATCAGGGTGGTCGGCAGGAGCGTCGCCACGCCGCCGACCGCCACCGCGATCAGCGTCTGGACCCCGAACGCCACGCCGACGCCGATCCAGACGAAGAGCGGCCGGTATTTGGTCGAGAGCACCAGCGTCGCCAGGAAGGTCTTGTCGGGCAGCTCCACGACGAAGATCGCCGCGAAGGCGAGCGCGATGACCGTGATGTCCATCAGGTGTTCCGTTCCAGTTCTCTACGTCCGGCCCTCATCCTCGCACCTCCCTGTGGCGGTGAGGGCAGCTGCCTTCGCCTCGGTGAGCACGTCGATCGCCGGGCGCTCGAGCGCGACCGCGGCCGTGGCGACGTCGTCCCACTCCGGCTGGAGGTTGACGATCTCGCCGTCGAGCCGGGCCGCCTTGACCGCGATCGGCTGCCCGCCGACGGTCACGGTCAGCATCTCGCGGGGCAGGGCGTGCTTGACCACCTCGTGCTCGCGTACGCCGATCGTCGAGGTCTCGCGGAAGAACGCCCGCCGGACGGCGTCGGCGGTCGAGGCAGGGGTGAGAGCGTGGAGGGTGTAGGCCGGGCGGCCCTTCTTCATCAGGATCGGTGTCGCCCAGGCGTCGGCCGCGCCGGCGGCGAGGAGCGCGTCGATCGCTCCGGGCACGAGCCGCGGCTCGAGGTCGTCGATGTTGGCCTCGATGACGAGCTCGGTGGTGGGCGGGGGGCGGGATGCTGCCCCCTCACCGGCCAGCAGCCGGAGGACGTTCGACCAGCCCTCCGGATCCCTGCCGCCGGCGCCCACGCCGATCGCCCGGGTCGTCATCGCCGGCTGGTCGCCCCACGACGTGGCGAGGGCGGTGAGCAGCGCGGCACCGGTCGGGGTGCACATCTCCATCGTGGGGTGGCCGGGTGGTCCGGCGAAGGACGGCACGTCGGCGAGTAGCCGTGCCACCGCCGGCGGTGGCACCGGGAGGGTGCCGTGGGCGGCGGTGACCGAGCCGGAGCCGACGGCGACCGGCGAGACGACGACCTCGGTGGCGCCGAGGTGCACGATACCCGCGCACACCCCGACCACGTCGGCGATCGCGTCGAGGGCGCCGACCTCGTGGAACCCGACGTCGTCGGGCGAGATCCCGTGCACCGCTCCCTCGGCGACCGCCAGGCGTTCGAAGACCTGGAGCGCCAGGTCGCGGACCCGTCCGTCGAGCGCGGCCGCCTCCAGGAGCCGGCGCACGTCGGGCCACGTGCGGTGATGGACCGAGTCGGCGATCGAGACATGGCAGCGAGTGGCTGCCAGAGCGCCGCGGCGTACGGGCTCGGCGGTGAGACCCACGGGCTCGGGCGCGACGGCGTCGACCGCGGAGGCGATCACCGGCAGCGGCACGCCCGCCTCGACCAGCGCGCCGAGCAGCATGTCTCCGGACGCCCCCGCCGACGCGTCGACCCAGACGACGCTCATCGGGCTCATCGAGCTCGCCGGGCGATCCGGGCGGCGGCGACCCCGGCGCCGTAGCCGTTGTCGATGTTGACCACGCTCACCCCCGGGGCGCACGAGTTGAGCATCGCCAGCAGCGCGGCCAGGCCGCCGAAGGAGGCGCCGTAGCCGACCGATGTCGGCACCCCGATCATCGGCACACCGACCAGCCCGCCGACCACCGAGGGCAACGCCCCTTCCATCCCGGCGACGACGACCAGGCAGTCGGCGGCGTCGAGCCGGTCGCGTACGGCCATCAGCCGGTGGATCCCGGCGACACCGACGTCGGTGACGGTCTCCACCTCGGCTCCGTGCACTCGGCAGGTGAGCGCCGCCTCGGCCGCGACCGGGAGGTCGGAGGTGCCGGCCGCCACCACGCAGACCCGGCCCCGAGGAGCCGGGAGCGGCCCGAGCGTGACCGCACGCGCCTCTTGGTCGAGAACGGCCTGCGGCAGTGCGGCCGCCACCGCCGCGGCCGCCTCGGCCGAGACCCGGGTGGCCATCACCGCGCGCGACGGGTGGGCGTCGTGGAGCCGGGCGAGGATCTCGACGACCTGCTCGGGCGTCTTGCCGTCGGCGAAGACGACCTCCGGGTCGCCGGTGCGGCTCTCCCGGTCGAGATCGACGCGAGCGAACCCGAGGTCGGCGATCGGCTCCTCAGCCCTGCCGGACATGCCGGGCACGCCGGTCAGAGCCGGGCCGGGTCGGCGGGATAGACCCCGAGCAGCTTCACCTCGGTGGTGAAGAAGGCCAGCTCCTCCAGGGCCCGCTTCAGCGGCGGCTGGTCGGGATGGCCGTCGACCTCGGCGAGGAACTGGGTGGCGATGAACTGCCCGTCGACCATGTAGGACTCGAGCTTGGTCATGTTGACGCCGTTGGTCGCGAAGCCGCCGAGCGCCTTGTAGAGCGCGGAGGGGAGGTTGCGTACGTTGAAGATGAACGAGGTCACCACCGGACCGTCGTCGGCGGGCGCCTGCACGAAGTCGGGCGAGAGCACGACGAAGCGGGTGGTGTTGTGGTCCTCGTCCTCGATGTCGGTGGCGAGCACGTCGAGCCCGTAGATCGAGGCGGCCAGCGGCGGCGAGATCGCGCCCATCGTCGGGTCGCCGGCCTCGACCACCTCGCGCGCGGCACCCGCGGTGTCGCCGGAGACGACCGGGGTGAAGCCGTGCTGACGGATGATGTCGCGGCACTGGCCGAGCGCGTGCACGTGGGAGTGGACCGTACGGATCTCGTCGAGGCGGCTCCCGGGAAGGCCCAGCAGGTGGAAGCGGATCCGGAGGAAGTGCTCGGCGACGATGTGCAGGTTGGAGGCGGGCAGGAAGTGGTGGATGTCGGCGACCCGGCCGGCGAGCGAGTTGTCGATCGGGATCATCGCCAAGCACGCCTCACCTGCCTCGACGGTGGCAAAGACGTCCTCGAACGACGCGCACGGCACCGACTCCAGCTCGGGGTAGTGCCGCTGGCACACCATGTGTGAGTTGGACCCTGGTTCGCCCTGATAGGCGATGCGACGTGGCTCTGACACAGCGACAGTCTAGATTCCCTCGGGTGCTTGCTCTTGGAATTCTCAGTCTGCTGACAGCCATCGCCGCCCTGGTGTTCGCCGGGGTCGGATGGCAGAAGCTGCAGGACGTACGCCGCAGCGGCTCCGCCTCGGTGGAGTCGTTGCCGACCGACGTCGCCGGGCTCCGGGCCGAGGTCGCGGCGTTGCGCGCCGAGACCGCGATGAACATGCGGCACGTCGCCGTGGTGCGGTTCGACGCGTTCGGCGATGCCGGTGGCCACCTGAGCTGGTGCCTGGCGATGCTCGACGACAACGGCGCCGGCGTGGTGCTCACCTCGATCCACGGCCGCACCGAGGCGCGGTCGTACGCGAAGAGCATCACCGACTGGAAGTCCTCGCAGCCGCTGTCGCCGGAGGAGAACGAAGCCGTCCAGCAGGCGAAGCCCGGCCGACGGCGATCGGGTGGAAATTCGGTCGAGAATGAGGTGGCGGAGGCCGAGAAGGTCGACTAAAAGAAGGCCGACACGCTCGGGGGTGGCGGGGGAACCGTGCCCGAGCGTGCCGGTTGATACCCGGGCTGCGGGTGGGACGGCCCGGGAGTCGACCACTGGTCGCGGGGGATATCCGACCAGTGTGTGCCTTGCAACGCCGCCGCCCGGTGTCAGGCTGACCCCGGGACAATGACGCCGACGCAGCTCTCGCCGCGTCGTAGGTCACACCATATGAACATTTACTGAGCGACAGGACATCTCTGTCCGTGGAATCCGCAGGAGGATCCCCGGAAACGGGTTTCAACGCCCGGAATCATCAGGGATCTGGGACCTTAGACCCTGATTTGCGGGACCTTATGCTTCCGGGGGTGTCGCTGGATTCAGGACCGAATCGGGACCACCCCTCGGGCGTGTGGTCAGCGGGGCACGCGCACGAGCAGGCGACCGGGCACGCATTCCATCCGCAGCTCGCGGCCCTCGGAGATGGTGTCGCCGTCGAGCTGGCGCGGCTGGTCGTGGTTGGTGCGGATCACGACGCTTCGACCGGTCATCCGGTTCAGCAGGTCGTCGGTGCGCGGCTGCTTGCTCAGCACCCGGAACGCCAGCGGGAGCCACGACCAGAACCGCTGCGGATAGAGCAGCACCACGTCGACCAGGCCGTCGTCGAGCGACGCCTCGGGCAGCAGCGGCATGTTGGCCTGGAGGTAGCCGACGTTGCCGACCACGACCGTGCGCGCGCGGTGCTTGGTGAACTCGCTGTCGTCGACGGAGATCTCCAGCCGCATCGACGGGAACATCAGGCTCTTGAGGGCCGAGAGCACGTAGGCCATCCAGCCGATGCGCTTCTTGATGTCTTCGTTGACGCCGCTCATGATCGCGGCGTCGAAGCCCATCCCGGCCATGACCAGGAAGTTGGTGTCCTCGAGGTTGTCGCCGGAGACCTCGACGAGGTCGATGGCGCGGTCCTGCCCGGTGAGCGCGACGTCGATCGCGGCGCGGATGTAGAGCGGGATCGACAGGTTGCGGGCGAGCAGGTTGCCGGTGCCGCCGGGCACGATGCCCACGGCGATGCCGGTGCCCGCCAGGGCCGAGCAGACCTCGCGTACGGTGCCGTCGCCGCCACACACGAGCACCAGGTCGGCGCCCTCCTCCTGAGCCGCACGGGCCATCCCCGTGCCGGGGTCGTCGACCGTGGTCAGGTGCCAGGTCGGCGCCTTCCAGCCGGCCTCCGTGGCCATCGTGGTGACCATCGCCTTGAACTGCTCGACCGACTCGACCTTGATCGGGTTGAGGACGACCGCGATCCTGCGGTCGCCGCGCACCGAGTCGACCAGCGGGCGGTGCCTGATCGAGTGGGAGGCGGGCAGCGGGGTGTAGATCGCCATGCCGAGGAAGACCGCCCCGGCGGCGAAGACGATCCCGCCGACCACGTCGGAGGGGAAGTGGCGCCCGAGGAAGACCCGGTCGGCCGCCACGAGCAGGACCAGGAGCGTCAGGCCCGTGTAGGCCAGGCGACGGATGCCGCGGCGACGCACGAACATCGTCACGACCACCGCGATCACACCGGCCAGCACCGCGATCCCGGTCGCGTGGCCGGAGGGGTAGGACGGTGACTCGTGGAGCCAGTCGACCGTCTGCCAGGTGGGCCGCTTGCGGTCGACGAACAGCACCAGCCCGAAACGTACGATCAGGGTGATCACCACGACCACGAGCACGTAGACCGCGGCCCGCGGATATCTGCCGAACAGGCCGGCGGCGACCAGGAGCGCGACCCCGACGACGGCATACCAGTCGGTGCCTACCTCGACCACGCGCCAGAACGTGCGCACCCAGTCGTTCTCGGCCGTCACCGTCGAGGCATCGCGGCCGATCAGGTCGATCGTCGAGACCGGCGGCCAGCCGTTGATCGCCGCGATGCCGATCAGGGCGCACAGCGCGAAGAGCGAGGCCGCCCAGATCAGCAGGGCACGGCGGGAAAGGTCAAGCACGATGAGCCAGTATGCGTGAAACGTCTCCGCCTCGGAGAATGAGCGCGTTCGGCACCGAATACTGAAGTGAGATCTGGTGGGGGCGTCGACTAGCCTTGCCGCATGATCGACCCGCGAATCCTCCGCGAAGACCCCGACCGCGTACGTGCCTCGCAAGAGCGCCGTGGCGCGTCCTCCGACGTGGTCGACCGGGCGCTGTCCGCCGACAGTGCCCGACGGGCGGCGATCGCCGACTTCGAGGGCAAGCGGGCCGAGCAGAAGCAGATGGGCAAGAAGGTCGCCCAGGCCAAGGGCGAGGAGAAGCAGGAGCTGCTCGCCCAGGTGAAGGAGCTCGCGGCCGCAGTCAAGGACGCCGACGCCGCGCAGGGTGTCGCCGAGGAGGAGTGGGCGCAGGCGCTGAGGGCGATCCCCAACCTCGCCGACGACGCTCCGGCCGGTGGCGAGGACGACTTCGTGCTCATCGAGACGGTCGGCGAGCCCCGCGACTTCGAGGCCGAGGGCTTCGAGCCGCGCGACCACGTCGAGCTCGGCAAGATGCTCGGCGCGATCGACCTCGAGCGTGGCGCCAAGGTCTCGGGCAGCCGCTTCTACTTCCTCACCGGTGTCGGCGCCGAGCTGGAGTTCGCGCTGATCAACCTGGCGATGGAGCAGGCCCGCGAGGCCGGTTTCACGCAGGTCATCGCGCCCGCGCTGGTGCGCCCGGAGGCGATGGCCGGCACCGGCTTCCTCGACCAGGTCGACGACGGCGTCTACAAGATCGAGGACGACGACCTCTACCTCGTCGGCACCTCGGAGGTGCCGATGGCGGCCTACCACTCCGACGAGATCCTCGACGCGGAGACGCTGCCGAGGCGCTACGCGGCGTACTCGTCGTGCTTCCGCAAGGAGGCCGGCTCGGCGGGCAAGGACACCAAGGGCATCATCCGGGTCCACCAGTTCGAGAAGGTGGAGATGTTCGTCTACACCACCGTCGAGGAGTCGTACGCCGAGCACCAGCGTCTCCTCGAGTGGGAGAAGTCGTTCCTCGACAAGCTCGAGCTGGCCTACCAGGTCATCGACGTCGCCGCGGGCGACCTCGGTCCGTCGGCGCTGCGCAAGTTCGACTGCGAGGCGTGGATCCCGACCCAGGGCAAGTATCGCGAGCTCACCTCGGCCTCCAACTGCACCACCTTCCAGGCGCGTCGGCTCAACATCCGCTCGCGCGCCGAGGGCGGCACCACCCCGGTCGCCACCCTCAACGGCACGCTGACCGCGATCACCCGCGCCATCGTCGCCGTGCTGGAGACGCACCAGCAGGCCGACGGCTCGGTGCGGGTGCCGAAGGCGCTGCAGAAGTGGCTCGGGCGTGAGGTGCTGGAGCCGATCCAGAAGTGAGCACCACCGAGAGCACCCCCGTGCGGCCGGGCGACGCCGCCTGGGCGCCCAAGCTCGTCGCGCTCGACATCGACGGCACCCTGCTGCAGTGGATCGACGGCACCGGCACCACCTCGGACGCGCTCTCCGGCAAGGTGCGTGACGCGGTCCGCCGGGCCTATGAGTCCGGGGCCCACGTGGTGCTCTCCTCGGGGCGCTCGCCGCACTCGATGACCGGGATCGCCGACCTGCTCGGGCTGCCCGCCGAAGGCGCGGACCGGCTCTGGATCGTGGCCTCCAACGGGGCCGTGGTGCTCCGCTATCCGCCCGTCGACGTCGTGCACGAGGAGACCTTCGACGCGCGTGCGGCGGTGGAGAAGATCCTGGAGCGGCGCCCCAACGTGCTCGTCGCGGTGGAGAACCGTGGCCTCGGCTATCGGATGAACCGCCCGTTCCCCGCGGGTGAGCTCGACGGCGACCGGCAGATCGCGCCGGTCGAGGAGATGGTCGCCGACCCGGTCTCCCGAGTGATCATCCGTGATCCCGACGCGACCCCGGAGGACTTCATCGAGCTCGGCCGCGAGCTGGGTCTGCACGGCATCGACTACGTCGTCGGCTACACCGCCTGGCTCGACCTCACCCCGGTCGGCGTCTCCAAGGCCTCGGGCCTCTCCTACGTCTGCGACCAGCTCGACCTCGAGCCCGCCGACGTGCTCGCGATCGGCGACGGCCGCAACGACGTGGAGATGCTCGAGTGGGCCGGTCGTGGCGTCGCGATGGGCAACGCCCCCGACGAGGTGCAGGACGCGGCCGACGTCGTCACCGCTCACGTCGCCGACGACGGCGCTGCACTGGAGCTCTCCCGCTGGTTCTGAGGCGGGCAGGATCCCGGCGTTTTCCAGTTGGTCGTGACGTACGCGGGTGGAAGAGTGCCTCCTCGTGACTCTTCCCATCACCGTCACCACCGAGCGGCTCACGCTGCCCCTGTGGACCCGCGCCGACGCCGAGGCCATCATCGATCGCCAGCCCGGGCCGAGCACGCGCCTGCCCGGCTGGCATCCCGAGTTCCCGCGCGAGGACGACCGCGACGCGGCGACCATGTGGGTGGAGGGCGACCCGTGGAGCTCGCGCTACATCATGCGCAACACGACGGTGCTCGGCTCGATCGGCTTCTTCGGCCCGCCCGACCTCGCCCCTGACGGCACCCCGGAGGCCGAGGTCGGCTACGGCCTGGTCGCCGAGGCGCGCGGCTGGGGCTTCGCCACAGAGGCGCTCAAGGGTCTGCTCGCGTGTGCGGACGACGAGGGCGTACGCATCCGGGCATCTGTCGAACCCACCAACGCCGCCAGCCTCCGGGTGCTCGCCAAGTGCGGGTTCACCGATCTGCGTGGCGCCGACGAGGACGGGCATCTGGTGATGGCGCGCCCCGGTGGCACAATGGGGAGGTGACTGTGGACCCGACTGCCGCGCCTCGACCCGACGTGCCGAAGCTGGTCGCCACCGACCTCGACGGCACTCTGGTCAAGCTCGACGGTTCGGTCTCCGAGTTCACTCGCGAGGTGCTCGTGAAGCTCGAGGAGATCGGGGTGCCGGTCATCTTCGTGACCGGGCGGCCGCTGCGCTGGACCCGCGAGCTCTTCGAGCACATCGGCAGCGTCGGTCTGGCGATCGTCTCCAACGGTGCGCTGGTATGGGACGTCGCCGCCGACGAGGCGCGGCTGACCCGCCTGATCGAGCCCGCCCTGGCTGCGGAGGTCGCCGGAGCGCTGAAGACCAACCTGCCCGGGCTCGCCTTCGCGACCGAGTCGCTCGGAGGATGGGCGTGCGAGCCGGAGTTCGCGGCGCACATCTCGGACGCCAGGCGGCCCGCGCAGCGCAACGCGGCGATCGAGGAGCTCGCCGAGGAGCCGCTGATCAAGCTGCTCGCCCGTCGCCACGACCACGACGACGCCGACGAGCTGCTCGCCGCCGCGGTGGCCGTCGTGGGTGACCTGGTCAACGTCACCCACTCCTCCTTCCCGCTGCTGGAGATCAGCGCTCCCGGGGTCACCAAGGCGTCCACGCTCGAGCTGGTCTGCACCGAGCTCGGCATCTCCGCCTCGGAGGTGATCGCCTTCGGTGACATGCCCAACGACCTGCCGATGCTGACCTGGGCCGGCACCTCCTACGCGATGGCGGACGCCCACCCGAGCGTGGTCTCGTGCGCCTCCCACCTCGCGCCCGGCCACGAGGATGACGGTGTCGCGAGGGTCTTGGCTGGAGTCTTCGGGCTGTGACTGGTTTGATCTCCGTCATGCGCCGCGTCCCTCAGCTCCTTGCTGCCGTTGCTCTTGCTGCGACAACGCTCACGTTGAGCCCTGCGCCGGCCACGGCGAGCGCTCCGGTGGCGGCGCCCGCGACGGCGCCCGCGAAGTGCCCGGCGTTCAAGCTCAGTGAGGCCGTCAAGGAGCCCCTGGTCTTCCACGCGCGGGTGACCGGCGCTGGTAGGCCGACGAAGAAGGGCGGCCCGGTCGAATACCCGGTGACGGTGGTCAAGGCGCTCAAGGGCGTCACCGCCGGCAGCAGCCTCAAGGTCGCGCTCAACCCCGGCGCCTGCCAGAAGAAGTCGCTGACCACCAACGAGGACTACTACTTCTTCGTGCAGCCGAAGGGCAGCTCGATCATCGCCGCCGGCACCCAGCCGCGGGTTGCGGAATACACCGACCGGCTCCAGGCGGAGATCGCGAAGGAGTTCCCGGAGGAGATCACCCCGGAGCCCCAGCAGGTGAGCTTCACCGAGCCCGATTCGCCGGAGGGGCAGAAGCTCGTCAAGGTCGCCGCTCCCGGCGTCGTGCTCCTCGTGCTCGGCATCCTCGGCCTGGCCGTCGTGCAGGTGCTCGGGCGGCGCAAGGTCGTCTGAGGCGGTCGTAGGTCGCCGGCGGCGCGACCCGAGTAGCCTTCCCGCGTGAGCATCGGCAGAGACCTTCAGTCGGCGATCTTCCGCAAGGGCCTGTTCGGCCGACGCCCCGTGGTGCCGACCGAGCCGTCGGCGCTCGCCGAGGCGGCAGAGAAGGCGATGAGCGACGAGGCGTGGGCCTATGTCGCCGGAGGGGCGGGCCAGCACCGCACCGTCGCCGCCAACACCGCGGCCTTCGACCACTTCAGGCTGGTGCCGAGGATGCTGGCAGACGTCGAGACCCGCGACCTGACCACCACCCTGTTCGGCGTCGACATGCCGGCGCCGGTGATGCTCGGCCCGGTCGGTGTGCTCGAGCTCGCCCATCCCCGCGCCGAGCACGAGGTCGCGGCAGCGGCCCGGGCGACAGGGATCCCGATGGTCATCTCCACCCAGGCCTCGGTGCCGATGGAGGAGGTCGCGACCGACCTCGGTGACACCCCGCGACTCTTCCAGCTCTACTGGTCGAAGGACGAGACGATCGTCGAGTCCTTCGTACGCCGCGCCGAAGCCGTCGGCGCCGACGCGCTGGTCGTCACCCTCGACACCCACATGCTGGGGTGGCGTACGAAGGACCTGGATCTGGGCTACCTGCCGTTCGCGCGGGGCCTCGGGATCGCGCAGTACACCTCCGACCCGGCCTTCCGTGCACTCGTCGAGGCCCGGCTCGCGGACAAGAGCGGCACGAGCGTGCGGCCGGGGCTGCGCGAGATCCCGTCGGCGCTGGCCGCGGTCGCCTCGATGGCCCAGCACCACCCCGGCAACCTCGTCGACAACCTGCGGTCCGGCCACGCCCGCGCGGCGGTGGAGACCTTCCTCGACGTCTTCTCCCGCTCCGACCTGATCTGGGACGACCTCGACCGGCTGCGCGAGATGACCGACCTGCCGATCGTCCTCAAGGGCCTCCAGGCGCCCGACGACGCCCGGCGCGCGCTCGAGCACGGCGTCGACGGGATCATCGTCTCCAACCACGGTGGCCGCCAGGTCGACGGCGCCATCGCCTCCATCGACGCGCTTCCGGGCATCGTCGACGAGGTCGACGGCCGCATCCCGGTGCTGTTCGACTCCGGCATCCGCTCCGGCGCCGACGTGCTCAAGGCGCTCGCGCTGGGTGCCGACGCGGTCCTCCTCGGTCGCCCCTACGTCTACGGCCTCGCCCTCGCCGGCGCCGAAGGGGTCCAGGCGGTGCTGGAGCACATCATCGCCGAGCTCGACCTCTCCCTCGGCCTGGTCGGTGCGCGCTCGATCCACGAGATCGGCCGCGACCTTCTCGGCTGAAAGAACCAGAAACCCCAGGCAGGGCGCGGGAAAACTCATACTTTATGAGGGGGCGCGATCGCGGCGTCCCACCTACGATGCAGGGGATGACGTCTCCCAAACCGCCGGAAATCGTCGTGATCGGCGGCTCCAACATGGATCTCCACGCTCGGGCGCACGAGCCCGTCGTGATGGGTTCGAGCATGTCCGGATCCGCGGGCATCTCGCCTGGAGGCGTCGGCCGCAACGTCGCCGAGAACCTCGCCCGGCTGGGTGACTCGGTCGCGCTCGTCTCCGTGGTCGGCGACGACCCGATCGGTGACGAGGTGATCAGCTACACCGAGGACGTCGGCGTCGACTGCACCCACGTGCGCCGACGGGCCGACGTACGCACCGGCACCTACAACGCCGTGCTCGACTCCTCCGGTGAGCTGGTGGCCGCCGTGGCCGACATGGCCGCGACCGACGAGTTCTCCCCGCTGGTGGTCGAGGCGGCCCGAGACCTGATCAAGGGTGCTCGCGGCGTGCTCGTCGAGGCCAACATCCCGGTGCGCACGGCCGAGATGGCGATCGACCTCGCCGTCGAGTTCGACGTGCCGGTCGGTTTCGACCCGGTCTCGGTGACGAAGGCGAGGCGGGCCCGCGACCTGATCAGGCCCGATCGGGAGCTCTATCTGGTCACGCCCAACCAGGCCGAGCTGGCTGCGCTCACCGACCTGCCGACCGACACCGACACCGAGATCGAGAAGGCGGTGCGGTCGCTGCACGACCGCGGCGTCGGCGTCGTCTGGGTGCGGCTCGGCGCCCGCGGCTCGGTGATCAGCTATCTCGACGTCTACGAAGAGATGCCGGCGGTCAGCGCCGACGTCCTCGACGTGACCGGGGCCGGCGACGCGATGCTGGCGGCCTTCACCCACGAGATCCTGCGCGACGTCGATCTCGTCGAGGCGGCCAGGTTCGGCCACGCGGCCGCGGCGCTCACCTGCGGCACCCACGACACCGTGCGGATGGATCTCAGCGAGAGCCTCGTGCGGGAGCTCGCGTGAAGGTGCGGCTCACCGACGAGGTCGAGGCAGCGCTCGCCGAGGGCCGCCCGGTCGTCGCCCTCGAGTCGACGATCATCAGCCACGGCATGCCCTACCCGGACAACGTGAAGATGGCCACCGAGGTCGAGCAGATCGTGCGAGACAACGGCGCGGTGCCGGCCACCATCGCGGTGCTCGACGGGATCCCGCGCGCGGGTCTGACGACCGACGACCTCGAGCTGCTCGCCTCCGACCCCGACGTCACCAAGGTGAGCGTGCGCGATCTCCCCTACGTCACCGCACGCGGTCTCCACGGCGCGACCACGGTCGCGGCCACCATGCGCCTGGCGGCGATGGCCGGCGTCAGCACCTTCGTGACCGGTGGTCTGGGTGGCGTGCACCGGGGTGCGGCGACGTCCTTCGACATCTCCGCCGACCTCACCGAGCTCGCCCGCACCCAGGTCGCGGTGGTGAGCGCCGGTGTGAAGTCGATCCTCGACATCGGGCTGACGCTGGAGACCCTGGAGACCTACGGCGTGCCGGTGCTGGTCAACGGCAGCGACGAGTTCCCCGCGTTCTACTCCCGCGGGTCGGGTTTTCGGGCCCCGCTGCGCATCGACGGGCCCGACGAGGCCGCGGCGGTGATGAGTGCCAGCCGGGAGATCGGTCTCCCCGGCGGCCTGGTCATCGCCAACCCGGTCCCGGCCGACGACGAGATCCCCGCCGAGGTGATCGGCCGCCACATCGACCGGGCCCTCGCCGACGCGAAGGCCGCAGACATCCACGGCAAGGACATCACCCCGTTCCTGCTCGGCCGGATCGTCGAGCTCACCGGCGGCGACTCGCTGGCGACCAACATCGCGCTGGTGCGCAACAACGCAGCCTTCGGCGCACGGATGGCGGCGTCGTACGCCGACCGTCGTCGTCAGCGCTGATCGCTCATCACTCGTTCACCCCGCAGACACCGTCCGTGGCCTAACGTCTTGTCTACCTATGCGTTGATCCTTCTGTGACTGAAAGCCCCCACTCAGGTCTCCTCGGCTCGGCGCCCACCAGACGCACCCTGCTCAAGGCCGGTCTGGTCGGCGGTGCCGGCGTCGCCGCCGGACCGACGCTGTGGACCCGGGCAGCCAGGTCGGCCGCACCGGCCGCCGGCGTACATCTGTCCTACGGTGCCGACCCGACGAGCGGGATGAACGTCTCCTGGTCGACCGCCGGCTCGGTGCAGGCACCCCGCCTCGACCTGGGGCTCACTCCCGACTACGGCCTGAGGCTCGACGCCGACTCGGTCTCCTCGCTCCGCGTCGACAGCGTCTACCACCACGTCGATCTCAGCGACCTGCGCCCCGGCACCCGCTACTACTACCGGCTCAGCCACGACGGCGGATCGTCGACGCGTGGGTCCTTCACCACCGCCCCCGAGGCCGGGGAGTCGTTCCGCTTCGCCGCCTTCGGTGACATGGGCGTGGCCGACGACGCGGCCCGCAACGTCAACCTGATCCGCCAGCAGCGTGCCGAGTTCGCCTTCGTGGTCGGTGACATCGCCTACGCCGACGAGGGCGGGATGGGCACCAGCCGCGAGTCGCAGCAGCACTTCGGGGTGTGGGACGAGTTCCTGACCCAGATCCAGTCCAGCGCCGCCGCGATCCCGTGGATGACCACGGTCGGCAACCACGAGATGGAGAACGGCAACGGCGAGCTGGGCTACAACGGCTACCGCGCGCGCTTCCGTCACCCCGGCAACGGCGCTGCCGGCGGCCAGGAGACCTACTCGTTCGTGCGCGGCAACGTCGCCTTCATCGCGCTCGACGGCAACGACGCGACCTATGAGTACAAGCGCAACGCGGGCTATCTCGGTGCCGCCGGCGACGCCTGGCTGGAGATGCAGCTGGCGATCTTCCGCTCCCGCAGCGACATCGACTTCATCCTGGTCGGCTTCCACCAGTGCGCCTACTGCACCAACGTCGCGCACGCCTCCGACGGCGGCGTGCGCGACCGCTGGGAGCCGCTCTTCGACCGCTACCAGGTCGACGTGGTGATCAACGGGCACAACCACTGCTACGAGCGCACCCACCTGATGCGTGCCGGCAAGCCGGTGCGAGAGGCGCCGCGCGGCTCCACGGTCGACACCAACGACGGCACGATCTACATCACCGCGGGCGGTGGCGGTGCCTCTGCCTACCCCGACGTGCTGCCGAAGATGTCCTACTACACCAACGCACAGGGGCTGAAGATCCCCGAGCTCACCGACTACCGCGCGGTCGGCGACGCCACCCACTCCGTCGCGTTCTTCGACGCTCATCCTCGCGACGCTCAGGGGCGGGCCACGCTCGACCTGGAGGTCGTCGCCTCCGACGGATCGAAGGTCGACACGCTCACGATCGGGCGGACCCGGTGATGTACGCCACAGCGAACCTCCGCGAGCCCGATGCATCGCGACGCTCTCGCCGCCGAATTGCTGCACACCCTTTAGAGTCAGTGCGCGTGGGGGGATTCAGGAGGACGAAGCCGCGACTGAGCGTGGTCGTGCCCGTCTACAACGTGGCTGAGTACGTCTCCGACAGCCTCGCCAGCATCCTGCGCCAGCCTCTGCGGGAGATCTCCGCCATCGAGGTCGTCGTCGTCGACGACGGCTCGACCGACGGCTCGACCGAGATCGTCGCGGGCATCGCCGCGGCCGACCCGCGGGTCACGCTGATCACCCAGCCCAACTCCGGCGTCTCGATCGCCCGCCACGCCGGCATCGAGGCCGCCACCGGCGACCTGCTCACCTTCGTCGACCCCGACGACATCCTGCCCCAGGACGCCTGGACGTCGATGGTGAAGTCGCTGCGGCGTACGGGATCCGACTTCGCGGTCGGGTCCGCCGAGCGGGTCACCACCCTCGAGGACGGCGAGGAGCGGAGGTACGTCACCCCGCTGATGCGTCGCAACCACACCCGGATGCGGCTCAGGTGCCGCATCGAGGACGCGCCGTTGATGCTCGCCGACGTGTTCGTGTGGAACAAGATCTTCCGGCGCTCCTTCTGGACCGACAACGCGATCACGTTCCCCCAGCGCACCCGCTACCAGGATCAGGTCGCGCTCACCCAGGCCTTCCTGGCTGCCAAGCGGTTCGACGTGCTCACCGACGTCGTCTACGACTGGCGGGTGCGCACCGATCGCTCGTCGGCGACCCAGAAGCGCGCCCAGATCGCCAACCTCGTCGAGCGGGTCAACACCAAGCGGCAGACCATCGAGATGGTCGCCGCGACCGGCTCCGAAGCGCTGATGCACACCCTGCGCACCGAGATCCTCCCGATCGACATGTGGGAGCACTTCCGCGCGTCGGTCGACCCGACCACCGAGGACCCCGACCGCTACTGGTCGCTGCTGCGCGACGCCGTCCACGAGCTCTGGTACGACGCCGGCGTCCCGTTCGAGGAGACCACCGTGCCGCGTGGCCAGCGCCTGATGGCCCGGCTGGTCTCGGAGGACCGCCGTGACGACCTCGCCGACCTGATCGCGATGATCGACGAGCAGGGACCGATCAAGGCGATCGACGCCTTCTGTCAGGAATCGGGCTTTCCCGTCGAGTTCTGAAGGGGTTCGCTGGCTTCAGCCGCAATGTAGGCCACTGCCCTATCGATCGAAGCTAGGGTGTTGCACGCCCAGGCTCTCGGGGGAGGTAGTGATGGCAGATATTGATCTCAACCTGGATGATCTTCAAACCCTCTGGTTCGACCTGTCGAACATCTGCGACCAGTTCGGCCAAGTTGACGGTGTCGGTTCCGACCTGATCGGTGCGATCGGCCACCATGGCTTGACCGACCGTGTGCAGGACTTTGGCAGCTCATGGGATGAGCGCCGCGAAGACATGGTCGAGGATCTCGACACGGTGTGGCGTGGTGTGAAACTGGTCGAGCAGGGATTTCGGGAGATGGACAAACAGCTCGGGCAAGGCTTGGACGGGGCGGTCTCCTGATGTCGGGCGGTCCCGGCGGGGACTTGCTGGACCCGCTGCCTGGCGACCCAGGAGTAGTGCGTTCAGGGGCTCAGCGGTTGCTGGACACGGCCGAGTCGATCCGAAGCTGTGCAAGCACGATGCAGCGACTGGTCGATGGTGAGGGCGGAACGAGCAAAGGGCTCAAGAAGGCTATCCAGCGGGCCGACGAGGTGCTACCGAAGCTCGAGCAGGCCGCTGAGCGCTACCAAGTTGCTGGTGAGGCGCTGGTTGAGTTCGCCTCCGATCAAGAGGCGGCTATTGAGGCCGCTGACCGAGCCATTCTGCGTTATGAAGCCGCGCAGGACGAGGTGGCGAGTGCGTTGGGCGCCGACGTTCCTGAGGGCGGCGAGGATGCGCACGAGGCGAGGATGGGGGACCTGAACGAGGATGTCGAAGCGGCTAAGGCCGCCTACTTCGCGGCCCGAGACGACTGGAATGCCGCGGCAGAACGGGCTGACCGGCTGATCGAGGACGTGGTTGAGGACTCCTCGCTCAACGACGGGATGTTCGACGACATCAAGGGAATCGGCGAAGACATCGTGGATGCGTTCTCGCCGCTTGCAGAAGTACTCGCGGAGGTCTCGAAGTCGTTGTCCGCTCTCGAGAGGGTTGCGCTGGACCTGTTGATTCCGCTGGATGACGAAATGGGAAGCGGTGCGAATGGTGCCGTCTCGGAGGAAGTTCAGGATCGTGCCGACCGTCGGTTCAGCGATCTCGGTCCAGAGGGGAAGGCATATCGCCGGCACGTCAAAGACATGTTCGGCCTTGCCGCGGCGTCGTACGACGATTCGGGAGCCCCCAATCCGTGGCATCGGCTGACGGAGGCAGAGTTGGCTGCCTACGGGGTCGAGGTGACTGGCGATCACGAGTTCGACGCAGCTGTTTACCGCAATTCTGACTCCGGCGAAGTCGCGGTCGCGTATCGAGGCAGTGAACCCATCGCGGAGAATCCTGAGGACTGGAGCCAGAATCTCCAGAACGCAGGGGACGTACCCAGCGCGCAAGGCGAACAGGCGATCGAACTAGCGGCTCAGGTCACTGACGCCTTCGGAGCCGACAATGTCGAGTTCACCGGCCACTCGCTCGGTGGCAGTTTGGCGGCGATCGCGAGCGTTGCCACGGGGTGTGAGGCGACGACGTTCAATGCCGAAGGGATCGGGGCTGGCAGCTACGGAGCGGCCGCAGATCAGTACGGTGCCGGCGCGAGTGCCGACAACGTGACGAACTACCGCACCAGCAACGACCCGCTTACCGCTGGTCAAGAGGGGGTTAACGTGATTCCGCCAGCGGGGGCGCAGTACACGGTTCCAACCCAGACTCCTGGGTTATGGAAGGGGCACGGCATCAAGGCGTTTCCTTGGCACGACGACAACCAGAAGGACGGCTGAGCGATGTTTATATCCGGTGTGGCGCCGATGCCCGACTTCGTTCTGCCAGGCACCTGGATGCAATGCCCGGTGGGGGACATCGAGCGAGAGGAGCATCTCTTAGGTTTGATCAGTAGATCCCGCCAGGGAGGGGAAGGGATCGCTGCTGAGATGCGCAGACGACTCGATCGCCTGCGGGTAGCTGGAGGAGATCAGATCTTCCTGCGCCAGGATCGGCCGACGCTGCTTACCCTGACTTGGCCGCGCACGCTCCCCTCCCCGGCGATCTTCGCTGGCCACAGTGCGGCAATCGAGGCACTGCGCGCCGAGGCTGGTGGTGACGCGACGCAGGTGAGGAGTCAGCAAGGATTCCATATCGTTCGAGCCGCGCGCAGCGATGCGGTGGCCGAGTCGTCAACGTATTGGATTGCGCACCCGGCGAGCGCTCGCACCCTCGTTGTCGATGTCACCGACTATGAGGGTGACCGCCGTCGCCTCGCGATCTACGACTCGATCATAGGTCTGCTTTCCTGGAAGGACACCGACACGAGGTAGGCCTAGCGTCGGCCTTGCTGCGGAACTCAGTCGCTCCTAGCACATCCGCGAATAGCGTCGAACGGATCGGAGTAGGTGATCGAGTCGACCCAACTATCCCACTCGGGGTCGTCCTGGACGGGGTTGGTGAGGGAGAAGCTCTTCTCCGCGAACTCATCGATGGGTGCAACCTCGTCGGTCTCGGAGCTCAGCACAAATGTCGTGACTTGTTCCTTGCCCGGGAGTAGGTCACTGGATTCGGCCTCGGTGAACCATTGCGCGATGGTGATCACCATGATCTGGTCGAAGTCGAACTTCTGCATGTCGTCGGGCAGGCCGATCGTCTTGGCCCGGACGAACTCGATCCGGTCAACCAACTTCTTGTCGGGGTCGGCGGTTTCCATGACCTCGTCGACCACACCTTGGTCCGCGTCTTTGCATCCGGAGGTGATCCGTTCGACGGGGTTGCAGGCCATGAGGGTCGGTATGAGTGCAAGGCAGATAAGTCCGAGGAATCGCCGCATGCAGTGATGCTATCCGGCCGAACCGGGCTTGACGCACCTCCAAGCCGGATCACGATGGCTCTCCGTACGCTTGCGCTTCGCAATCGACGACGCATCCTACGTCGTACGGCCTGGGGCCGCGTCGTCGTTGCCAGGCGAAGCGCCTCTTGTGGCTCGTCGGTGGTATGCCGAATGGCATCCCGGTAGGTCGGATCCAGGGCCTGAACCTGGGAAGTAGAAGGTTGCTACCCATTCCTTGACCGTTTCTGATCCTGGCCATGTGTCGACGGCGCTGTAGCCTGAAGGCTTTCATGAGACCGTCAAACCCACCACTCCTACGGCCTGAGTACGTCGCTCCACGGACTGCCGGCAGTGTCGTCGGTTGGAGCCTGTTCGCGCTGGTCGCCGTTGCTGCCGTGATGGGATCTGTACTGGCGCTGATCGGATATTTTCTTGGACAGTCGCCGGACCCGAAGGTGATGGAACACAAGTTCACCGCAGTCGGTTGGGCCGGTGGCTTGAGTGCGATCTTCGGCCCAGTGACCGTTACCCTCGTCGCCGCCTTCACGATGAACCGCCTCCAGCGCCGCGATTGCGTGATCTGGTGGGTTCCCATTGTTGCCCTGATTGCAGTGGTCGGCCTGTGGTACGGGGGTCTCGAGATCGCGCATCGCCGCTGAATCCAGCAATGCCTTCCAGGACCAAAGACCCGCGTAGGGCCCTGATGCGCGGGCAATCGGGCGATTCTCGTTGCACGGCCCGGGCGCGGGGGGCAAGGTGTGGGACCCCACGTCATTGCTTCGAGGAGCCCCCTGAATGCCCAGCGTCGAGCTGTCGGCCGGTCCGATCGACTACGAGGACACCGGCGGTCCAGGACCCGTCCTGGTGCTCCTGCACGGGCCGCCGATGGATGGGCGACTGTGGCGGCGCGCGATGCCGCACTTGGGCGGCTTCCGGGTGATCCGGCCGACGCTGCCGCTCGGTGGCCATCGTCAGCCGATGCATGCCGACGCCGACCTGAGCCAGCTCGGCATGGCGGCCATCCTCGGCGACTTCATCGACGCCCTCGACCTCCACGACGTCACCCTGGTGCTCAACGACTGGGGCGGCGGGCAGTTCCTCATCAACGCCGGCCGCACCGACCGCATCGCCCGGATGGCGCTGGTCGCGTGCGAGGCCTTCGACAACTACCCGCCCAAGGCAGCCAGGCCGCTCGGGGCGCTCGCGAAGGTGCCGCCGCTGTTCACCGCGGCGCTGCAGACGTTCCGATTCCACCGGGTCCGGCAGGCCGACTTCGGCTACGGCGGGATGTCGGTCGACAAGGACTACCACCTCTACGACGACCTCCTTCTCGGCTGGTTCGCGCCCGCGCTGACCGACCGGGCGATCCGCCGCGACTTCATGAAGTTCGCCCGTGGTGCTCCCTCGAAGAGAGAACTGCTCGAGCTGGCCGAGGCGCAGCAGAAGTTCACCAAGCCCGTGCTGGTGGTCTGGGCCGACCAGGACACGATGATGCCCGCCGAGCACGGACCGCGCCTGGCCGCGCATTATCCCGACGCGCGGCTCGAGACGGTCGAGAACTCCTCGACGCTGGTGCCGATCGACCAGCCAGAGCTGCTCGCCGGGTTGCTGCGCAGCTTCGTCGGCTAGGTGTGATGTCCAGGGACGTTGGTCAATCGGCTGATGGGTGGTTGGTCTCCGATGGCGCTGTGGGCTCGGTGGTGATTGTAGAAGTGAAGCCAGCCTGGGAGGGCTGCTCGACGTTCGGCTTCTGAGTTGTAGAAGCGTGCGTAGGCCCATCCCTCGCCCAGGGTCCGGTGGAAACGCTCGATCTTCCCGTTGGTCTGGGGCCGGTACGGACGGGTCCGTTTGTGCTTGATGTTGAGGTCTGCGCAGGCGTCGCGCCAGGCGAAGGAGCGGTAACAGCTGCCGTTGTCGGAGAGAACGCGTTCGACGGTGACGCCGTGCTCGGTGAACCAAGCCACTGCTCGCTGTAGGACCCCGACGGCGGTGTCGGCCTTCTCGTCGGTGCAGATCTCGACGTAGGCGAGGCGTGAGTGGTCATCGATCACGGTGTGCGCGAATGCTTTGCCGGTACGTGGCTTGTAGTCGGCACCTTTCGGGAGCCCTGTGGTGGCGCGTTTGTTGCGTTCGCCTTGCTGGCGGCCGACGTAGCGGTGGCCGCCGCCGTCGGGGATGTTGCCGAACTTGGTGGCATCGACGTGGATCAGCGAACCCGGGTGCGGATGTTCATAGCGGCGTATCGGTTCACCGGTGGCTCGGTCGATGTGGGAAAGCCGGTTGATCCGGCAGCGCACCAGCACGGCGTGCACGGTCGAAGCCGGCATCGCGAGCCGGCCGGCGATCTGGACCGGGCCGAGGCGGTGTCGCCACCGCAGGCGCACGATCTGGCGGACCAGGTCCGGGCTGGTCTGAGTCGGGCTGGTGCGTGGTCGTGAACTGCGGTCGCGCATGCCGGCCGGACCCTCGGCCCGGTACCGGTCAGCCCACTTCTTCGCGGTACGTGGGGCAACCATGAACATCTTGGCTGCGGCAGCGTAGGTCCACCGGCGCTCGACAACGAGCTGGGCGAGTCGTAAACGAGCGCGTGGGGTCAGGGCAGCGTTAGCGTGGGACACGAAGGCCTCCGGTCGGTGAAGTGTGTGAACTAGACAGCTCCACTTCACAACCGGAGGCCTTCACCTCTCAGCAGACTCACCGTCCCAGGGCGGTACAACCTCCCTGGACATCACAGCTAGGGCGTCACTAGCTCGACCGGCTGACCCGGTAGGCGACGAACGACGGCACCAGCACGGCGCACACGGCGATGCCGAGCAGGTTGAGCACACCACCTCCGGTGGTCGCGATCGCGGTGCCGACCACGGCTGCCGCGCCGCCGTGCAGCACGTCGGCGACGCGGGGTCCACCCGCGACGACGACCGTGAAGACGCCCTGCAGCCGGCCGCGTACGTTGTCGTCGGCTGCCGCCTGGAGCATCGACATCCGGATCGCCGCGGAGGCCACGTCGGCGGCGCCGGCGACCATCATGAAGAGCACCGCCAGGCCGAGCATGAGCGCGGTGGTGCGCTCGCCCGTGGCGAGGTCGGCGAAGAAGATCGTGACTCCGAAGAACGTGATGCCGAGCGCCCACACGGCGATGCACCACATGACCACGCGGCCCTGCGCCTCGGCGCGGGAGACCCAGCCGGAGAAGATGCCGCCGACCACGGCACCGGCCGGGATCGCCGCGAAGAGCAGCGCGAACGCGATCCCGCCCTCCGTGGGCCCACCGAACGACTCGTGGGCGATCTGCGGGAAGAGCGCCCGCGGCATCGCGAAGACCATCGCGATCAGGTCGACGACGAAGCTCATCATCAGCACCGGTTGGTGGCGCAGGTAGGCGAAGCCGTCCCACACCGAGCGCAGCCCCGGCACCTTGTCGCCGGCACCCTCGACGGGGATCTTCGGCAGCAGCACGACCGCGTAGAGCGTCGCGAAGAGGGTGACCGTGTCGATGGCGTACAGCCAGGTGAACCCCGTGAACGGCAGCAGCACCCCGGCGATCAGCGGCCCCGCGATGGCGCCGGCCTGGAAGACCGTCATCTGCAGCGAGTTGGCGGCCGGCAGCAGCTTCAGCGGCAGGATCTTGGGCAGCAGCGAGTTGCGGGTCGGCGAGTTGACCGCGAAGAAGGCCTGCTGCACCGAGAAGAGGCACAGCAGCGCCCATACGTTGGTGTTGCCGACCGCCGACTGGAGCCAGAAGAGCGCGCTCGTGACGATCAGCCCGACCGTGGAGACCAGCAGGATCGTACGCCGGTCGAAGTGGTCGGCGAGCGCGCCGCCGTAGAGACCGAAGACGATCAGCGGGACCAGCCCGAAGACGCCGGTCAGCCCGACGTAGGCGGACGAGCCGGTGTCGGCGTAGATCTGCGCGGGCACCGCGACGACCGTCAGCTGGGCGCCGATCATGGTGACGATGCCGGCGATCCACAGGCGCCGGAAGTGCGGCTCCTGGAGCGGGCGGGTGTCGGCGACGGCGCCCTTGAGCTTGGCGGCGATGCTCACTTCTGCGGGGCCTTCAACATGGTTACTCATGCTAAGCGAATGTCTTTACCCGAAGAAATTCTTATTGCTTGAAGAAATTCGGATGAGAGGTGTCGGATCTGGGTGTAGGCCTTCGTAGCAAGGGTGAGAGGCGGTCACCGAGACCGCCCACCACAAAGGAGTGAGCACCATGGCCAAATACCTGATGTCCGTCTGGGGTCCCGACTCGGACTACGAGCTGGAGAACTACGGCTACTCCTCGCCGGAGGAGATGATGAGCTCGTTCGAGGCGACCGGCAAGTTCAACGACAAGCTCCAGGCAGAGGGCTACTTCGTCTTCGCCGACGGCCTCGACGCCGCGAAGACCGCGACCGTCGTCGACGGTCAGGGCGAGAAGCCGATCATCACCGACGGTCCCTACGCCGAGGCCAAGGAACACATGGCCGGCTTCTGGATCATCGACGTGCCCGACCTCGATGTCGCGCTCAAGCTCGCCGCAGAGGCCTCGGCAGCCTGCCTCGGCAAGGTCGAGGTGCGCCCGATGCAGACCGGCCCCGAGGCGTGATCCGAGGTTGACCGACGTCACCGAGGCGATCACCCGGGTCCACCACGAGGAGTGGGCCCGGGTGGTCGCCAGCCTCACCAAGCGTTTCGGCGACCTCGGCGTCGCCGAGGATGCCGCGGCCGAGGCGTTCATGGTCGCCGTCGAGCGCTGGCCGCTCGACGGGGTGCCGCCCAACCCCGGCGCCTGGCTCACCACCACCGCCAACCGCCGCGCGATCGACCGGATCCGCCGCGAGTCCAAGCGTGACGACAAGCAGAAGGAGGCGGTTGCCTTGGCTGAGATCCAGGGTCCCGACGAGCCTTCGCCTGATCGGCACAGCGCCATCGAGGACGACCGGCTCCGGCTGCTGTTCACCTGCTGCCACCCGGCGCTCGCGCCCGAGGCGCGGATCGCGTTGACGCTGCGCATGGTCGGCGGTCTGACAGTGCCCGAGATCGCGAACGCCTTCCTGGTCCAGGAGACCACCATGGGCCAGCGGATCACCCGGGCGAAGAACAAGATCAAGGCCGCCCACATCCCCTACCGCGTGCCGGAGGCGGCCGACCTGCCCGAGCGCGTCTCGGGGGTCCTGGCTGTCCTCTTCCTGGTCTTCAACGAGGGCTATCTCTCCTCCGGCGACCACGAGAGCTCCGTACGCGGCGACCTGACCCTCGAGGCCATCCGGCTGACCCGCCTGGTCCGTGCCCTGCTCCCCGACGACGGCGAGGTCGCCGGCCTGCTGGCCCTGATGCTGCTGATCGAGGCGCGGCGTACGGCCCGGGTCTCGGCGACCGGCGAGCTGGTCCGGCTCGACGAGCAGGACCGCGGATCGTGGGATCTCGACCTGATCGCCGAGGGGCACAGGCTGGTGCGCGAGCGGCTCGCCGTCGTCGCCGACGGCGGCGCCCGGCCCGGTCGCTACCAGATCCTGGCCGCCATCAACGCGGTCCACACCTCGGTGCGCGACGCCCGCGACACCGACTGGTCCCAGATCGTCGCGCTCTACGACCAGATGATCCGGGTCGACGGCTCGCCCATCGTCCGGCTCAACCGCGCGATCGCGGTCGCCGAGATGGACGGACCCGAGGTCGCGCTCGCCGAGATCGACCGGCACCTCGGGCCCAGCCTGGACGACTACCACGCCTTCCACGCCACCCGGGCCGATCTGCTGCGCCGGCTCGGTCGGAGCGGAGAGTCGCGGGCTGCGTACGACCGGGCCATCGAGCTCGCCGAGAACGCCGCCGAGGTCGCGCTGCTGACCAGGCGCCGCGACCAGCTCGGGCCCAGCTGAAGAAATTTCCTCCGAGGCTGTCGGATCGGCCCGGATGCGTTCGTAGAAGAGATGAACGGCGGCCACCGGGCCGCGAAGAACGACACAGGAGAGAGAGCGACATGCCGGAGTACATCATCGCGTTCAACGACGAGTGGGTCGACGAGCACACCCTGGAGCAGCTGATCCACAAGCGGGACACCTCGACGGCCGTGACCAAGGAGATGAAGGACGCGGGGGTCTTCGTCTACGGCAACGGCGGGATCGACGCCTCGACCGCCCTCTGCAGCGTCGAGCTCGGCGACGACGGGGAGCCCGTGTTCACCGACGGTCCGTACGTGGAGACCAAGGAGCACCTCGGCGGCTTCTTCGTCGTCGACGTGCCCGACGACGAGGCCGCGCGCTACTGGGCGGGCCGGATGGCGGTCGCGCTCGACTGGCCGCAGGAGATCCACCGATTCCCTGGACCGCCCCGCCTCGAGGGGTGAGCCTCCGCCGAGATCCGACGCTTCGCCGGATCTCGGCGGCGAAGCGTTTCAGGTCGTGGCAGGCTTGCCGCATGAACACCCCACGACGTCCTCGCTCCGCTCCGGGCGCCGCGGGGGCCCCGAAGATCACCAGTACGCCTGAGCCGCTCGTCCTGCCCGAGGCCGACGCCGCTGAAGCCTGGATCAAGGAGCGCACGTCGACGACGACGGCGCACGTGCGAGAGCTGGCCGATCAGCTCAGGTCGGCCCCGCCGAGGCAGGCGCTCGACGTGCTGAAGGCCTGGGACGAGCTCTCCCTCGAGCTCGGTTCGCTCGGTGGGCTGGCCGGTCTGCTCGCCAACGTGCACCCCGTCGAGGCGGTCCGTGCCGCGTGCGAGGACACCGAGCTCGAGGTCGACCGCCTCCGCACGGAGCTCACCCAGGACAAGGCGCTCTACAACGTCTTCGCCGACCTGCCGGCTGCCGAGACCGAGGCGCTCGACCCGCTGGCCGCGCGGCTCCTCGAGAAGACGCTGCAGGACTTCAGCCGAGCCGGCGTCGACCGAGACGACGCCACCCGCGCCCGGCTGAGCGAGATCAACGAGCGGCTCACCGAGCTCGACCTGGAGTTCTCCCGCGTTGCCCGCGACGACGTACGCATCACGACGGCCACTCCCGAGCAGCTCGACGGGCTGCCGGCCGACTGGCTGGAGGAGCACCCGGTCAACGACGAGGGGCTCATCGAGATCACCACCGACTATCCCGACGCGCTCCCGGCGCGGATGTTCGTGAAGGACCCCGCGGTCCGGCGCGCCGTCACCGTGGCGGGGCTCGAGCGCGGCTGGCCCCACAACGACGCGGTGCTCAAGGAGATGTTCGCGCTGCGTCACGAGCTGGCCGGGCTGGTCGGCTACGCCGACTGGCCTGCCTACGACGCCGAGGTGAAGATGATCGGCGAGGGCCCGGCGATCCCGGAGTTCATCGACAGGATCGCCGGCGCTGCCGACGGGCGGATGAAGCGCGACCTCGAGGTGCTCCTCGACCGCTACGCCCAGGACGTGCCGGGCGCCAGTGCGGTCTCCTCCGCCGACGCGCTCTACTACGAGGAGCTGGTGCGCCAGGAGAAGTACGACGTCGACAGCCAGGTGGTGCGTACGTTCTTCGACTTCGCCAAGGTTCATCAGGGGCTGCTGGACGTGACCGGGCGGCTCTTCGGGCTGCGCTACGAGCCGGTCTCCGACGTCGTCACCTGGCACGACGACGTGAGCGTCTTCGACGTCTGCCCGGCCGAGAGCGATGCCGACAGTGACGGCGAGCGGTTGGGGCGGATCCACCTCGACCTCCACCCGCGCGAGGGGAAGTACAAGCACGCGGCACAGTTCGACCTGGCCACCGGAGCGAAGGGGCGCCAGCTGCCCGAGGGCGTGCTGGTCTGCAACTTCTCCCGCGGTCTGATGGAGCACGACCACGTGGTCACCCTCTTCCACGAGTTCGGCCACCTGATCCACCACGTGCTCGGCGGGCAGGGCGAGTGGGCGCGGTTCTCCGGGGTCGCGACCGAGTGGGACTTCGTCGAGGCGCCCAGCCAGATGCTCGAGGAGTGGGCCTGGGACGCCGACGTCCTGCAGACCTTCGCCACCGACCAGGCCGGCGAGCCGATCCCGGCCGACCTGGTCGCTAGGATGCGCGCCGCCGACGACTTCGGCAAGGGCTACCAGGCTCGGCAGCAGATGTTCTACGCCGCGATCTCCTACTGGTTCCACAAGGAGCGGCCCGATGACCTGACCAATCGCCTCCAGGAGCTGCAGGCGGCGTACTCGCCCTACCCCTACCTCGACGGCACCCACTTCTTCGCCAGCTTCGGCCACCTCGGCGGCTACTCCTCGGCCTACTACACCTACATGTGGTCGCTGGTCATCGCGAAGGATCTGTTCAGCGCCTTCGACGACGACGACCTGTTCGCGCCGGAGGTGGCGGCACGCTACCGCGACCGCGTGCTCGCCCGCGGCGGTGAGAAGGACGCGGCCGACCTGGTCGCCGACTTCCTCGGCAGGCCCTACTCCTTCGATGCGTACGCCGCATGGTTGGCTTCCTGAGCGCTGTTTTCCTGCGTTCGACGCGGAGGCGTCGGAGTGGCAAATGATCGTCTTATTTGCCTCCGTTGGAGTGCCACGCTTGCGTTCGGGTCACTTGTAGACGAACGTCTGTTGCAGCAGAGGTGCCTGTTGCGTGCATCACTCGGGCTGCTCGTCGACCCAGGCATCTCCTCAACCAACCCTAATGAAGGGGATGTACATGGATGCCGTGAAGGACATCGACTGGGTGGGTCTCGGAGGCAAGGTCGCCGCCGCGATCGTCATCCTCCTGGTCACCTGGATCATCGCGAAGATCGTCAAGTGGGCGTTCACGAAGCTGACCTCGAAGATCAAGGTGCTTCAGAAGGCCGGAAATGACGGAGACAGCATCGGCCAGAGCCTCGGCTCGGTAGCTGGTCTGCTGGTATGGCTGTTCGGTCTGATCGCTCTGCTGGACCTGTTCGGTCTGAGCTCCGTGCTCACGCCGATCCAGGGCCTCCTCGATGGGATCCTGGGCTTCCTGCCCAACCTCATCGGTGCGGCCTTCGTCTTCGTCGTCGGTGCGCTCGTCGCCAAGATCGTCCGTCAGCTCGTCGAGACCGCGCTCGGTGCGGTCCCGTTCGACAAGTGGCTCGGCAGTGGCAGCAAGCTCTCCGGCCAGGTCGACCAGACGGTCGGCGTGGACGCTGCCGGCCAGCCCTACGAGGCCCCGACCGACTCGCCCGGCCCGGCCGCTCAGATCGTCAAGGTCATCGGTCTCGTGCTCTACGCGATGATCATGATCATCGTGGCGATCGCCGCCCTGCAGATCCTCGGGATCAGCTCGATCTCCGACCCCGCCGAGGGCATGCTCAACATGATCATGGCCGCGATCCCGAAGCTCATCGCCGCCGCGATCCTGCTCGGCATCGGCGTGGTCATCGCCAAGTTCGCCGCCGACATCCTCGGTCAGATCATCGACGGGCTCGGTTTCGACAACGCGCTCCGCTCGATGGACGTGCTGCCCGAGGGCCAGAGCGCAACCCCGGTCATCACCAAGATCATTCAGACGGGCATCGTGCTCTTCTTCGCCGTGATGGCGGCGCAGATGCTCGAGTTCCCGCAGATCACCGCGTTCATCACGCAGGTGCTCGAGCTGGGTGGCAAGGTCATCTTCGGTGGTGCGATCATCGCCGCCGGTGTCGTGATCGCCTCGGTGCTCGCCAAGCTGGTGCCCGGCTCGGCCTCGCAGATCCTGAAGTACGCCACGATCGTGCTGTTCGTCGCGATCGGACTGAAGTTCATGGGTCTGGCCGACTCGATCATCAACCTCGGCTTCGGTGCCGTGGTCGTCGGTGGTGCCGCTGCCGCGGCGCTCGCCTTCGGCCTCGGGGGCCGCGACGCTGCTGCCAAGCAGCTGAACAAGCTCCAGGCTGAGGGTGGGGGTGCGCGCGCGGCCGCTCCGTCGGCTCCGACCACTCCGCCGGCCGGCAACAACCCGCCGCAGACGCCTGGCGTCTGAATGCAGTTATGACGCTCCGGGTCTGATTCAGGAGCCCCCGGCCGCACCTCGGTGCAGCCGGGGGCTCCTTCGTTGTCTCAAATGACTTGAACCGTCGGGTTTTACGACGTACGCTCACGATATATCGCGAAGGAACGCGATGCAGTCTTCCGGCCGAGTCGACCGACTCGGCCCCGTGAACAAGGAGAAACTGATGACGTACAACAACAGCAACCCGTGGGGCGAGTGGATCGACCAGATGGGTCGAGAGTTCGGCAAGGGCGGCCCGCGCCGCTCCCATGGCTGGCAGGGCGGTCCCGGTTGGGGCGGACCCGGATGGGGCGGCCCCGGCGGCCCGGGTTGGCAGGGCGGCCACGGTCGCGGTCGTGGACCGGCTGGTCCGCCGCCGTGGATCTCGGCGTTGCTCGGCTTCGACAACCAGCCCCCGCAGCGGCCCGGTCCGCGCGTGCGTCGTGGTGACGTACGCTCCGCGATCATCTACGTGCTCGCCGAAGCGGCCGAGCAGTCCCAGGTGATCAACGGCTACCAGGTGATCCAGCAGATCTCCGAGCGCAGCTCGGGTGAGTGGCGGCCGAGCCCCGGCTCGGTCTACCCGACCATCCAGCAGCTCGAGGACGAGGGTCTCGTGGAGTCCGACGACGAGCACGGTCGCCGTGCCATCCGACTCAGCGCCGCCGGCAAGACCTACGCCGCCGACCACAGCGACGAGCTGGCGGCGGTGTGGAAGCCGTTCGACAAGGCCGCCGACAACGCCCGAGCCCAGGGCCGCGGCGGGCGCGGTGGTCAGGGGGTCGGCGACCTCGCCGGCTTCGGCATCCTCGGCGGCGAGCTCGCCCAGGTGCTCCCTGCGGTGTGGCAGCTCGCCACCTCCGGCACCGACTCGCAGCGCCAGGCCGCCGCCGACATCCTCGCCGACACCCGTCGCAAGCTCTACGGCCTCCTCGCCGCCGGCGACGACGACGCCGTCCACGGCGAGGGAGAGATCACCGCCGAGCAGGTCGACCAGCACGGTGATGAGCACGGCGACGAGCACGGTGATGACCACGGCGAGACCGAGGGCGACAGCCCCAAGGCCTGACGCCTGCCGAGGATCGTCCGACCGTGGATAGGTGCTGCTGATCTGACTGACCAGTCAGTCAGATCAGCAGCCGCGGGTCGACCCGGTCAGAGGGCGTCGAGGTGGTGCGAGACGTGGCGGTGGCCGATGGTCTCGTAGCCGACGATGGTGACCACCGGTGCCAGCGCGAGGACAACGAGACACCATGCCACCGGGACGCTGGCGGCCGCCATGACGACGGCCGCGACGAGCAGCACCGCGGTCAGACCGATGAGGAGCACGTGGAACATGTCGAATGCGTGCACGAAGGCGTTGTAGAGGACGTAGAGGACCAGCGCGTACGCACCGACGGGGATCACGACTGAGACCACCGTGGCGACCTCGCCGAGCTCGGAGTGGTGCTCGAGGAAGTAGGCCGCGACGTGCAGACCTGCGCCGGTGGCGGCGATCGCGGCGTAGAGCACCACGTGGCCGTAGCCGAAGAGGAACGAGCGGTCGCGGCGTCGCTGGAGCACCTCGGCCCAGGGGATCGTGAAGTAGGTCCACCACTGGCCGAAGGTCAGGCCGATCCCAGCGGCGAGCAGGAGGATCGGCTCCAGACTCCAACCGAGCTCGGGCTCCTCGACGATCGCCGAGACCACCGCGACGGTGCCGAGCACGCCCTCGCCGAGGGTGATGATCGTCAGCAGTCCGTAGCGCTCGGCGATGTGGTCGGCGTGCCAGGGCGTGCCGCCGGCGGAGCGTTCGGCGATGAACGGGCCGATGAGCTCGACCACGAGCGGCAGCACCATCGCCGCGAACGCGACCGGAACGGTCAGCGGAAGCACGGCGATGACGCACCAGAGCACCTGCGCGGTGAGGATCGAGACGAGATAGGTGCGGTGGGCCCGGCGCCGGCTCGGATCCTGGCGCCACGCGCGCAGCCAGTGGCCGCAGAGCGCGACCCGCATCACGACGTACCCAGCGATCACGATCTCGTTGTGGAGCCGGTCGCCCGCGTGGACGCTCTCGAACAGC